>NZ_JAQGLA010000041.1 GCF_027853915.1 Saccharopolyspora oryzae
GAGTACGCGGCCCACGACGGAAAGCGCTGCTACCACTGCAACTCCGCCCTGGACGACGCGGTCGAGCCGTGGGCCGCGGCCTTGGGTGCGCGGATCGCGCTGGGCACGAACCTCGACGACCTCGGCGACCACCGCCCCGGCCAGCAAGCGGCCGCGCAGCGCGGTGCCATCGCGCCGATGGTGGACGCCGGGTTGACCAAGGAAGCCGTTCGCCGGGCCAGCCGCGAGCTCGGCCTTCCCACCGCGGACAAGCCCGCCGCTGCCTGCCTGGCCTCCCGCGTCGCCTACGGCGATCCCGTGACCCCGGAAGTGCTCGGGCGCATCGAGCGCGCCGAGACCGCCGTGCAGGCGCTGGGTTTCGGCGTCTGCCGAGTGCGCGCGCACGCGCACGGCACTGTTGCCCGGCTGGAGGTGCCGGACGGCGACATCGACCGCGCCGCGGCGCAGCACGCCGAGCTGGACCGGGTCGTGCGCGAGGCCGGGTTCGAGTTCTGCTCGCTCGACCTGGGCGGGTTCCGAAGTGGACGGATGAACGCCCTGCTGCCGCTGCTGCCGACCCGGACCGCATCATGACCGGGTTCGCCGACCTCGGCTACGCGCGGGTGGACACCGACCGCGAAACCCGGCAGGGGCTGCCCGAAGTCGTCTACGCCCCCGGCAAGCGACCTGCGGAGATCACCGGGATCGTCACCGAACTGCTCGCCCGCAGCACCGGCCCGGTGCTGGTGACCCGCTTGGAAGCCGACGTCGCAGCGCAGGTCCAGGTGCCCGGTGGAAGCTACGACGAGACCGCGCGCCTGCTGGTGTGCCGACCGGCGCAGCCCCGCCCGTTCCGGGTGTGCATCGCCACCGCGGGCACCTCGGACTGGCCGGTCGCCGCCGAGGCCGAAGCGGTGTGCGCGGCGATCGGGCTGACCGCGCACGTCGTGCGCGACGTCGGTGTGGCCGGCATCCACCGGCTGCTGGCGGCCCGCGAGGAGCTGGCGCAGGCGGACGCGGTGATCGTGGTGGCCGGGATGGAGGGGGCGCTGGCCAGCGCGGTCGGCGGCCTGGTGGCGTGCCCGGTGATCGCGGTGCCCACGTCGACCGGATATGGCGCGGCCTTGGAGGGCGTGACGGCGCTGCTGGCCATGCTGACCTCGTGCGCGGCCGGCCTGACCGTGGTCAACATCGATTCCGGCTTCGGCGCGGCGATGGCCGCGCACCGGCTGGCCCACACTGCGGCGGGACACCGATGATCCTCTGGCTCAACCCGGTCACCGGGGTGTCCGGTGACATGCTGCTCGGCGCGCTGCTCGGCCTCGGCGCGCCGTTGGAAGACGTGCGCGCCGCGGTCGAATCGACCGGACTGGCGGGCTGGCGGCTGCGCAGCGAGCAGGTCCAGGTCAACGGCATCGCAGCGACCAAGGCCGTGGTGGAGGTCGACGACACCAGCACCGAACGCCACGCCTCGGAACTCATCGCCCGGGTCCGCCGAGCCCGGCCCGAGCCCGTCGCGGAGCTGGCCGCCGCGGCGGTCCGCGCGATCGCCGAGGTGGAGGGCGCGCTGCACGGCCAGCACCCCGATGACGTGCACCTGCACGAGATCGGCGGTCTGGACACCGTGGTCGATACCGTCGGCGTGGCCGCCGCGCTGCACGTTTTGGGTGTCACAGCCGTCCATTCCGCACCGTTGGCGCTGGGCACCGGCACAGTCCGCTGCGCTCACGGCGTGCTGCCCGCCCCAGCTCCGGCAACGCTCCAGCTGCTGCGCGGCGCAGCGGTCGTCGGCACCGACCTGCCCGGCGAAACAGTCACCCCCACTGGCGCTGCTCTGCTCACCACGATCGGGACCGAGTTCGTCCCGCCACCGGCGATGACCGTCCAGAACACCGCTTTCGGCGCCGGCACCCGACGGTTCCCGCAGCGCCCCAACGTCCTCACCGCAACCCTCGGCACCCCGCTGACCGCCGAACCGGCCGAGCCGATGCTGGTCCTGGAGTGCAATGTGGACGACGTCACCGGCGAACTCCTCGGCCACGTCATCGACCGGGCCCTGCGGGCAGGCGCGGCCGACGCGTGGACGACCCCGTCGACGACGAAGAAGTCCCGCCCGGCCCACGTCCTGCACGTCCTCTGCCACCCCCACCGGGAACCGGCCCTGACCGAACTGGTCCTGTCCGAAACCGGCAGCCTCGGCATCCGCAGCCACCAGGTCGACCGCCGAGCCCTCCCCCGCCGCACCACCACGGTCACCGTCGAAGGCCACGCGATCCGCCTGAAACACGGCCCCTACCGCACCAAACCCGAGCACGACGACGTAGCAGCAGCCGCCGCGGCTCTGGGCCGGCCGCTGCACGTCATCGCCGCCGAAGCCCTCGCCGCTGCGGACTGACCTGCGGTATCAGGTCAGGAATTTGTCGAGGGTTATCGGCAGGTCCCTGACCCTGGTTCCGGTGGCGTGGTGGGTTGCGTTGGCGATGGCCGCCGCCGTTCCCACGATGCCGAGCTCCCCGATTCCCTTGGTACCCATCGGGTTCACGTACGGGTCGTGCTCGTCGAGGCAGTGGATCTCGATCTCGCCGACGTCGGCGTTGGTCGCTATGTGGTACTCGGCGAAGTCGTGGTTGATCACGTGGCCGTAGCGGGGGTCCACCACGCTGTGCTCGTGCAGCGCCATGGACAGACCCATGGTCATGCCGCCCAGCAGCTGGGAGCGGGCCGTCTTGGCGTTGATCATCCGGCCGGCCGCGAAGACGCCCAGCATCCGCGGCACCCGCACCTCCCCGGTGTCGACGTGCACCCTGACCTCGGCGAACTGGGCGCCGAAGCTGTGCATCGCGAGCTGCCCGGCGTAGGGGTTGTCCGGGATCGCCCCGGTCACCTCGACGCCCTCGTCCGGGATCGGTTCCCCGTTGGGCAGCTGCGCGCGCAGGCGGCGGGCGGCGTCCACGATCGCCGAGCCCCAGCACCCGATCCCGGTCGAGCCGCCGGCTCCGGACGCGTAGGGCAGGTCGGTGTCGCCGATGCTCAGCTGCACCTCGGACATGGGCACGTCCAGCGCGTCCGCCGCGATCTGGGTCAGCGCCGTCCACGCGCCGGTTCCGATGTCGGCCGCGCCGATCAGGACCCGGTAGCGGCCGTCCGGTCGGGCTTGGACGGTGGCGCGCGTTCCGGGCATGGAGAACACCGGGTAGGTCGACGCGGCCACCCCGGTGCCCACCAGCCAGCGGCCGTCGCGGCCGGAGCGCGGGGTGGGATCGCGCTGCGCCCAGCCGAAGCGCTGCGCGCCTTCGCGCAGGCAGGCGACCAGGTTCCGGCTGGAGAAGGCGCGGCCGGTCGCCGGGTCGGTGTCCGGTTCGTTGCGGATGCGGAACTCCACCGGGTCCAGGCCGCAGGCGATGGCCATCTCGTCCATCGCCACCTCCAGGCCGAACATGCCGGGGCACTCGCCGGGAGCCCGCATCCACGACGGCACCGGCACGTCGAGCTCGGCGACCCGGTGGGTGGTGCGGCGGTTCGGAGCGGCGTACATGGTGCGGGTGGGCACCGCGGTCTGCTCGACGAACTCCTTGATCCGGGAGGTCTGCGACACCGCGTCGTGGCTGATCGCGGTCAACCGCCCGGCGGCGTCGCTGCCGAGCCTGATCCGCTGGAAGGTGCCGGTGCGGTAGCCGACGACGGTGAACATCTGCTGCCTGGTCATCACCAGCTTCACCGGGCGCGGGGTGACCTGCTGAGCGGCCATCGCGGCCAGCACCACGTGCGCGTGCGGCAGTCCCTTCGACCCGAAACCGCCGCCCACGTGCGGGCACACCACGTGGATGCGCTGCTGGTCCAGGCCGAACACCGCGGCGATGCTGTCGCGCACCCAGTGCACGCCCTGGGTGGAGTCGTAGAGGGTGAGCTCGCCTTCGGTCCAGATCGCGATCGTGGCGTGCGGTTCGAGCGGGTTGTTGTGCTCCTGCGGCGTGGTGTAGACGGCGTCGTGCACCACCGCGGAGCTGGCCAGAGCGGCGTCCACGTCGCCTTCCGCGGTGTCGGTCTGGAACCCGCCGTTGACGAGTTCGGGTTTGACCAGGTCCGAACGCGCCGGGTGCAGGTCGACGTCGTGCGCGCGCTGCTCGTAGCCGATGTGCACCAGCTGCGCCGCCCGTCGGGCGGTCTCGATGCTCTCGGCGAGCACCGCGCCGATGAGCTGTCCGTGGAAGGCGATGTCCGGGGACTGCAGGATGGCCAGTTCCGCGTCGCTCCTCGAGGCCAGCTTCGGGGCGTTCTCGTGGGTGAGCACCCCGATCACCCCGGGTTCGGTCATCGCCTCGGTGGGATCGATGCCGGTGATCCGGCCGAGCGCGATCTCCGCCTGCAGCGGGACGGCGTACACCGGCTGGTCGACCGGGTGCTCCGCCGCGTACAGCGCCGCGCCCCGGACCTTCTCGCCCCCTTCGATCCGGTCCACCGGGGCACCGATGATGCTGGTCGTCGCGGTCATCCCGGCACCCCCGACAGCTCGGACAGCACACCGACGATCATGTTGCGCGCCAACGGGACCTTGAACTCGTTGCCGGGCAGCGGGCGTGCCGCGTCGAGTTCGGCGTCGGCGGCACGGCGGAACGCATCAGCCGACGCGGCACCGCCGCGCAGCGCGGCTTCGGCGGTGGTGGCCCGCCAGGGCTTGTGCGCGACGCCGCCCAGTGCTAGGCGGACGTCGCGCACCGCCCCGTCGGCGACGTCGACGGCAGCCGCCACCGACACCAGCGCGAACGCGAAGGACGCGCGGTCGCGGGCCTTGCGGTACCGGGAGTTGACGGCGAGGTCCGAGCTCGGGACGTCGATCGAGGTGATCAGCTCGCCGTGCTCCAGGACCGTGTCCCGCTCCGGCGCGTCGCCGGGCAGCCGGTGCAGGTCCACCAGCGGAATCGATCGCGGCCCGCGCGGCCCCTCGGTGTTCACCACGGCGTCGAGGGCGACGAGCGCCACGGCCATGTCGGAGGGGTGCGTGGCGATGCAGGATTCGGACGCGCCGAGGATGGCGTGTTCGCGGTGGAATCCCTCCCGCGCCGAACAGCCGGTGCCCGGTTCGCGCTTGTTGCACGGCGTGTTGATGTCCTGGAAGTACGGGCATCTGGTGCGCTGCAACAGGTTTCCGCCGGCCGTGGCCAGGTTGCGCAGCTGCCCGGAAGCACCGGCCAGGACTGCCTGCGACAGCACCGGGAACCGGCGGCGGATCACCGGGTCGGCGGCCAGCGCGCTGTTGGTGACGGCCGCGCCGATCCGCACGAAGTCCGGCCGCGGCTCGATCCAGTCGGAGGTCAGCTGCCGGACGTCGACCAGCAGATCCGGGACCTCGACCTCCAGCTTCATCAGGTCGACCAGGTTGGTGCCCCCGGCCAGGAAGGCCGCGCCGGGTGCGGCGGCGATCGTGCTCACGGCGCTGTCGACGTCCGGAACGCGCTGGTAGCGGAACGGCCTCATCGCTGCACTACCTCCACGATGGCCGGAACCATGTTGGCGTAAGCACCGCAGCGGCAGAGGTTCCCGCTCATCCGCTCGCGCACCTCGTCGGCCAGCTCCGCCCCGTCGGCGGTGACCGCGCTCGGCTCGCCTTCGCGCATCTCGTGCAACATGCCCACCGCCGACACCACCTGCCCTGGCGTGCAATAACCGCACTGGAAGGCGTCGTGCTCGATGAACGAGCGCTGCACCGGGTGCAGGTCGCCGTCGGTCAAGCCGTCGGCGGTGCGCAGGTTCGCACCGTCGTAGGCCACCGCCAGCATCAGGCAGCTGTTGACCCGGCGGTCGTCGAGCAGCAGCGTGCACGCGCCGCACTGGCCGTGGTCGCAGCCCTTCTTCGGACCGGTGATGCCGAGCCGTTCCCGCAGCGCGTCGAGCACCGTGGTGCGGGTGTCGACGGTGACCCGGTGCTCGACGCCGTCGACGACGAGGGTGATCTCGGTGTCCACTGCCCCTCCCCTCAAGGCCTGTTCATCAGGCCTACCCGTGTCAACCGGGCCGCATTCCCGCCCACGGATCGTTCTTCTGCGCCAGCCGACGCGCCATGTTCGCCAGGCCGTAGGACTGCGGTTCCGCGCGGCTGATCTCGTCGAGGTCCAGCGGGGTCGCGGCCGGGGCGCCGGGGCGGGCGCGCAGCGAGTAGGGCGCGATCATGGTCTGGCCGTAGGCGTTGCGGTTGGTGTCCAGGAAGATCCGGTCGCCGCGCTTGTCCTTCCGCTGCTCGACGGTGAGCCGGTCCGGTTCGTCGCGCACCGCGCGCTCGGCCAGCTCGCGCAGGTCGGCCCGGACCTCGTCGAACTCGCGCTCGGCGCGCAGCGGTGCGGCGACGTGGAAGCCTCGACCGCCGGTGGCCTGCACGTGCGGTTCCAGCCCGGCATCGCGGAACCGCTCGCACATCCGGCGGACCACCTCGCGCAGCTCGGTCAGCGACACCCCGTCCGGCGGGTCCAGGTCGAGCACCACCAGCACCGGCCGTTCCAGGTCGTCCACGGTGGCGAGACCGATGTGGAACTCCAGGCAGGCCTGGCCGGCCAGGTAGAGCAGCGTCGCCGGGTCGTCGAGGACCACGTGGTGCACCACTCCGCGCTCACCGCGCTGCGGCACGGACACCACCCGGATCCAGTCCGGGAAGTGGTCCGAGGCCTCCTTCTGGAAGAACCCGCCTTCGTCGATCCCGTCCGGGAACCGCCGCAGCGTCAACGGTTTTCCGCTGGTGTGGGGGACCATCGCCTCGGCGACCGAGCGGTAGTAGTCGAGCACGTCCTGCTTGCGGTAGCCGGCATCCGGGTAGAGGACTTTGTCCGGATTGGACACTTCGAACCGCCGTCCCTGGACTTCCAGCTGCGCCGTCACCCCGGATCACCGCAGCTCGTCGTTGGTCCGCCCGGAGACCACCGACTCGGGCTGGGTGCTCACCGGGTTGCGCCGCCGGTCGGCGCCCTCGTCGTCGACCTTCACCAGCAGCCACTGCTCGCGCCCGCGGATCTCGCTGCGCGTCAAGGCGAAACCACCGCACAGCTTCGACCCGTTCAGCCAGACCTTGACGTGCCCGGCCTCCAGCGCGTCGGCCATCGGCACCGGCTCGCCGTCGCGCTCGGTGTCGTTGCGGTAGGTGCCGGTGTCCCAGACGACCACCGTGCCCGCGCCGTAGCCCTCCGGGATCTCGCCTTCGAAGTCCGCGTAGTCCAGCGGGTGGTCCTCGGTCTGCGTGGCCAACCGCTTCTCGCGCGGGTCCAGCGACGGCCCCTTCGGCACCGCCCACGACTTGAGCACGCCGTCGACCTCGAGCCGGAAGTCGTAGTGCAGCGTGGAGGCCTCGTGCCGCTGCACCGCGAAGCGCGGCTGAGCACCGGGCGAACCGCCGCTCGGCTCCCCGGAACGCCGCAGATCCCGCTTGCGCCGGTACGTCGCCAACTCGTCCTCAGCCACGTCCTCGGCCTACCCGGAGTGTTCGTCCGCTAACCAAGCGCGATCGACGTGCGGCGCGAAACCGCCTGCTGACACATCAAGTTGAGACGATCGGGTGAAACCTGGAACCAACGGCCAGCGCATTTGTTCCTATTGGGCGAGAAACGCGATGTTGCGCCGACGCCAGGGAGAGCATCCATGCAGCAGCACGTGCACGCCGAACTGATCGGCGGGCCGGAGGACGGCCGGTCCTTCATCATCCCCTCGCCGGAAGCGGACTTACCCATCGGCCAGTTCACCTTCCCCTCCCCGCGCGACGGCGAGTCGCCGTGCGCGCAGTACGACCGCCGCGACCGCCGCTCCGACGGCGTGTGGCGCTACCAGTACGCGGGCGAGCCGGCCATCCGACCGTGACCGCTGCGGTCACGCCGAGATCCGCGAAACGGTCGAGCCGTCCGCACCAGCGTCTAGTTAGCATGGATAACGACTCCTGGTTCGTCGAAGTGCACTGGAGGCACCATGTCGCTGACCGAGCGGATCACCAGCGCGGTGGCCGACCCCGCGACCGATGACGCGTTCGACCCGCTCGCCGAGCTGACCGAAGTGCTCGCCGGAGTCGACCTCGACCCGGCGGACGCCGGCGGGCGGATCACCTTCCGCGGCGCCGACCCGGTGGTGCCCAGCACGCTGCGCCTCGGCGGCGCCGCCAGCATCGCGCTGGCCGCGAAGTCGGTGGCGATGGCCAAGATCTGGCAGCTGCGCGGCGGCCCCGGCCAGGACATCGCGGTGGACCTGCGCCGCGCCCCGCACCGGCTGTGCCCGTTCTACGACCGCAAGTGGGAACTGCTCAACGGCTATCCCGCGGCCAGCCCGGCCAACGCCAGCAACGCCCTCGGCTTCGCCTTCTACCGCACGGCGGACGACCGCTGGGTGATGCCGCTCAACCCCTACCCGAAGCTGAAGGTCGCGACCCAGAAGCTGCTCGGCGTGCCCGACGACGCCGACGCCGTCGCCAAGGCCATCGCCCAGTGGCGGGCCCGCGACCTGGAGGACGCCGGCGTCGAGGCGGGCGTGGTGATGCCGATGCTGCGCACCCCGGCCGAGCTGTTCGCCGAACCCCACTACCAGCAGTCCCTGGTCCACCAGCCGCTGGTCGAGATCACCAAGATCGGCGACAGCGAGCCCGAACCGTTCCGGCCGGGCGGCAGCGCGCCGCTGGACGGCATCCGCGCGCTGGGCATGGGGCACGTGATCGCCGGCGCGGGCGCCGGGCGGGCGTTGGCGCTGCACGGCGCCGACGTGCTGAACCTGTGGCGGCCGAACGAACTCGAGCACGACACGACCTACATCACCGCCAACGTCGGCGCGCGATCCTCCACAGTGGATCCGCGCCGGGGCGGTGGACCGCAGCTGGTCCAGCGGCTGCTCGCCGACGCCGACGTCTTCTACGCCAACCGGCGCCCCGGATACCTGGAGGAGATCGGCCTCTCGCCGGAGCAGGCCGCGGCGACCCGACCGGGCATCGTCCACGTCACGGCGTCGTTCAACGGCCGCACCGGACCGTGGGCCGGTCGGGTCGGGTTCGACCAGTCCGCCGGCAGCGTGGTGGGCATGATGAACCTCGAAGGCGACGGCGAAACCCCGCAGCTGCCGCCGATCCTGGTGGTCAACGACTACATCGTGTCCTGGCTGATGGCCCTCGGCGCCGCACAGGCCCTCATCCGCCGCGCCACCGAAGGCGGCAGCTACCGCGTGCACGTCTCGCTGACCCGCGCCGCGCTGTGGATCTTGAGCATGGGCGTCTTCGACCGCGACTACGCCCGGTCGATCGCCGGCACCGGCGAGGAGCACGCCTACCTGGACCCGGAGACCTTCACCGCGGACACCCCGCTGGGCCACTACCAGGGCGTCACCGACCAGGTCTCGATGAGCGAAACCCCCGGCGACTACCGCCAGGTCCTCGTCCCCCGAGGCTCCTCCCACCCCGAATGGCTCCCCCGCTGATCCCCGTCCCCCGCTCCCGACGCAAATTCAATGGAATTTGGATGTCCAATTTCCATTGAATTTGCGGAAGTTCTCCACAGGACCCCGGAACCTGTCCACACCCTTCGGCGTGTCGGGCGCCGGACACGCCGGGGGATCGCAGTTTCAATTGAAACTGTGGTGCAGGTCCGTTCCGCCACGGGTGGTTCGCCGGGGTGACGGGGGTGTGTGGGAAGGTTCGGGCGTGCGGATCGCGAGCTGGAACGTCAACTCCGTCGGGGCCCGGTTGCCGAAGCTGATCGACTGGCTGGGCACCGCCGAGCCGGACGTGCTGTGCCTGCAAGAGCTCAAGTGCGCCGAGGACGCGTTCCCCTACGACGAGGTCGGCGAACTGGGCTACGAGGTCGCCGCGCACGGCACCGGGCGCTGGAACGGGGTCGCGGTGCTGTCCAAGGTCGGCATCGACGACGTGCGCCGCGGACTGCTCGACGAACCCGGCTTCATGGCCGACGGCGCGATGTTCGAGTCCCAGGAACCGCGGGCGATCGGCGCCACCTGCGGCGGCGTGCGCGTGTGGTCGGTGTACGTGCCCAACGGCCGCGAGGTCGGCCACCCGCACTACGACTACAAGCTCCGCTGGCTCGACGCGCTGCGCGCCACGGCCGCCGAGGAGCTGGGCGAGCTCCCCTGGACCGTGCTCGGCGACTTCAACATCGCGCCGACCGACGCCGACGTCTGGGACATCGCCGAGTTCGAGGGCTGCACGCACATCACCGAGGAGGAGCGCAAGGCGCTTACCGCGCTCGGCGAGGTCGGCCTGACCGAGGTCTACCCGCGCGCCCTGAAGTACGACGTGCCCTTCACCTACTGGGACTACCGGGCGCTGCGCTTCCCCAAGAACCAGGGCATGCGCATCGACCTGGTCTACGGCAACGAGCAGTTCACCGGAGCGGTCACCGACGCCTACGTCGACCGCGAAGCCCGCAAGGGCAAGGGAACCTCCGACCACACCCCGGTGGTCGTCGACCTCACCCTCCCCTAACGGGGCGTACGGTCTCAGAGCCCGTCTTCGACGGCTAGCTCTTGATCTTCGTCTTTGATTCGCCGCCAGGCGAATGGCCCACCCTCGCAACCGGCACCGCCGCGGGTTCTCAGAGGTCGCCTGGCGAGGACAGCCCTTTTGCCGTGTATTGGCATACATAAAAAAGGGATCCCGCAGCCAGGCGGCGTCTGAGGTTCCGCCACCCGCACCGCCACGCAAGGTGGGTCTGGAACACCGCATTCACCTGCGTTCGGGCTCGAACTCGTCGAAGATCAGCCAGGTGTGGCAGGTGCGGACTCCTGGTAGCGACTGGATGTGGTCGAAGACCAGGTTCCGCAGGGTCACGTTGTCCTCGGTGCGCACGCGCACCACGATGTCGAACTCCCCCGCCACCAGCGCCACGTGCTCGACGGAGTCGATCTCGGCGAGGCGGCGGGACACCTCGCGCCAGGTGTCCTGCTCGATGGACAGGCCGATGAGCGCCGCCGTGCCGAGTCCTGCCTTGGTCGGTTCGACGTGGGCGTGGAAGCCGGTGATCACCCCGCTGCCGATCAGGCGGTCCACCCGGCTGTGCGCGTTGGTGCGGGAGATGTTGACCTGCTCGGCCAGGGTGCGGATGGACATCCGGCCGTCGCGGACCAGCTCGTCCACGATGCGCGCGTCGATGTCGTCCAGCGCCGGTGCCGTTCGTCCGGCCCGCCCGCCCCGGACAGCGTTTTCACCGGACGCTTGGTCCACCATGACGTACTCCTGAAGCCGTTCGTTGCGAGTTCTCGCCGATGACTTGTATCACATGGCTCGGCTGGCCGACTATCTCAAGCCAGTCGTCCAATGGAGGTGTCGGCCGTGGAATGGCTTCCGTCGAGCAGTCCGGTGGGGATGCTGGACCAGCCCGATCCGAACTACCCGGTGCCGGAGCCGTCCCGGCTGCTGGCCACGTACCGGGCGATGGTCGTGGGCCGCAGGTTCGACGCCCAGGCCACCACGCTCACCAAGCAGGGCCGTCTCGCGGTGTACCCGTCCTCGCGCGGCCAGGAGGCCTGCCAGGTCGGCGCTGCGCTGAGCATCGGCGCGCAGGACTGGCTGTTCCCGACCTACCGGGACTCGGTGTCGCTGGTGACCCGCGGCCTCGACCCGGTCGAGGTGCTCACGCTGCTGCGCGGTGACTGGCACTGCGGCTACGACGTGCCGAGCACCCGCACCGCGCCGCAGTGCACCCCGCTGGCCACCCAGACCCTGCACGCGGTCGGCTTGGCGCACGGGGAGGCCCGCAAGGGCCGCGACACCGTTGCGCTGGCGCTGATCGGCGACGGCGCGACCAGCGAGGGCGACTTCCACGAGGCGCTCAACTTCGCCGCCGTGTTCAAAGCCCCGGTGGTGTTCCTGGTGCAGAACAACGGCTATGCGATCAGCGTGCCGCTGGCCAAGCAGTCGGTCGCGCCTTCCTTGGCGCACAAGGGGATCGGCTACGGCGTCCGCAGCGAGCAGGTGGACGGCAACGACGCGGCGGCCGTGCTGTCAGTGCTGGACACCGCCGTAGCGCACGCCCGCTCCGGCGGCGGGCCGTTCCTGGTCGAGGCGCACACCTACCGCATGGAGGCGCACACCAACGCCGATGACGCCGGGCGCTACCGCGACGCGGCCGAGGTCGAGCAGTGGCAGCAGCGGGACCCGATCGACCGGCTCGAGCGCCACCTGCGCGAGGGCGGGCACCTCGACGACGCAGCCGTCGAGCGGATCGCCGCGGAGGCCGAGGAGTTCGCCGCCCAGGTCCGCAGCCGGATGCAGGTCGAGCCGACCGCGGATCCGGAGGACCTCTTCCGCCACGTCTACGCCGAACCGACCCCGCAGCTGCAGGAGCAGCTCGCCCAGCTCCGAGCCGAACAGGAGGCGCAGTGATGGCACCGACCAGCATGGCGCAGGCGCTGAACGCGGCGCTGCGCGACGCCATCGCCGAGGACGACGACGTGGTGGTCTTCGGCGAGGACGTCGGCAAGCTCGGCGGGGTCTTCCGGATCACCGACGGCGTGCAGGACGCCTTCGGCGAGGACCGCTGCTTCGACACCCCGCTGGCCGAGTCCGGCATCGTCGGGTTCGCGGTGGGCATGGCCATGGCCGGGTTCCGCCCGGTGGTGGAGATGCAGTTCGACGCCTTCGCCTTCCCGGCGTTCGAGCAGGTCGTCTCGCACGTGGCGAAGATGCGGAACCGGACGCGCGGGGCGGTCGCGCTGCCGATCGTGATCCGGGTTCCGTTCGCGGGCGGCATCGGCGGCGTGGAGCACCACTGCGACTCCAGCGAGGCCTACTACGCGCACACCCCCGGCCTGAAGGTGGTCGCCCCGGCGACCCCGGCGGACGCGTACTCGCTGCTGCGCGAGGCGATCGCCGATCCGGATCCGGTGGTGTTCCTGGAGCCGAAGAAGCTCTACTGGTCCAAGGAGGACGTCGAGCTGCCGGTCGAGACCGAGCCGCTCGGGCGTGCCGTGATCCGCCGACCGGGCCGGGACGCCACGCTGATCGCCTACGGCCCCGGCGTCCCGCTGGCGATGGAGTCCGCGGAAGCCGCCGCCGAGGAGGGCTGGGACGTCCAGGTGGTCGACGTGCGCAGCCTGGTGCCGTTCGACGACGAAACGGTCGCCGCCGCGGTGCGCGAGACCGGGCGCTGCGTGGTCGTGCAGGAAGCGCAGGGATTCGCCGGCGTGGCCGCGGAGATCGCGGCCCGGGTGCAGGAGCGCTGCTTCCACTCGTTGGCCGCGCCGGTGCTGCGCGTATCCGGTTTCGACATCCCGTACCCGCCGCCGAAGCTCGAGCACAGCCACCTGCCGAACGTCGACCGGGTGCTGGACGCGCTCGCGCGGCTGCAGTGGGACGACCAGCCCGACGCGAAGTGGCTCGAACTGCAGGAGGGAGCGGCGTGAACAGCGCAGTGCCGACCCCGCCCAACCGCACCCCAGGGGACCGTGACGCAACCCAGCCACAGGAAACCTCTGAACGCAAGATCACCCTCGAACGCGACCACCACTGTGAATCGCGGAGGGGCGGAACCGCGTTCACCCTGCCCGACTTGGGCGAGGGGTTGACCGAGGCGGAGATCGTCCGCTGGCACGTCGCGGTCGGCGACCGGGTGGAAGCCGACCAGGTGGTGGCCGAGGTGGAGACCGCCAAGGCGGTCGTGGACGTGCCCTGCCCGCACGCCGGTGTCGTCGAGGCGCTGCACGGCGAGCCCGGTGACGTGATCGCGGTGGGGTCCCCGCTGACCACGATCGCCGGCGCGGACGCCCCGCACGAGCAGCACCGGACCGAGGAGCGGGCCGGATCGGGCAACGTGCTCGTCGGCTACGGGACCGGCGGTGCGAAGCGGCGGCGCCGGAACCGGATCCGGCCGGTGCACGTGGTGCCGCAGGCCAACGGTGCAGCGCGCAGTGCTGGAGCTCCGCGCGTGCTGTCCCCGATCGTGCGCCGGCTCGCGAAGCAGCACGCCGTGGATCTGTCCAGTGTGGATGGATCTGGTCCAGGCGGGGTGATCTTGCGCCGCGACGTGGAGGCGGCCCGAGTTCCGGAACCGCCGGTCACCGAACCCTCTGGCGAAACCCGCGTCCCGCTGCGGGGTTTGCGCGGTGCGGTGGCCGACAAGCTCACCCGCAGCCGCCGGGAGATCCCCGACGCCAGCACGTGGGTGGACGTCGACGCCACCCTCCTCCTGGAAGCCCGCGACGTGCTCAAGCCGCGCGGCATCGGCCTGCTGGCGCTGCTCGCGCGGTTCTGCGTCGCCGGGCTGCGCCGGTTCCCGGAGCTCAACGCATCGGTGGACGCCGACCGCAACGAGATCGTCCAGCACAGCCGCATCGGTCTCGGCTTCGCCGCCCAAACCCCGCGCGGCCTGGTGGTTCCGGTGGTTCGCGACGCGCACGAGATGACCACCGCGCAACTGGCCGAGGCGATCTCCCAGCGCACCGAACAGGCCCGCGAGGGAGAGCTGGGGCCGAAGCACCTGACCGGAGGCACCTTCACGCTCAACAACTACGGCGTGTTCGGGGTGGACGGCTCGACGCCGATCATCAACCACCCGGAGGCGGCGATCCTCGGCGTCGGCCGCATCGTCGACAAGCCCTGGGCCTTCCAGGGCGAACTGGCGCTCCGCAAGGTCACCCAGCTGTCCCTGACCTTCGACCACCGGGTTTGCGATGGCGGTACGGCCGGGGGTTTCCTCCGCTACCTCGCCGACTGCGTGGAAAATCCCGTCACCGCCCTCGCCGACCTCTGACCGGCGCATCGCCTCGGAGGTGCCCCACACCTCCGAGGCGATGTGCTCCTGACGGGTAGGATGAGCGCAGAAGGTGCGAGCGGGACGACCCGTGAGCGAGAACGCGAGCAGGGACGGCCCAGCAGATTGCGGGCACACGTCTTTGCGGACAGCATCCACCTTCCGGAACGTCATCACCCCCGCCGTGCTCTTCCGGCTCGCGCTGGGCTGGGGTGCCTTCGTCGCCGTCCTCACCGCTGAGCCGGTCCTGTCGGCACATCTTCCGAGCCCGCTGCTGGTCGGCGTGCTCGTCGGCATCACCGCCGTGATCATCGTCTGCGCCTTCGGCGTGGTCGCTGAGGCGGAGCACCTGGCGCACCGCCTCGGCGACCCCTACGGCACGCTCGTGCTGACGCTGTCCATCGTGCTGATCGAGGTCGTGCTGATCTCGGCGGTGATGCTCGGCCCCGGGGAGCACCTCACCATCGCGCGCGACTCCGTGATGGCGGTGTTGATCATCCTGAACCTCGTCATCGGCATCGCCCTGCTCGTCGGCGGCATGCGGCACGGTGCACTCGAGCCCAACCGCACCGGGGTCTCCTCGTACCTGTCCCTGCTCGTGGTGCTCACGACCCTCGCCTTCGTCCTGCCCGGCCTCATCGGCTCGGACGGCGCCTACGGCCGCGGGCAGGAGATCCCGATCATCGCGCTGACCGTGCTGCTGTACGCCTTCTTCCTCCACTTGCAGATGGGAAGGCAGCGGGCGGACTTCCAGGAGGTCTCGCCGCGCCACAGCGTCACCGGAACGTCCGACGCCGTGGAGGTCAGGCGCCCGCCGATCGCCGAAGTCCTGTCGCAGCACCGCAAGGAGGTGGGCCTGCGGGCTGTCACCCTCGTGATGACCGTTCTTCCCATCGTGCTGCTCTCGCACGACATGGCCGCACTGCTCGACGACGGTCTCGATCGCGCCGGCGCTCCCGTCGCGCTGTCGGGCATCCTCATCGCCATGATCGTGTTCCTGCCCGAGACGATCACCGCCGTCCGGGCCGCGCACGCCGGTGAGATCCAGCGCGTGAGCAACCTCTGCCACGGCGCGCTGGTGTCGACGGTCGGCCTGACGATCCCCGCAGTGCTGACCATCGGGCTGCTGACCGGGCAAACCGTCGTGCTCGCCGAGGATCCGACCAACCTGGCGCTGCTGGGCGTCACCCTCCTGCTCTCGGTCACGACGTTCGCGGGCAAGAAGGTCACCCCGCTTCACGGAGCGGCGCACCTCCTCGTCTTCCTGATCTACGGACTCACCGTCTTCTCGTGACCCCCTAACCCGACCAGGCCCCCAGAACCCGCGGTCCGCCACGGGTGAAGTCCGCAGTTTCAATTGAAACTGTGCACCACCGGCGTGTCGGGCCCCGACACACCAGGCCGTGTCGGGATTCCCGCAAATTCAATGGAAATCAGACGTCCGATTTCCATTGAATTTGCGTCTTCGCACGGCGGCGGGACGGGTCAGGCGTCGTCGGGTTTGGTGGCGTGGTCGTAGTAGCCGAGGACTCCGGTGGCCCCGTGGAGGGCGAAGTCCGCCTCCGGGGTTTTCGGTTTGCCCGCGGTTTCGATGATTCCGCGCAGGGTCACGTTGACCAGGTCGTCCAGGTCCCGCCAGCGGGCCGCCGGGTGCTCGTCGGACCGGGCGTCCGCGGCGAAATCGGCTTCGCAGCGCTGGATTCCTTCGCGGAGCCGGCGGACCAGCTTCATGAACGTGCCGTGGCCGCGGGTGGGGACCAGGTCGTCGGCGTGGGACGCCAGGAGCCCGGCCATGTAGGAGATGTCCTCGACGTGGTTGCCGAGCCACTTGCGGCGGCGGTACACGTCGCCGAGCTCCGGCCAGCGCTTGCGCGCCGCCTGCCGGGTGCGCCCGGTGACCGCGCTCAGATCGGCCAAGCTCGCGCCCAGCCACACTGATTCCTCCGCCGCCTCCGCGGTCTGCCGCATCGCGGCCTCCGCCACCTGGTCCTCGACGTCCAGCGCCGCCCGGAACCTGCCCAGCGAGCGCAACCGCCGCTCCTGCTCGTCGCCGACGTCGCTGAGCTTGGCGCCCGGGTCGACCACTTCGACCGGCGCCGCCTCGGCCAACCGCCGCACCAACCGCCCGACCTCGTCCATCTTCCGACCTCCTTGTAAACCTGAGGTTCACAGTACACCTTGTAAACCCGAGGTTCACAGTGAATTTTCTCCCGGATTCCTCCCGGATCGCCGCTGAACTGCGAATCCGCCGAATCCCGATGCCATTCCGGAGCCCCCGCCGAACAGCGTTTTCGCAGGTCAGAGCAAACATGAACGCAATGTTCACGTTTGACCGGCAACCCCCTCCCGGGGCAAGATCGAGCTCTCCCGAAACCACCCCTGAACTGGGGTTTCTTCGTCGTGCCCGCATTCGGCGGGCGATCGACCAGCTAGGAGTCGTCGATGATCCGTGCCCGCGGTCTGACCCGCCGGTTCACCGTCAAGCGCCACCCCGTCGAGGCCGTCCGCGGCCTGGACCTCGACGTGGAACCCGGCCAGCTGGTGGCCTTCCTCGGCCCCAACGGCGCGGGGAAGTCGACCAGCCTGCGGATGCTCACCACGCTGCTGCCGCCCACCTCGGGCACCGCCACCGTCGCCGGGCACGACATCCGCACCGAGCCCGCGGCCGTCCGCGCCCGCATCGGCTACGTCGGCCAGAAGAACAGCGCCGGCGAGAACTACCGGGCCCGCGACGAGCTGATCACCCAGGGCCGCAGCTACGGCATGTCCCGCCACGACGCCCGGCACCGCGCCGGCGAAGTCCTGGAGCTGCTCGACCTGACCGCGCTGGCCGACCGCAAGCCCGGCACCCTCTCCGGCGGCCAGCGCCGCCGCCTGGACATCGCGATGGGCCTGGTGAACCGGCCGGAACTGCTGTTCCTCGACGAACCCTCCACCGGCCTGGACCCGCACAGCCGCGCCAACATCTGGGAGCACGTGCTGCGGCTGCGCGAGGAGCACCGCACCACGCTGCTGTTCACCACCCACTACCTCGACGAGGCCGACACCATGGCCGAGCGGGTCGTGGTCGTCGACGAGGGCCGGGTCATCGCCGACGGCACTCCCGGCCAGCTCAAAGCCGACCTCGCCGGCGATCGCATCACGATCACCGTCGCACAGCCGGACGTGGCAGCAGCCGCCGAGACGGCCGAGCGCATGACCGACGCGGTGACCGTCGAGGACCGCTCGATCCGCGTCCGCGTCCCGCGCGCCGACGCCGCCCTGCCGGAGTACCTGCGCGCCCTGGAGGACAGGGGGATCAAGGCCATCGCGGCCGAAACCGCGCGCCCCACCTTGGACGACGTGTTCCTCGCGCTCACCGGTCGAAGCCTGCGCGAGACCCAGTCATGACCACCCACCCTGGAAAGGACCGACCGATGACCTTCTTCCGCGACACCGCAACGGTTTTCCAGCGGGAGATCACGCCGAGCCTGCGGGAGCCGACGGCGATCCTGTTCAGCATGGCGCAGCCGCTGCTGTTCCTGTTCCTGTTCGGGCCGCTGCTGGCCGGCACCCCGGGCTTCGAGGCCTCGCCGTGGCAGTGGTTCGTGCCCGGCATCCTGGTGATGATGTGCCTGTTCGGGCCCATGATGGCCGGGTACAACCTGCTGGTCGAGCTGGGCAGCGGCTCGATGGAGCGGATGCTGGTGACCCCGCTGAACCGCTCGGCGATGCTCGTCGGGCGCACCCTCAAGGAGTTCGCCCTGCTGCTGGTGCAGGCCGTGCTGCTGATCGCGCTGTCGGTGCCGCTCGGCTTCCAGCTGCACCCGGTCGGCGTCCTCGCCGGACTGGCGTTGCTGCTGGTGTTCGGCGTGGGCCTGGGGTCGTTGTCCTACGTGCTGGCCATCGCCGCGCACCCCGGCGGGGAGCTGTTCTACGCGGTCACCCAGCTCGTCCTGTTCCCGCTGATGCTGCTGTCCGGCGTGCTGCTGCCGATGGATGCCGGGCCGGGCTGGTTGCAGGTGGTCTCGCGGATCAACCCGGTCTCGCACATCGCCGACGCCGCCCGGGCGCTGTTCTCCGGGCAGCTCCTGGACCCGTCGGTGCTCGCCGGTGGCCTCGCCGCCGTCGTGCTCGCCACGATCGGTCTGGTGGTGGGCACTCGGGCCGTGAAGCGCGGGATCTGATCGCGAAAGGCTGCCGCCCGGGCCGGTCGCTGACTTAGGGTGGGGCGGCAGCCAGCGACGAGGAGGCACCGTGTCGGTCACCGGAGAACGAGCCGCAGAGCCTCGTGTGCCCCTGCGCGAGCAGGTGCGCCAGGAGCTGCAGGCCCGGATCGCCTCCGGCAGGCTGCTGCCCGGCGACCGGATCTTCGAGCAGGACCTCGCCGTTGAGCTGGGGATTTCCCGAGTTCCGGTGCGCGAGGCGATCAGGATGCTGCAGAGCGAGGGCTTCGTCGACGTGCCGCCCGGCCGCCGCGGTGTGTTCGTCCGCGGGCTCGACCGCCAGCAGGCCAAGGAGCTGTTCGAGGTGCGCGAGGCGCTGGAGGTCTACGCCGCCCGCCTGGCCGCCGAGCGGGCCGAACCCGGTGACGTCGAGGTGATGGCCGAACTGGCGCAGCGGTCCCGCGCGGCGCTCGAATCCGGTGACATAGATCAGATGTCCAACGCCAACGAGGCCTTCCACGAGAAGCTGGTGGACCTGTCGGGCAACGACCTGCTGGCGTCGATGCTCGAGCCGCTGCACGGCAGGCTCGCCTGGCTGTTCCGGATGAACCTCGAGCCCGAGCGGGTGTGCCGCGAGCACGAGGCCATCCAGGCCGCGATCAGCGCCGGCGACGCCGACCGGGCGGCCGAGGTGGCCAAGCAGCACGTCCTGTCCAGCCAGCGGATGGTGCTGGAGCGGATGCTCTAGCGGGCGAGCCTGGCCAGCAGAGCCGAGGCGACGCAGATCATCGCGACGGCGGCCACCACCAGCACGCCGAAGTCCAGCATTAGGTTCGCGGGCAGGCCGAGCAGCAGTCCGCGCAGCGCGTCCACCTCGTAGCCCAGCGGGTTGACCCGGTTGACCGCCTGCAGCCAGCCCGGCATCAGCTCCACCGGGTACAGCGCGTTGGAACCGAAGAACAGCGGCATGGTGATCGCCTGCCCGATGCCCATCAGCCGGTCCCGCGAGAGCACCAGCCCGGCGATGGTGATCGACAGGCAGCAGAAGAACGCCGACCCCAGCAGCACTGCCACGACCACGCCCAGCAGCCGCAGCGGGTTCGCCGTCATCGACACCCCGAGCAGCGCGGCCAGCACCAGCACCACCAGCGCCTGCGCGAGCGCGCGCACGCCGGCTGCGAAGGCCTTGCCGCTCACGATCGCCACCCGAGGCGTCGGGGTGACCAGCAGTTTCGCCAGGACCCCGGCGTCGCGCTCCCAGATGATCTGGATGCCGTAGAAGATCGCGACGAACAGCGCCGACTGCGCCAGGATGCCCGGTGCCAGGTAGTCCAGGTACGGCACGTCGCCGGTCGGGATCACCCGCAGGCGGTTGAACGTCTCGCCGAAGATGACCAGCCACAGGGCGGGCTGGATGGCCCGGGTGATCAGCTCGGTGCGGTCGTGGCGCAGCTTCTGCAGCTCGACCAGGCACATCGTCCCGATCCGGGACGCCATCAGCCCGATCGGTCCACGTCGCAGCGGCTCAACCGACACGACGTGCGACCCGGCGTGCTGCACGGACATCGCGCATCCCCTCCCCCGTGCTCTCGCCCAGCGCGTCGCCGGTCACCGCGCGGAAGGCGTCTTCCAGCGTCGCCTCCGGCCCGACCTCGGTGCGCAGCTCCAGCGGTGTTCCTTCGCGGTGGATCCGGCCGCGGTGCATCAGCGCGACCCGGTCGCACTGGCGGTCGGCCTCCTCCATGTAGTGCGTGGTGACCAGCACCGTCATCCCGGTGGCCGCCCGTACCTCGTCGATGCGCTCCCACACGCCCGCGCGGGCGATCGGGTCCAGGCCGATCGTCGGCTCGTCCAGCACCAGCAGCCTCGGCGCGCTGACCAGCGCTTGGGCCAGTTCCAGGCGGCGGACCATGCCGCCGGAGTAGGTGGCCGCGGTCCGCTCCGCGACGTCGTCCAGGCCCACCGAGCGCAGCGCCGCGTCGACCGCATCGCGCCGCTGCGCCCTCGGGACGTCGAAGAGCCGGGCGAACAGCTCGACGTTCTCGCGGCCGGTGAGCGCGGAGTCGGCCGAGAGCTGCTGGGGCACGTAGCCGATCAACCGGCGGGCGGCGAGCTTGCGGCGGTTCACGTCGACGCCGAACACCTCGATCGCGCCGGGCGCGGCGGGCAGCAGCGTGGCGATCATGCGGATGGTGGTCGTCTTGCCCGCCCCGTTTGGGCCGAGCAGCCCGAACACCTCCCCCGAGACGATGCGCAGGTCCACGCCGTCGACGGCCACCGTGTCCCCGAAGCGGTGGCGCAGGCCTTCGCAGCACACCGCGAGTTCCTCGGTCATGACTCCTCCAGATCCGGCGGCTCGTCGGCCGACAGGTTCGCCAGCAGTTGGCGCAGCGCGGGCAGCGCCTGCCGCAACGCCTCCTGATCGGCCTCCGGGAGCTGGGCGACACCGGCGCCGACGAGCTCGGAACGCGCCTCGCGCCAGTACGCCAGGCGGTGCTCGGCGAGGTCGGTGAGCTGCAGTTTCGCGGCGCGGCGGTCATCGGGATCCGGGTGCCGTTCCAGCATTCCCATCGCGACCAGCTGGTTGACCAGCGTGCTGACCGAGTTGGGCGCCAGGTGCAGCACCTCCGCCGCCCCTCGCACCCCGATGCCCGGTTGGTCCTCCACGGCTCGCAGCAGCTCGACCTGCGCGCCGCGCAGCTTCGGACCGGGCGCTTCCGGCCGCAGCCTGCGGCGAACCCGTCGGCGCAGGCCGGCCAGCACCGACATCAGCTCGTCGCCCACCGCCACCGCATCGCTCATAGCACCAAAGTACCTCTTACTAAGAGCTACTTCCATCTTGATCAACTCGTCCACAGTGGATGAATAATCGGACGAATTTCCATTCATCACCGGAAATTCCATCCAAAGCACCCTTGTGGGACTGGGTGAACACAGGTTCACTTGCTTGGTGAACACAAGTTCACCTGAAGAGCGAGGAGCCCGATGAGCAGCCCCACGGCCGCATCCCAGCGACGTTCCAAGATCGTCATCGGAGTGCTCGCCTCCTGCGGGATCGCGGTGTCGCTGATGCAGACCCTGGTCGTACCGCTGCTGCCGGAGTTCCCCAGGCTCCTCAACACCACCCCCGCCAACGCGGCGTGGCTGGTCACCGCGACCCTGGTGGCGGGCGCGGTGTGCGCGCCGGTGCTCGGCCGCCTCGGCGACATGTACGGCAAGCGGCGGATGCTGCTGGTCTCGCTGGCCGCCATGTCCTCGGGCAGCGCCATCGGCGCGGTCAGCGACGACTTCGGTGCCGTGCTGGTCGGCCGGGTGCTGCAAGGCGCGGCGATCGGTGTCGTGCCGCTGGGCATCAGCATCATGCGCGACGAACTGCCGGAGGAGCGGATCACCTCCGGGGTGGCGCTGATGAGCGCGACGCTCGGGATCGGTGGTGCGGTCGGGCTCCCGGTGACCGGAGTGGTCGCCGAGAACTTCAACTGGCACTGGCTCTTCGGCGGTGCGGCCCTCTTCGGCCTCGTCGAGTTCGCGCTGGTGCGCCTGGTGGTGCCGGAGTCGGCGCTGCGCAGCGGCGGGCGGTTCGACTTCGTCGGCGCGCTCGGGCTCTCGGCCGCCCTGACCTGCCTGCTGCTGGCGATCTCCAAGGGCAACGACTGGGGCTGGACCAGTCCGCCGGTGCTCGGCCTGCTCGTCGCGGCCGCTGCCCTGTTCCTCGTGTGGGGCGGCTACGAACTCCGCACCCCGTCCCCGCTGGTGGACCTGCGGGTCTCGGCCCGCCCCGCGGTGCTGCTGACCAACATCGCCTCCGTGCTGATCGGGATGGCGATGTTCGCCGGGTTCATGGTCGGCGCGCAGATCATGCAGGCCCCGGTGGGCACCGGCTACGGCTTCGGGATGTCGCTGGTGGTCACCGGACTGGTGCTGCTGCCGATCGGCGGGGCGATGGGCGTGTTCTCCCCGCTGTCGGCGCGGATCTCGCGGCGGCGCGGACCGCGGACCACGCTGATCCTCGGCGGATCGGTGCTGACCGCGGGCAACCTCGCCGGATCGTTCCTGCACGACCCGCTGCCGCTGGTGGTGTTCAACCTGACGATCGTGGCGATCGGCGGTGCGCTGGCCTACGGCGCGCTGCCGACGCTGATCATGCGCGCCGTGCCGCCGGCCGAGACCGCCGCTGCGAACAGCCTCAACACCCTGGCCCGCTCGATCGGCACGTCCAGCTGCAGCGCCATCGTGGTGGCGCTGACGACGGGGTCGGTGGTGCAGATCTCCGGGGTCGAGTACCCGTCGGTCACGGCCTACTCCTGGGTCTTCCTCGTCGCAGGCACGGCGGCGCTGCTGGCCGCGCTGATCGCCGCGGTCACCCCGTCCGCACGTCGGTACGCACCCGTTGTCCCGCAGGTGGCGACCGCGACCGGGCAGGCGCGCTAGCCTGATCGACATGTCCAGCCCGGCAGTCGGCGACGATCAGCGGCGTGATGCCTGCGCAACCCGCGAGGCGATCCTGAAGGCGGCCCGGCGCCGCTTCTCCTCCTGCGGCTACGCCGACGTGACGCTGCGCGACATCGCGGCCGACACCGAGGTGAGCGCCGCGCTGGTGGTGAAGTACTTCGGCAGCAAGGAGGACCTGTTCACCGAAGCCTCGGGCTTCGAGCAGGACGCCGAGCGGCTGCTCGACTGCGAACTCCCCCAGCTCGGCGAACACCTGGTGCGCACCTTGCTGGACTACCACGAGCAGACCCAGGGCGACCCGCTGCTCCGAGCGGTGTTCACCTCCTCCCGCCCGGCGGGAGCCCAGTTCCGGGCGAACTTCGAGCACCAGCTGCTCACCCGGCTGGCCGAACGCCTCCCCGGCCCCGACGCCCAGCTCCGAGCAGAACTGGTCTGCAGCCACCTGATGGGCCTGGCGGCTTCCCGCCTGGTCCTCCGAACCGAGGCGATCACCGCGGAACCCAAGGAGAACCTGGTCGCCATCACCGCGCCCCTGATCCAGAACTGGCTCGACGGCCCGCTCTGAGCCGCGGCTCGCCAGCTGGGCCAACGCCCTTCAGCCGAGGGCAGCTCGGAGCTGGTCCGGGTCCTGGTAGTGCACGCCGATCATGCCGAGATGACTTGCGGCCGCGACGTTTTCCAGGGTGTCGTCGATGAACAGGCATCGATCGACGTCGGCTCCGGCCCGTTCCGCGGCGAACTGGTAGATGCGCGGATCGGGTTTGGCCGCGCCGACGCTGGAGCTGTTCACCACGGCGTCGAACAGGTCGAGAACGCCCAGCTCCGCCAGGTCGGACTCGAGCCTGGTCGTCGCATTGGACACCAGCACGACCGGCACTCGCAGGTCGGCGAGGAGTTCCGCGACCTCGTCCACGAGGTCGCCGACCGGCGCGGACCACTGGGCAACGACAGCGCGTGCTGTCTCGACACCGCAAAGCACGGCCAGGTCCGCGGTGATGGCCTGGCGCCACTGCTCGTCGGTTTGAGCTCCGGTGATCGCGGGTTTCAGGCGTTCCGGGGCGAACGCCGCGCCGGCCAGCGCCCCCTTCGGCAGGCCGCCGTGGCGCTCAGCGTCATGCATGATCGCTGGATCCCACCAGCGAAGCACACCGTCCAGATCGCACAGAACCGCATCGAACGTCCGCACGCCGATCATGCTCCCACCCCGCCAGCCTCCCGACACGCGAGGGCATGTCGGGAGGCGCACCAGTGCCGGTCAGCGGACTTCCAGGACTGGGATCTTGCAGCGGACGTCCTCGCCGTTGACCGACTCCCACTCGTCCGCTTCGCGGAGGTGGATTCGGCCCGCTTCGACCAGGCCGTTCAGGTATTCGCCGACCTTGCGGGACTCCCAGACGTGGGCGACCGTGGCGACCACCAGGCCTCCTGGGCGGACCACGCGGACCAGTTCGTCGAAGACCTCCGGGCCGACGTGGCCATCGGTGATCGTTCCGACGCAGATCGCCGCCGCGTAGGTGTTGTCCGGGATGTCCAGGCGCTTCGTCAGGTCTGCTTTGGTCAGGTTGCGGTAGGCGCCGGTCGCGCGGGCCTGGTCGAGCATGCCCCGGGACAGGTCGAGGCCGTCGATCACCGCCACCGACCGGGACGCCAGCACCTTGCCGACCAGGCCCGTTCCGCAGCCCGCGTCCAGGACCGGGCCCAGGTCCGCGCCGGCCAGGTCGACCAGGCGGTTCGCGGCGTTGGCCGGGGCGACGTAATCCATCCCGGCGAGCATGTCCGCGTCGTACTCGGCGGCCCACTCGTCGTAGACCGCTTCGGCTTCCTCCTTGCTCTTGAGGTCGTACGCGCGCTGCAACTTCGGGCTGCGGCCAGTCATGGTCGACGCTCCTTCCGCTCGGATCACCTCGACCTTCGCACGATCCGATCCCCGGGAGTACGACCGAGATCACAGCCGCCGGCCGCGAACCTCCGCCTCCGGCGCGCTGTTCGGGCAGGTCAGCGGCGGATCTCCCCTCACAGCACGTGTTCCAGGAACTCCCTGGTCCTCGCCTCGCGGGGCCGGTCGAGCAGTTGGCCCGGCGGCCCGGATTCCAGCACCTCGCCGCCGTCGAGGAACACGACCTCGTCGGCCGCTTCGCGAGCGAAACCGATCTCGTGGGTCACCACCAGCATCGTGTGCCCTGCGGCGGCGAGATCGCGCAGCACCGCCAGCACCTCCCCCACCAGTTCCGGGTCCAGCGCGCTGGTCGGCTCGTCGAACAGCAGCAACTTCGGTTCCATCGCCAGCGCCCGCGCGATGGCGATCCGCTGCTGCTGACCGCCGGAAAGCTGCCGCGGGTAGGCATTCTCGCGCTCGGCCAGGCCCACTCGGCGCAGCTTGTCCCGAGCTCGATCCTCAGCGTCCTTCCTGGACAGACCGAGCACCCCGATCGGCGCCTCGACCAAGTTCTGCAGCACCGTCAGGTGGCCGAACAGGTTGAAGTCCTGGAACACCATGCCGATCTGGGCGCGCTGGCGGGCGACCGCGCGGTCGCCGAGCTCGTGCAGGCGACCACCGGACTCGCGGTAGCCGATCAGCTCGCCGTCGACCTCGACCCGCCCCGCATCGACCTTCTCCAGGTGGTTGACGCAGCGCAGCAGCGTGCTCTTCCCGGAGCCGGACGGCCCGATCACGCAGGTCACCCCGCCCCGGCGCACCGACAGGTCCACCCCGCCGAGCACCCGCGTCGAACCGAAGCTCTTGTGCAGACCGCTTATCTCCAGCATCAACGGGCTCCCTTCAGCACGGCCCGGAGCCGTTGCAGGGGTGTCGGCGGCAGCTCGCGCTCCGCGCCGCGGGCGTAGTGGCGCTCGACGTAGTACTGGCCGGCGGTGAGGATCGAGGTGACCACGAGGTACCAGGCGGTCGCCACCAGCAGCAGCGGGATCACCTGGTAGTTGCGGTTGTAGATCAGCTGCACCGAGTACAGCAGGTCGTGGACCGCGATGACGCTGACGATGGACGTGCTCTTGAGCGTTCCGATCAGCATGTTCCCCGCTGGCGGGATGATCGACCGCATCGCCTGGGGCAGCACGATCCGCCGCAGCACCCGCAACCGGGACATGCCGAGCGACTGCGCGGCCTCGGTCTGCCCGGCGTCGACGGACAGGATCCCGGCGCGCACCACCTCACCGGCGTAGGCGGCCTCGTGCAGCACCAGGCCGATCACCGCGGTCGCGGTGCCGCCGATGAGGTTGACCGTGTCGAACGTGAACCACGGGCCGAAGCTCACCGTCGGGTACAGCGCGCCGATGTTGAACCAGAACAGCAGCTGCACCAGCAGCGGGATGGAGCGGAAGAGCCAGGTGTAGAGCCAGCTCACAGCGTTGAGCACGGGATTTCCGGACAGGCGCATCACGGCCAGCACCGCGCCCAGCGCGAAGCCGAGCACCATCGTGACCGCGGTCAGCCACAAGGTCAGCCAGAGGCCGTTGAGCACGGCGGGCAGGGTGAAGTGGGCACCGACCACGGACCACTGGAAGTTCGGGTTCGTGGCCATCGAGTGGACCACTGCGGCCAGCACCGCCACCGCGGCGAACGCGGCGATCCACCTCCCGGGGTGTCGGGTCGGGACCGCCCGGGGCGGATCGGTCGGCGTGGCGGTCCGGACCTCCGGAACCGCTTGGAGGTGCGAGGATCTGGTCATCAGGACTTCCCGTCGGACTGCGATTTTCGCTGGGAGCGCGGATTTCGGCGGACCGACTTCAACGACATGCCGAAACCGCCTTGAAACAAAGGGGAAACGCCGCGCGGGAACCACCCACCACCGAGGTCCACGCTATCGATCCCGACCGGACCGTCAAGGACGTCCCACAGGTTGATCGGCGTTGACACCCCGTTCAGCACCGGGCGATTCTCGGGTCGTGACCAGGCAACTGCGTTTGGTGAAGCGCAACCACATCGACCTCGCCCTGGTGTGGTCGGCCGCTTGTCGCGGCTGACGCTCCCGACTTCGCGCCGCCGGCCGCTCAGCCGGCGCCTCCCCGCACGGGCCCCACCACCACACCCGTTGCCGTTCCCCGGAAGGGTCGTCACCGAATGCTCACGCGCGTGAGAACAGCCGTCACCGCACTCGCCGCCGCCGGACTGCTCGCCGGTTGCGCACCCGCTCCTGACCAGACCGGACTGGACGTCACCGCCGACGTCGTGTCCCCGGTCGCGAAGGACGAAGCCATCGCCGCACTGCTCCCGCCGGAGGTGCGCGACTCCGGAGTGCTGAAGTTCGGCAGCTCCATCGGCGGCCCGCCCGCCGCGTTCTACCTGCCGGACAACACCACCGCCGTCGGCCTGGACGTCGACATCGCCGACGCGGTGGGCCGCGTGCTGGGCGTGCGCGTCGAGCGGCAGGAGGCCTCGTTCGAGGCGATCCTGCCCGCGCTGGGCAGCGGCAAGTTCCAGGTCGGCACCGGCAACTTCGGCGTCACCGAAGAGCGCAAGAAGACCATCGACTTCGTCACCTACGTCGACGACGGCCAGGGCTTCGCGGTCCGCAGCGACAGCGACCTCCCACCGGTCACCGACGTCGTGCAGCTGTGCGGGCTGACCATCGGCACCGGCGCGGGCACCACGTTCGAGTCGACCCTGAACGCGCAGCAGCACCGCTGCGCGGAGGCCGGGCGCCCGCCGTACCAGGTCCAGGTGTTCAAGGAGCGCAGCGCCAACTACTCGGCCTTGCAGCAGGGCAAGGTCGACGTGGTCATGAACACGATCAACGGCCTGCACCACGCCACGTCGCAGCAGCCGAACCTGCGCTACCTCAACGACTTCCGCCGCCTGGACGTCGGATTCGCGCTGGCCAAGGGCTCACCGCTGGCGCCCGCGCTGCAGGCGGCGGTCGACAAGCTGATCGCCGACGGGAGCTACCAGCGCATCCTGCGCAAGTGGGGTGTCGAACCGTCGGCGATCCCGCGCTCGCAGATCAGCCCTCCGGAACTGCGCTGAACGCGACGTGGGCTGTCGGTCCCGGGCAGGACCGACACCCCACGTCGTTGCTGCGATCAGGCGGTCCGGCCGAGGACCGTGGTGTGCGGGACGCCGTCGAGGGCCTTGTCGAACTGCTCGATGACGTCGGCCAGCGGGCCTCCGCTGTCCGGGTGGACGCTGATCTCGTCGTCGACCACCGTGACGTGCTTGTCGAGCAGGAAGAAGCTCTGCACCGCGTGCCGGGCGCCGAGCGAGTGCACCACCGGGCGCAGGGCGTAGTCGATGGCCAGGACGTGGGCGACGGTCCCGCCGGTGGCCAGCGGCAGCACCGCCTTGCCCGCGAAGCCGAACTGCGGCAGCAGGTCCAGGAAGGACTTGAGCAGGCCGGAGTAGCTCGCCTTGTAGGTCGGGGTGGCCAGCACGATCCCGTCGGCCGCGGCGACCGCGGCGGTTGCTTCGGCGATGGCCGGGGCCCGGGTGTCGGCGCTGAGCAGCGCGTCCGCCGGGAGGGTCCGGACGCGCAGGTGCTCGACGCTGCGGCCGGCGCCGGACAGGCGCTGGGCGATGTGCTCGCCGATCCGCTCGGTCTTCGAGGTTCGCGACGGACTGCCGGAAATCACCAGAACTCTGGACACAGGTGCTCCCTGGGTTCGAAATCCTCCATTGTGGACTGATTCGCGCCTTCCGCTCAGGTGCGCGGAACTCCGGATCGACATGCCTGGGCGCAGACGCGCCGGAAGTCGACGTGCCGCCGCCTGGTGAGCACCGGGAACATCACGGACCAATCGTCGACTTCGCACCGAGCGGGTGTCAACGCTTCCCAGCAGCCGGGAGCAGCACCCGCTGGACCACAGTGGACGGAGAGGCAGCCGAGCACGGAGCGTGATCGCGGGGAGGTGTCGATCTGGCCAATCCGCGAGCTCGACTTCGGCGTTTTGGCACTGGCGCACCGGTGTGCGGCGGGGAAAGCTGAGGGCGCGACACCGAAGGAGGAACGCATGTCGACAGCACCGCGCAGCACTGCGCTGTGGCACCCGTTCGCGGACATGTTCGAGGTCAAGTCCAGCCAGTTCACGGTCAGCCGGGCCGAGGGCGTCTGGGTCTACGACCAGGACGGACGCCAGTACCTCGACGGCACCGCGAGCCTGTGGTACGCCAACGTGGGACACGGCCGCACCGAGATCGCCGAGGCGGCGGCCGCGCAGATGCGCACGCTCGAGTCCTACTTCGTGTTCAACGACTTCACCAACCCGCCGTCCGAGGAGCTGGCCGACCGGCTCGCCCAGCTCGCGCCGGTGGACGACGCGAAGATCTTCCTCACCACCGGCGGCGGCGAGTCGATCGACACCGCCGCCAAGCTGGCCCGGCAGTACTGGGCGCAGCGCGGGCAGCCGCAGCGCACGCACATCATCAGCCGCGGCAACGCCTACCACGGCACCAACGGCATGGGCACCAGCATCGGCGGCATCGAGGTCAACCGGGCCGGCTTCGGCGACCTGGTCCCGGAGACCACCCGGGTGGCGTACGACGACGCCGAGGCCCTGCGCGAGGCCATCGAGAGCATCGGTGCCGACCGGGTCGCGGCGTTCTTCGCCGAGCCGGTGATCGGCGCGGGCGGCCTCTACCCGCCGGAGCCGGGCTACCTGGAAGCGGTGGCCAAGCTGTGCGCCGAGCACGAGATCCTGTTCGTGGCCGACTCGGTGATCTGCGGTTTCGGCCGCGTGGGCAGCTGGTTCGGCGTCGAGCGCTGGGGCCTGCGACCGGACATGATCACCTTCGCCAAGGGCGTGACCAGCGGATACCTGCCGCTGGGCGGCGTGGTCGCGTCCGATCGCGTGGCCGAGCCGTTCTGGGAGCACCCCGGCCGCGTGTTCCGGCACGGCGCGACCTACTCCGGGCACCCCACCGTCGCCGCTGCGGCGCTGGCCAACCTCGACATCCTGGAGCGCGAGAAGCTGCTGCAGCGCGCTGACGAGCTGGAACGCCCGCTGCACGACGCTCTGCTGCAGCTCGCCGACCACCCCGCCGTGGGCGAGGTGCGCGGTGGCGTCGGACTGCTGGGCGCGGTCGAGCTGGCGCCGGAGGTGCTGGCCGCCGACCCGGGCGCCGTCGGGCGCGCGCAGAAGGCGATCCGCGAGCTCGGCGTCATCGTGCGCCCGCTGGGCAAGGCGCTGGCGGTGTCGCCGCCGCTGACCATCGCCGAGTCCGAGATCGAAATGCTCGGCAAGGCGATCAGGGAAGGACTTGACACCATCGGATGACCTCGTCGGGGTGAATGCGAAGCACCGCATTCACCCCGAGCCGGGGACATTCGTCGCCGCCCATTCAGCAGCTGGACATCGGGCACTCATCCACCTGGAATATTCCCGTTGCAGAAAAGATACGCGGCGGTCTGTACCAGACCGGATTCGTCACGTACGTTTCTGTTCAGCCCTGCTGTCGCGGCCGTTGGCGCACCTGTTCGACACCATCTGCTGCGGTATCGAAAGATGCTGCGCCGCAACGCGATCGGCAGCCAAACGTCCACAGCAGACCATCGAGGGAAGTCGACATGCACCGAGTCACGTGAGGCTCGCACCGCGGCACCCGGCCGGGGCGCCGGGCAGCGCGCGGTGCACGCCTCGGAGAAATCGACATTCCCCGGAACCGGCCCGGCGAGCAGTGACTGAAAACCACCGCCCCTGTGCACGAGCCGCCCGAACGAGTTGGCAAAATACGGCTTCCGGGTGACGACGCGCAGCGGACGCGGATGGAGGACGACAGCCAGGTGAACACCCAAACCGCACAAGTCGACGACCTTCGGCTCATCGCACTGCCCAGCGCGGTCAGCTGCGCCGAGATGTTCGTCCGGTTCACCCTCGCCGAGTGGGCCCTGCGCGATCTGATCGACGAGACCACGCAGCTCACCACCGCCCTGGTCACCGCGGCCGTGGACAACGCGAACCAGGACTCGGCGGGCTTCATCACCGTGCGCCTGCGGCTCAGCGGGGACAGCCTCCTCGCCGAGGTCGAGGACGAGCAGGCCACCCTCCCGCCGGCGCTGGCGCCCGGGTTCGCCGGTGGCCGTTGCGGTTCGACCGCCCTGCGCGGCGGCGGCAGCGTCGTGTGGTGCGAGGTGCCGCTCCCGGGTGGGGTCTCGGCGGACTCGGTCCCGCTCCCCCGCCGCTCCAAGACCAAGCGCAGCCCGATGGCTGAACACCCGGCCGAGGAAACCGCCGAGATCGACCCAGAGGTCGTCAAGCGCCTGCTCTCCGGCCTCTCCAACGCCGACCTCCCCTAATCGGCCCCTGTTTCAGCTGGTCATGACACGTGAGCACTTTGGGGCGCTATAACCCCCCAAAGTGCTCACGTGCATCTACCAGGCAAAACGCACTCGCACGCCCCTGATCAAGGCTCTTGATCTTTTGCCTGATCAGGGCTCTTGATCTTTTGCTTGGATTCGCCGCCAGGCGAATAGCCCACCCTCGGCGCTTGCACCGCCGCGGGTTCTCAGCGTTCGCCTGGCGAGGACGGCCCGACTGCCGTGTATTGGCATACATAAAGTCGGGCACCCGCAGACCAGGCGGGCGCTGAGGTTCCGCCACCCGCACCGCCACGCAAAACGAGTGCTTCAGACAAACAAGACAGGCGTGAGTTTCGGGGGCGGGTTAGGTGGGCACTTGGTGGGGCATGGACCACCTGAGCTTCCGCTTCGAGCTGGCGCAGCAACTGCGGGTGGACTCCGTGCGGTGCAGCAGTGCTGCCGGGTCCGGCCATCCCACCTCCTCCATGTCGGCCGCCGACCTGATGGCCGGGCTGCTGGACGGACATCTGCGGTTGGACTTCGACCACCCGGAAGACCCCCGCAACGATCACCTGATCTTCTCCAAGGGGCACGCCTCACCTCTGCTGTACTCGTGCTTCAAGGCGGTCGGTGCGATCGACGACGCCGAGCTGATGACCTTCCGCGAGTTCGGGAGCCGGTTGGAGGGGCATCCGACTCCGATCCTGCCCTGGGTCGACGTGGCCACCGGGTCGCTCGGCCAGGGGCTGCCGATCGGGGTGGGCGTGGCGCTGGCCGCGCAGCGGCTGGACCAGCTGCCCTACCGGGTGTGGGTGCTGTGCGGGGACAGCGAGATGGCCGAGGGCTCGGTCTGGGAAGCGCTGGAGCACGCCGGGTTCGAGCAGCTGGACAACCTGATCGCGCTGGTCGACGTCAACCGGCTGGGCCAGACCGGGCAGACCATGCACGGCTGGGACCTCGACGCCTACGCCGACCGCGCGCGGGCCGCCGGGTGGCGGGTGCTGGAGATCGACGGCCACGACCCGGAGCAGATCGAGACCGCGTTGAAGGACGCCGAGGACGGCGACGGCCGTCCGGTGGCGGTGCTGGCGGCGACCAAGAAGGGCAGGGGCGTCGCCGAGGTCGAGGACAAACCGGGATTCCACGGCAAGGCGCTGGTGCACCCGGAGGAAGCGATCCAGGAGCTCGGCGGGCTCCGCGACCTGCGGGTCACCCCGGCCAAACCCACCACCACCGCGCAGCCGCACGTCTTCGAGGTGCGCGGCGGCGGGCTGCCCGCCTTCGAGCCGGGCACCAAGGTCGCCACCCGCAAGGCCTACGGCGAGGCGCTGCGCGCGCTCGGCGATCGCCGCGGGGACGTGGTGGCGCTGGACGGCGAGGTGGGCAACTCGACCTTCGCGGAGATGTTCCGCGATGCCCACCCGGACCGCTACTTCGAGATGTACATCGCCGAGCAGCAGATGCTGGCCGCCGCGGTGGGCATGCAGGTGCGCGGGTGGCGACCGTTCGCCTCGACCTTCGCCGCTTTCCTGTCCCGCGCCTACGACTTCATCCGGATGGCCGCGATCAGCCGGGCCGACCTGTGCCTGATGGGCTCGCACGCCGGGGTCGCGATCGGCGAGGACGGGCCGTCGCAGATGGCGCTGGAGGACTTGGCCGCGTTGCGCGCGGTGCACGGCAGCACCGTGCTGTACCCGTGCGATGCGAACCAGACCGTGCAGCTGGCCGCGGCGATGGCCGACCGGCCCGGGATCAACTACATGCGCACCAGCCGCGGCGCCACCCCGGTGATCTACGCGCCGGACGAGGAGTTCCCGATCGGCGGCTCCCGGGTGGTGCGCGAGGGCGACGACATCACGCTGGTCGGCGCCGGGATCACCTTGCACGAGTCCCTGCAGGCGGCGGAGATCCTCGCCGCGGAGGGCGTCCAGGCCCGGGTGATCGACCTGTACTCGATCAAGCCGGTCGACGCGGAGACGTTGCGCAGGGCTGCGACCGAGACGCGCGGTCTGGTCACGGTGGAGGACCACTGGCCGGAAGGCGGGCTCGGCGAGACCGTGCTCAGCGCGCTGGCCGGGGTCGGCGCTCCGGTGCACGTGCTGGCGGTGCGCATCATGCCTGGTTCGGGGACGCCGGCCGAGCTGCTCGGGCAGGCCGGCATCGACGCGCCCGCCATCGCCGCTGAGGCCAGGGAACTGCTCAAGGCGCACCGCTGATTCGCGGTTCCCGCAGGTGATGGGCGGGTAGTCGGATGTCGTCCCGGCCGGGAGGCGAGTGATGGCGTCCTTACCCGATCGCGCGGAGCTGCTCCGGTTCCTCTGCCACGTCCGATTTCCGGCGACCAAGCAGGAGATCCACCAGCAGTGCGAGGCGCTGGGCGCGCCCGCCGCGCACTTGGCCCGCCTGCGGACGCTGCCCGAAGGCACCTACGTCGAGCCCGACACGGTCCTGCAGGCGCTGCCGCACCCGTGAATCGTCCACATCGGACATCTGGTTCAGGTTCGCCCTTTTCTCCTGCCCCGCCACCAGAGCGCACCAGCGCTCGCGACGGTGACCGCGAACAGCGTGATCGAGCTCAGGACCAGCCCGCTGACCAGGCACAGCGCGGCCAGCAGCACGAGGAGCGCGAACACCAGGAACACCAGCACCCGGCGAACTCCGGTCCAGTCCCGGCGCCCGTCGAACCTCTCGAACTTCTCCGCCAGCCGAGGATCGCCGGACATCAGCGCCGATTCGATCTCGGCGAGCCTGTCCCGCTCATGCCTGCTCAACATGACGAGCTCCTAGCGACGTTCCCTGCGACCCCAAAGAGGTACCCGCCCCCCATCTGACTGAAGCCCGGAAGGGCCCATACAGATTGGCACGGCAGACTTCGCCGCCCCACGCGACGACCGGGTGATTTTCAGTCACGGAACGTGATCTTGAGCGATCACGTTTCGTCACACCGCGTGGTCGGGCGTCCGGGGCGAACGGACCGCTCGCCTCGGCCGGCGTTCTGAGCGGTCCGTTCGCCCCGACCGATCACGGCGTCGAGCAGGCCCCCGCGGAGCACTCGGTCAGCCAGTTCGCCCAGTCCTGGTCGTAGCTCGTGCCGATGGTCCCGGTGAGGAACTCGCGGGCACCGGCCCAGTCCCCCTTCCGGTACATCCCGAGCACGGTGCCGAGCTCGTCCGGATGGCGCTCGAACATGTACCGCACCGCCAGGTAGCCCCACCGGTAGACGCGGTTGGTGTCGGCGTTGTCGTAGGTGGTGTCCCACAGCTCGCTGAGCCGGTAGGTCTGCTTGCCCGCCTCCTCGATCGCCTCCGGGTAGGCCTGCTGCCGGTAGCTGTACGAGATGTACTCGCCGATGCCCTCCAGCCACCACACGGTGGGCGTGCTGGTCGACTCCGCGAAGTCGCCGTGCATGTCGAAGCGCCCGTCGAGGTAATGGGTGTACTCGTGGTTGAGGTTCCAGATCTCGAAGTCGGGGCGCTCCCAGTCGGCTTCGTGGGCGATGAACCGCGGCTGGTTGCCGGGCTGGGCCGGGTCGCCCTCCAGGTACATGCCGCCGTTGTTGGTGTCGATGCCGTAGATCGCGCCGGCGTAGGTCTGGTAGTCGCCGCCGGAGTCGAAGACGACCACCTCGATGGTGGTGTTGTTGTCATCGGCGACCGGCTGGCCGCCGGACTGGACCTTGTCGTGGAAGAACGCGTCCTGGCCGGTCAGGCTGGTGCAGGTGGCGTCCAGCTCTTCGGCCGACATCTGCTGGGCGCGGATGCCGATGCTCGGGCTGCAGGTGCGCTGGACGGTCAGGACCGCGTCGATCAGCCGCTGCTGCAGGTCGCAGGTGCCGTACTCGGCGCAGTTCTGGCCGTCGTGGAAGTCGACCACCTCGGCGATGCCGACCCACAGCGGCGCCGTCGGACCGGTCAGCCGGCTCTTGCCGAGCAGGTCCTTGAGCATCGGCCGGACCTGGTCGCGCAATGCTTCGTGCTGGCTGAAGCGGGCGAGTTCGCGGCCCGCGTTGGCGGTCAGGAACCCGCTGTCGCCGCCGAGCAGGTCGAGGTGCTGCGCGGCGAAGGTGTGCAGCGTTTCCAGGACGCTGGGGTCGGCGTGCACGGCGTCGACGAAGTCCGGGAACTGGTGTCCGCGGAACAGCACCGTGTAGACGTTGTTGACCGCATTGAGCATCCACCAGTACTGGTCGTAGGACGAGTCGTAGGCGGTGAGCAGCCGCTTGACGACGTCCAGGTACCGGCCGTTCTCCGCCGAGCTGTCGATGAGCGTCACCGATTCGGCGAGCACCTCGCCGCTCTCGTCGCTGACCGTCCCGGACTTCTCGTTGGCGAAGAACGCGTCCAGCGCGCCCTGGACCGCTGCCTTCAGCGCCGGTCCGTAGTCGCCGACGTTCTCCGGATCGCCGTACTGGACGTAGTACCCGGCGCGCAGGAACAGCACGAGCTGCGCGGTGCTCGTGCTGTTGTCCCCGGGATAGGCGACGGCGTTGTCCCGGTAGGCGTTGGCGACGGTGACCATCTGCTCTTCCCGGAACGCGCCGTGCGCGTCCGCGCCGGAGAGGCCGAACAGGGTGTTGATGCAGTCGGTCGTCGCGGCCTTGATCTCGCCGACCAGTTCCGCGCCGGTGGTACCGGTGAACCGAGACGCGTCGCAGTCCGCTTGCACCGGCTGCGTCGAAGGCCGTGGCCGGAACGGGAATTCCTGCGGTTCGGGGTGCTCGCGGGGGTTGCCGACCGGCAGCGGTGGGCGTTCGGAGGCGTCCAGCACTCGGGGATCGGCGGTTTTGCTTGTTGCCGCTGGGTTTTCGGCCAGGGCGGGCGCAGCGGGTGGGACCAGGCTCAGGGCCAGGACGAGTAGCACGGCGCGGAGCACTGCGGGACTCCGCCGACCGGCCGCACGGGGTGCTCTGATCGGCACGTTCGACCTCCTGCTCGGGGGCTCGGGGTGGGAGAACGCGCGCACGCAAGGGGAATTCTGGCAGCCAGCGGTGATCTGGCGTCATAAGCCGGGATATAGAGTTCCGCTATGACGATCGAGATCCGCCAGCTGCGGATGATCTGCGCGATCGCGGAAACCGGCAGCATCACGCGCGCCGCGGCCCGGTTGGAGCTCACCCAACCCGCGCTGAGCAACCAGCTGCAGGCGATCGAGAAGATGCTCGGCGATCCGCTGTTCGTGCGCAGCAGAACCGGTGTGGTGCCGACGGATTTCGGCCGCCGGACCGTCGACCGGGCGCGGATCGTGCTGTCGGAAGTGGATTCCCTCTTCGGCGCGGCGGGCAGACCGTCGCCGTCGACCGAGCCGCTGCACCTCGGATGCGCGCACCTGGCGTGCGTGCCGAGCGTGGTGGACCGGATGCAGGACGGCCGGCTGGGGCAGTCTGTGATGCTGCACGTCGAATCTTCCGCTGCGGTGCTGGCGGATTCGCTGTCCCGGGGACGCTACGACGCGGGATTGGTTGCCAACGCTGAAGGTTTCTCCCTCGCGTTGGAACGCCCGGTGATCAGCCGCGTGCTCGTGCCGCGCTACCCGTGGTTCGTCGCGCTCGCCGCCGACCACTGGGCCGCCGACCGCGACGAGGTCCGGCTGGCCGATCTGGCGGACGAATCGTGGATCGGACCGCCCGGAGCCGACGACGGTTCGCTGGCGGTGTTCCGCTCTGCTTGCCTGGACGCCGGTTTCGAACCGCGGATCCAGTTCGAGGCGCCCAGCGGCGGGGCGCGCGAACTCGTCGCGCGCGGCTACGGAATCCGGTTGGTGGAGCCCACGTTCGCCGTCCCGGAGGGCACCGCCGTGCTGCCGCTGGCGGGGCATCCCCTGGTCGCCCGGCTGGCGGTGGCCTGGCGCCCGGACCGCCTGACCCGAGCGCAGGCGGACGTCCTCTACCAGGACCTCGCACGGGCCTACCTGGCGCACGTCCCGGACAACCCGGCCTTCCACCGCTGGTGGAACGCCCACCCCGAAGTCCACCCGGTCCTCTGAGCCGCGGCCGGGGTTCCGCAAATTCCATTGAATTTCGAGGTCCGATTTCAATGGAATTTTGATCCCGGCCGGTGACCGCGTCCGGCTGAACGCAGACGACCTGTGTCCGAGGTTCCGGCCAGCGACACCGTCGCGCAGAACAGGCCTGGAAAACCCCTCGCGGTGGCGCCGGCGGTGTGACGTGGCGCAGGGCACACTGACCGGTCGGTATGTCTGTGGTACGTCTACTGGGACGCCCCTGAACAGGTGGCGGGCTCGGAGGTGTGGTCATGGGCGACGCGCGGCACGAGTGGATGCGACCCGGTGCGCACGAGGTCGCGCCCGGGGTGCACCGGATCCCGCTCCCCCTTCCCAACGACGGTCTGCGGGCGGTCAACGTCTACGCGATCAGCGACGGCGACGGGCTCACCCTGGTCGACGGCGGCTGGGCGCTGGACGAGGCGCGCGAGCAGCTCACCGCCGGGTTGCGGAAGATCGGCGCTGGGCTCGGCGACATCAAGCGGTTCCTGGTCACCCACGCGCACCGCGACCACTACACGCAAGCCGTCGCCGTGCGGCGCGAGTACGGATCGCGGGTGCTGCTGGGCGAAGGCGAGCAGCACACGATCCGCAAGCTGATGGACCCCGGGCACACGCCGTTGGACAAGCAGGTCGAGCTGCTCACCGCGTGCGGCGCGAAACCGGTGCGGGACGCGGTGATCGCCGCCCGCGGCACGAAGTACCGGTCGACCGACTGGGAGGAGCCCGACGAGTGGATCACCGAGTCCACCGACGTCGACCTGGCCGACCGACCGCTGCGCGCCCTGCCGACTCCCGGCCACACCCGCGGCCACGTGGTGTTCGTCGACGGCTCTAGCGAGCTGCTGTTCGCCGGTGACCACGTGCTGCCGCACATCACCCCGTCCATCGGCTTCGAGCAGGCGCCCAGCGAATCGCCGCTGCGCGACTACATGGCCTCGTTGCGGCTGGTCCGCTCGCTGCCGGACATGCGGCTGCTGCCCGCGCACGGCCCCGTGACCGACAGCGTGCACCAGCGGATCGACGAGCTGCTCGACCACCACGATCGACGCCTGGCGACCACGGCCGACGTCGTCGCGCGCGGTGCCACCACCGCCTACGAAGCAGCACGCGCGTTGACCTGGACCCGCCGCGAACACGCCCTGGACGACCTGGACCCGTTCAACCAGATGCTGGCGGTCCTGGAAACCTCGGCCCACCTCGACGTGCTGGTCCTGCAGGCCAAACTCCGCACCGAGACCATCGACGGCGTCAAGCACTACACCCCGGCCTGACCCGGTCCGGTCCGCAGTTTCAATTGAAACTGCGGTTCCTCGGCGGGGGCTGGATGCGATCAGCGGGACAAGTGCGTGGCGAAGAAGCCGACCACGTGGTCGCGGATCGCGGGCACCGATTCGGCCGGGTCGATCGTGCCGACCAGCTTCGCCCGGTCCTCTGCTCTCATCAGCCCGGCGTCCTGGAGCTGGGGTGCCGTGGTGCCGTAGTCGGTGAGCACCCAGTGGGTGGCGTCATCGAGCTGCTGCCAGCGGGTGCATCCGCGCTGATGAGCAAGCATCGCTGACCACGACCGCTCGATCCGCTCGTCGCGGAAGCCGTCGGTGCCGAGCAGCAGCAGCGGTCGGTCCGTGCCCTCCCGGGCGATCGGGAGCAGCTCGCCGGGCTCTTCCGGCAGGTATTCCAGGTATCCCTCCATGTTGACCGCGGCAGCGATTCGCCGGTCCTCGTGCATCACCTCGGCCGCGGTCGCCCCGCCGGCGGAGTGCCCGTAGCTGCCGACTCGTCGCAGGTCCAGCGCCCGGCCGAGGTTGTCGGGAAGTTCCCGGGATTCCGCGTCGGGGTTCCGCCCGGCGGCCAGCTCTCCCAGCTGGTCCAGGACGAACCGGGTGTCGGCGATGCGGGTGCCGAGCATGGTGCGGAACAGCGCCGGGTCCGTCCGCGGATCGCCGGGCATGTCGATCATCCGCACCCGACCACCGGGGAACTCGACCTCGCTGGTCTCGCCGGGGTGGTCGATGGTCACCACGACGTTGCCGTTGCTGGCGAGCTCTTCGGCGAGCCCGGTGCCGATGGCGCGCGGATCGACGCCACCGGGGCTGTAGAGCAGGACCGGCCGCCGGACGGGTTGAGCCGGCGCGCCGGTGTGCGAGTGGGTCGCGGTGGCCGCCCAGTCGACCGCCTCGTCCGGCAGTTCGGGATGCAGGTAGACCGGGTCGAATCCCTTGAACGCCTCCGCCGCGGCGGGCGTCAGCTGCGGTGCGAGCGGGTATCCGCGGACGTCGTCCGCCGGGTAGAACACCGTGACCATCAGTTCCCTGGCGCCGCCGTGCCACGGGTCGGTCCGGTCGCGGTCGACCAGGTGCAGCACGGTGGTGCCGAGCCGGTGCGGGCCGGCCGGGGGCGGCAGCTCCAAGGTCACCTCCGCCGGGACCGGACTCGTCGTTCCAAGCATGTTTCCCCTCCTGTTTCAGGGCATGACAGGTCAAGCCACCAATTCCGTTGCGTGCAAATGCTTTCCGCTGCTGGTCAGCTCAGGGACTCGGCGACGCGGTCCAGGTAGTCCGGCAAGTCCTCGCCGAGCACGAAGTCCTGCCGCTCGGGAACGGCGCGCTCGCGGAGGAACTGCAGCATCGAACTCAGGATCTCCGGATCGCCACCGGTGAACACGTCGACCAGCTCGAACAGCCGCCGGGCGCTGCGCTGCACGTCGGGGTCGTCCACCGGGTCGTCGGCCTGGCAGTGGCGCACCAGTTTCGCCGCCACCAAGGGCCATTCCGAGTCCAGCATCTCCCTGCCCTCGGGTCCGAGCGCCTCGGCGCGTTCGGCTAGGACGGCCCGCTGCTCATCAGTGATGTGCTGGTCGATCGTGCTCATCCGCCCCAGCGCGGCGAGGAGCTCGCCGGTTTCCGGACGCCGGGATTCGTCCAGCTGCTCCAGCAGGCTCCTGGTCCGGTTCCGCAGCGCGTCCAACCGGCTCGCCTGCTCGTCGAGCTGACCGAGGTGCCCGACGAGCACCTCGCGCAGCGCGGCGGGATCGGCCAGCACGTCACCGATCTCCTCCAACGACATCCCCAGCTCCCGAAGCAACCGGATCTGGTAGAGCCGCTGCAGGTCCTGCTCGGTGTACCTGCGGTGCCCGGACGCGGTCCGCTCACCGGCCCGCAGCAGCCCGAGCTCGTCGTAGTGGTGCAGCGTGCGCACGGTCAGGCCGGTCGCCTCGGCCAGCGCCCCAACGCTCCGAAGCGGCCGCTTCGCACCCCCGGTTCCGGTCACGGATCCGACACTAGAACCTCCCGCTACGTCAGGTTCAACCCCCGGTTCAGCGCGCCAGCAATGACGCGCCGATGCCCAATTCCGTTGTGGGCTGCAGATCCCGAAGCCTTGCGCCCCTCTACAGGCCGCCCTACTATCCCTGAGTCTCGATCGATCGATCGAGCGGTTTGCGGAGAGCCGACCGAACAGCTCGCGGCGGGAGCGATGGGATGCACGGCACCAGAGATCTGCGTCGGGTGGCTTCCGCGGCGTTCGTCGGCACGGCCTTGGAGTGGTACGACTACTTCCTCTTCGGCGCCGCTGCCGCGCTGGTCTTCGACCGCGTCTTCTTCCCCGACCTCGACCCGAGCACCGGTCTGATTGCCTCCTTCCTCACCTTCGCGGTCGGCTTCGTCGTCCGGCCGCTGGGCGGAATCCTGTTCGGGCACATCGGTGACCGCTTCGGCAGGCGGCGGGCGCTGACCGCCACCCTGCTGATCATGGGGCTGTCCACCGGCGCGATAGGGCTGCTGCCCGGCTACCAGCAGATCGGGTTCGCCGCCCCGCTCCTGCTCGCCTTCCTGCGCTGCCTGCAGGGGATGTCCGCCGCCGGCGAGTGGTCCGGTGCGACGCTCATGGCGGTCGAGCACGCGCCCGCCGGGCGGCGCGGCTGGTACGGCGCGATGCCGCAGTACGGAGCGCCGGCGGGCACCCTGCTGTCCAGCGGCGCGATGGCGCTGGCGACGCTGCTGCCCGACGAGCAGTTCTTGTCGTGGGGTTGGCGGGTTCCGTTCCTGGTCTCGTTCGCGCTGCTGGTGGTCGCCTTCCAGGTCCGGCGCCGGGTCGAGGAATCGCCGCTGTTCCAACGGGAATCCCGGGAGAAGGTGCCGGTCCTGGCGGTGCTGCGCGGCCACTGGCGGGAGGTGCTGGTCGCGTTGTCGGCGACCATCGCCAACACCGGTGGCCTGTACCTGCTGACGACGTTCCTCGTCGGCTACGGCACGAGCGCCTTGGGGCTGTCCAGGCAGGTGATGCTCGCGGCGACGCTGATCCCGGCGGCGCTGGAGTTCGCGGTGATGGCCTTCAGCGCGCGGCTGACGGACCGGTTCGGCCCGGCCCGCATCTGCGTCTCCGGGTCGCTGCTCTCCGCGGTCACCGCTTTCCCGGTGTTCCTGCTGGTGGACACGCGATCCCCGGCGTTGGTGGTGCTGGGAGCCGTCATCGGGATCAGCATGCTCACCGTCACCTACGCCGCGCTGGGCACCCTGCTCGCGTCGATCTTCCCGCCGCCGCTGCGCTACACCGGCGTCGCGATGGGCGTCAATCTGGCCGGGGTGGTCGGCGGGCTGCTGCCCTACTTCGCCACCCAGCTGCTCGTGGTGTCCGGCAACGCTTCTTGGCCCGCGGCGGCGCTGCTGCTCGCGATCTCGGTGTGGAGCCTGCTCGGCAGCCTCGCCGCCCAGCGCCGGACGCGCGCGGAAACCGAAGCGCGACAACCCGAACCAGCAGCCTGACCGCGACGAGAGGAAGCTCAGCATGCCCAGCGTGATGACCGCGTCAGGTCCGGTCGAACGGGATCGGCTAGGTCCCACCCTCCCCCACGAGCACCTGTTCATCAACCTGCTCCGCGAACGCCGCGGGGATGGCCTGATCGTCGACGAGCAGCTGGTCACCGAGGAGGTCGGCGCGTTCGCCGAGCTCGGCGGCGGCACCATCGTGGACCTCACCTCCGCCGAACTGACCACGGGTGCCGCGCCGGTGCCCAGCCATGACGCCACCGGCAGCACCCGCGACCCGCAGAACGTCCTGGCCATCGGGCGCGTCGCGAAAGCCAGCGGGCTCAACGTGGTGCTGGGCACCGGGCACTACCGGGACCCGTTCCTGGAGCGGGACTGGTTCGACCGGCACGACCCGGACCAGATCGCCGAGCACCTGGTCCGGGACCTGACCGAAGGCTTCCCCGGAACCGGTATCTCGGCGGGCATCATCGGCGAGATCGGCGCCGACAAGTGGTACATCTCGGCGGCCGAAGAGCGGTCGTTCCGCGCTGCTGCTCGCGCCCACCGCGCTACCGGGGCCGCCATCTACACGCACGCGGCGCGCTGGCCGGTCGGCCTGCCGCAGCTCGACCTGCTCGCCGAGGAGGACGTGGTGCCGGAGCGGATCGCGATCGGGCACTGCGACCTGGTCGAGAAGCCCGGCTACGCGCTGGAGATCGCGCGCCGAGGGGCCTACGTCGGGATCGACACCATCTTCACCGCCAACCCGCACGAGGTGGGTCGGCGGGTGGCGATGGTGCTCGAGCTCGCGCGGGCCGGTCATCTCGACCAGATCCTGCTGTCCCACGACGTGTGCGTGAAGTCGCAGCTCAGCGCCTACGGCGGCCCCGGGTACTCGTTCGTGCAGACCGTCTTCCGGAAGGCCTTGCGCGAGGCGGGGATCGACGACGGCGAGTTCGAGCACATCACCGCAGCCAACCCGGCGCGGTTGCTCTGCGGGTGATCACGCGCTCGGGAGGTGGAGTTCGGCCCAGGGGTCGGTGGGGACGGTTTCGGTGCTGCGGCCCAGGTCGTCGAGGATCCGGGACTGCCGCTTCGGTTGGCGGAGGGTGATCGCGCGTTCGGCCAACGACAGCGACGGCAGCTGGGCCGCCAGCCGCTCCTCCAGGCGGTGGCAGTCCTCCGGTGCGCGCAGCCAGACGATCATCACCAGGTTGTGCGCGCCGGTCACCGCAGCGCAGAACCGGATCTCCGGGAGCTTGGCCAGCGACCGGCCCACCTCCGACAGGTCCTCGGCGGGCGCGTTGGCCCAGAAGATCGCCGAGACCGGCCATCCGGTGAGGCTCTGCGCGACTTCGCAGCGGATCGACACCAGTCCCTGGTCGACCAGCTTCGCCAACCGCCGCCGCGCCGTCGACACGCTGGTCCCGGTCAGCTCGGCGAGCTCGGCCACGCTCCGCCGCCCATCGGTGCTCAGCGCGACGATCAGGTCGCGGTCCTTCTCGGTCAGCACGCCCTGCTTCGCGCGCGGGGGCGCGTGCGCGGCCAACTGCGCTCGCTGCGCCGGGGACAGCGCGTTGAGTCGCCACTGCACGCCTTCGCTGAAGATCGTCGTCGCGGTGTGCACGCTCGCCCGCCGCACTCCGGGGTGGTGGCTGAGCTCGTCGAGCACGAATCGCGACAGCGCGGGGAGGCTGCGCGCGTTGATCAGGACCAGCAGGTCGCGGCCGCTGCCCACGTGGTGCACCGAAACGACTTGCGGCAGCCGGGCCAGCAGGACCGCGAGCCGGTCCCGCTCGCTCGGTCGGCAGTCGATCTCCACGCATCCCAGCACGAACGCGGTCGGCGCGGTCAACCGCGCGTAAGCGGTCATCCACACCAGGCCCTGCTCGGTGATGCGCTGCCACCGGCGGGCGGCCGTGCTCGGATCGATCCCCAACACCGAACCGATGACCTGCCAGGAACCCCGCGGGGCGATCTGCACGGCGTTGACGAGCGAGAGGTCGACCTCGTCGAGGCTGGACGAATCTTGCATGCACGGACCTTCATATGACGATTTCCAGCAATTCAAGCAGCGCTTCTGGTGCGTTGTCCACCCTGTCGTGAACTGCGGGCGGCGGCCCGCGCTCGACTTCGCCCGGAGACCTCATGGACACAGACGCAGCGCCTGCCCGGCGGACCCGGTTGGACCGGGTGTTCGCCGGCATCGAGCGGATCGGCAGCAAGCTGCCCGAACCGTTCTTCCTGTTCGTCTACCTGCTCGCGGCGCTAGCGGTGATCTCCACCGCGGTGGCCGCTTTCGACGTCACCGTCGACGTTCCCGGCAAGGCCGAACCCGTCCCGGTGCGGGCGGTGCTCAGCACCGACGGCCTGGTCTGGTTCCTGACCAACTTCGTGGACAACTTCATCGGCTTCCCGCCGCTGGGCACCGTGCTGGCGATGATGCTGGTGGTCGGTTTCGCCGAGCGCACCGGTTTCCTGTCCTCCGCGGTGACGCTGGTGTTCGGCCGCGCGCCGCGCTGGCTGCTGCCGTACGCGGTGGCGTTCGTGGCGTGCCAGGCGCACGTCATGTCCGACCCGTCGCTGATCGTCATCCCGCCGCTGGCCGCGCTGATGTTCAAGGCGGCCGGACGGCACCCGGTGGCTGGCCTGATCGGCGCTTTCGCCTGCGGGGCAACGGGTTACGGCGGCGGGATCCTGATCGGATCGCTGGACGGCCTGCTGGAGGGCATCACCGAGAAGGCGGTCAAGATCGCCCCGCTCGGCGTCGAGGTGCACACCCACATCGCGATGAACTACTTCTTCGCGGCCACCGCGGGTCTGCTGCTGCCGCTGGTCGGCGGGTTCCTGATCGACCGGGTGCTGGAGCCGCGGCTGGGCCCGTGGACCGACCCCGACGGCGAGCAGACCGCCGAACTCACGCCGCAGCAGCGCAAGGGCGTGTGGCGGGCGTTCGCGTTGCTGGCCGTCTACGCCGTGGTGGCCTTCGGCACCTGGCTGATCCCCGGCAGCTTCCTGCGCGGCGAGGGCGGAGCGCTGGTGCCGTCGCCGTTCCTGGACAGCATCGTGCCGCTGATCATCATCGCGTTCCTGCTGGCCGGGCTCGCCTACGGGCTGACCGCGGGCACCGTCGCCCACCGCGCCGACCTGCCTCGGATGATGACCGAAACCGTCAAGGACATGGCGGGCTACATCGTCTTCATCTTCGTCGCGGCCCAGTTCATCGCGCTGTTCACCTGGTCGAACCTGGGCACTCTGATCGCCATCGGCGCGGCCGACGGACTGCGCGCCGCCCATCTGACCGGTTTCCCGGCCATCCTGGTGATGGTGCTGCTGACGACGGTGGCGAACCTGTTCATCACGTCCGGTTCGGCGCTGTGGTCGCTGCTGGCCCCGGTGATGATCCCAGCTTTCTCCATCCTCGGCTACGACCCGGCGTTCATCCAGGCCGCCTACCGGATCGGCGACTCGACCACGCAAGCGGTCAGCCCGCTCAACGCCTACGTCTACATCCTGCTCAGCGTCAACAAGAAGTACCAGCCGGAGACGCAGCTGGGCACGCTGCTGGCGCGGTTGAGCTTCTTCGTGCTGCCGTTCTTCGCGATGTGGCTGCTGATCCTGGCCGCGTTCTACTTCTTCGACCTGCCCATCGGCCCGGGTTCGGGCATCCGGCTGTAACCGTCCACAGAGGAGAGATGATGAACTTCGACGAGCTCGTGGCGTTGCGTCGCGACTTCCACCAGCACGCCGAACCGGCGTTCCTGGAGATCCGCACCTCCAGCATCGTCGTGTCCCGCCTGCGCGAACTGGGCCTGGAACCGCTGACGGGCCAAGCAGCGATGCGCGCCGAAACCGTGGTCGACTACCCCACCGCCGAGCAGCGCGAGCTGTTCGCCGAACGCGCGGTGCGCACCGGGGCGGACGCGGAGAACGTCAAGCACGCCGCGGAGTTCGGCACGGCAGTGATCGCCGATGTCCAGGGCAACCGACCGGGCCCGGTCTGGGCCTTGCGCTTCGACATGGACGCGCTGCCGCTGGCCGAGTCGGACAGCCCCGAGCACGCCCCGGCGGCGAACGGCTTCCACTGCGACTACGGCGCGATGCACGCCTGCGCGCACGACGGCCACACCGCCATCGGCCTCGGCCTGGCGAGCCGCCTGGTCGCCGACAACGATTTCGCGGGAACCGTGCGATTCCTGTTCCAGCCCGCGGAGGAAGGCGGCCGCGGCGCGGCGTCGATGCTCGCGGCCGGCGCGGTCGAAGGCGTCGACCGGTTCGTCGCCGTGCACCTCGGCCTGGACGACCCGGCGGGCAAGGTCAGCGGCGGCATCCAGGGCCTGCTGGCCACCACCAAGATGCGAGCCACCTTCGCCGGCACCGCGGCGCACGCCGCCGGAGCCCCGGAGCAGGGCGCGAACGCGCTGGTCACGGCAGCGAGCGCGCTCCTGAACGTGATGGCGCTGCCGCGCTACTCGTCCGCGGACACCCGCATCAACGTGGGCACCCTCCAAGGCGGCGACAACGTCAACATCGTCCCGTCCTGGGCCACCATGACCCTCGAAGCCCGCTCCACGGACTCCGACGTCAGCGCCTCCCTGACCGAACGCATCAAGACCACCCTGCGCGGCTCCGGCGAAATGCACGGAGTGGCGGTCGACGTCGTCGAAACCGGCGGCTCGGCCACCATGGACTGCGACGCCGAGCTGGTCGACGCGGTCAACGCCATCGCAGCCGACCTCCCGGACGCCACGAGCACCGAAGGCCTCAAGCAGATGGGCGGCAGCGACGACGCCAGCCTCTTCGCCCGAGAAGTCCAGCGAAACGGCGGAATCGCGACCTACATGACAGTCGGCGGAGGCAACGAAGCCCCCCACCACAACCCGCTGTTCGACATCGACGAACGCGCGATCCCGGTCGCCCTGGACGTCCTGGAACAGCTCATCCGCCGCTGAGCAAACGGAGGGTGCCTTCCACCGACCTGTTGGAAGGCACCCTCCTGCTCACGTGCCTCTAGAACCTGTGAAGGTAAGCGAGGGATCAGTCCAGGCAAAAACGAGAGGAATCGGCGGCACATCCCTAACATCTGCTGGGTGGGAACCGTCGAAGCGCTGACACCGAACCTGAGCCAGGCCGACACGGCTGGTCTGCTCGAGGTCGACCCGGACGAACTCGCCGGGTACGCGGCCGATGCGGCGCAACCTTGGTTCCGTCGCAAGCTGTGCGCAGATGCGCTCGCAGGGCGCGTTCCGGAAACGCGCGTACCGGTGCTGTTGGAGTGCATCCGCGATCGCAGCGAAACGCCCCGGGCCCGCAGCGCCTTGCTCGGCATCCTCGGGCACCGGGAAGAACTTCGAGCCTGGCTGTACCACGAGGACCGGGAGTCCGACGACGCGTACGGGATGCCCGAGGCGATATTGAGCGCACGCGGTGCCGCCGGAGATCGCACGACGGCTCATGACCTGGCGACGCTTGCGAACGATCCGTGGGCTCACCGCCGCGTGGTCGGCGAGGCCGGATTGGACGCGCTCGTCGCCCGGTACGGGGCCGAGGCGATCATCGCTGATCTCGGGGACGCGCGTCCGGAAGATCGTGCGTTCCGCGTGCGGATGCGGCATCGCGCGGGCGAGGACGTGACGACGGCACTCGCGGACCCGGACGCGGGAGTGGCACATTTGGCCCATTCGCTCGTGGACGACGAAGAGCGCCTCCGCGAGTACTTCGAACAAGCTCCCACCGTCGAGGCGAAGCTGTGGTCGGTGTGTGCGCTGTACCGCCTCAACAACGACCTCGCCGAAGCCCGGGCGATCTACGACTCGCTGGGGCGTCCTCGCGTCGAGGTCGACGGTCTCGACGACGAAGTCCGTGCTGCGGTCCGTCGCGAATACGTGCCCGATTGCGAACCGCGAACCGATCCGCGCTGGCGACTCGAAGAGATCTGCGCCGATCCGGTTCAGCCAGCCGACGAGGACGAGCTGCTCGCACGCGCGAGAGCAGCGCTCACCGCAGCGAACCTGGAACCGGGAACTCCGCGGTCAGACGAACCTCCCGGAGGTCGGACCACGTACAACGTGCTCGATCACGTGGGCGGCTCGGTCGCCGTCAGCACCCTCGGTCGATTCGTCATCAGCAACGAGGCGAACTCCGCCGCTCGAAGTGCCCTGGAACCAGCTGGATTCCGCTGGATCGATGAGCCTCTCGCCTCGACGACTGTCACCGGACTCTGCACCTACTTCTTCGGCAACCGTGGGCCGCTCGAAGTCCGGGACCTCCTCTTCTTCTGGCAGGACTGAAGCAGACCAGCGGTTCACCTCCTCGCTGTTATCCGATCAGCAGGAAACGAGCTGGGCGCGGAGAGTGTCGTAGGCCCACTGCTCCCACTGGTCCGGAGTCCAGCCGCGGTCGCGGACCAGCAGCAGGTAGAGCTCTGGGCTGAGGAGGCCGAACAGGACGTCGGCGGCGTGGTCGGCGGACAGCTCAGCTCGCGTTCCTGGCTTGGTGACCAGGGATTTCGCCGTTGCGGCTTGGACGGTGTAGCGCGGGTCTTCGCCCTTCGGCCACAGGTCCACGACCTCCGGGTCCGTCGCTGCCGCGACGCGCAGCACCTCCACGATCGCCGCGACCCGCTCCAGCACCTGGCGGGTGCCCGCGATGTGCGCGCGGAGGTGGGCTTGCGCGGTCTCCTCCGCCAGGGCGTCGCGGAACCACTGGCGGTCCATCGTCGCGACCGGCTCGTCGTCGCCCGCGATCGCGGTGTCCACGACCTCCTTCAGCAGGTTCCGCTTGTTGCGGAACGTGAAGTAGATGGTCTGAACCGCGACTCCGGCCCGGTCCGCGATGTCCTGCAACGGCGTCGCGCCGTAACCGCGCTCCACGAACAGCTCGCCCGCTGCGCGCAGCATCCGCAGTCGTGTCTGCTTGGCCTTCTCGGCCCGCTTGTTGACCGGACTCATGACTGGAGTCTATAACTAGAGTCCATCACTAGTGACAAACTCTAGTGAAACTGGAGGGTCCCGATGCAGAACGTGGTCAACGTCCAGCAGGCCGAGGCGTGGAACGGCTGGGAGGGCGAGCTCTGGGCATCGAACGCCGAGCGCTACGACGGGATGCTCGACGACTTCAACGCTGCGCTGTTCGCCGCCGCCCAGATCGACCGAGCCCACCGAGTGCTCGACGTCGGGTGCGGCACCGGAAGAACCACGCGGCTGGCCGCCGGACAGGCGACGCGCGGCCGAGCCGTCGGCGTCGACATCTCCGCCCCGATGGTGGCCCGCGCCCGCGCCGATTCGGCCGACATCCCCAACATCGAGTTCGTCCAAGCGGACGCCCAGGTTCACCCGTTCCCGGAAGCCGGTTTCGACGTGGCCATCAGCCGCGGCGGCGTGATGTTCTTCGCCGACCTGGTCGCCGGGTTCAGCAACATCCGCCGCGCGCTCCGCCCCGACGGCAGGCTGGCGTTCATCAGCCCGGCAGCCCCCGATCCGGATGGCGACTACGCTCGCGCGACCGCAGCCCTGGGCGAGTTCATGAAGAAGCCGTCACCAGCATCCCTCGGCATGATGTCCATGGTGGACCCCGTCCGCATCGACGAAGTCCTCGACTCCGCCGGATTTCGCGACATCGCAGTGGAGAAGGTCGAAGCCGATCAGAACTTGGGCGAGAACGCCGACGACGCAGCGGAGTTCGTCTGCTCGCTGGCACCGGTCCAGTTCAACCTGCGACACCTCGACAAATCCACTGTGGATCGGCTCCGCGCGGAGCTGAGCTCGGGACTCCAACCGCACGAAACCGCGCAGGGCGTGCGGGTCGGCGGCACCGTTTGGCTGGCCAGCGCCACCTGCTGAAAGGGAAGGACCTGTCGTGGAGCAGACCGCGAACACCTCGCAGTCCGAATCCTGGAACGGTGCTGAAGGCACCCACTGGGCCGATCACCAAGACCGCTACGACGCCGTGAACTGCGGGTTCAACGACGACCTGCTGCAAGCCGCGAGCCTCACCGAACGGGATCGGGTGCTCGACATCGGTTGCGGCAACGGACAGACGACCCGGATGGCCGCCGCACGTGCGATGCACGCCGTCGGCGTGGACCTGTCGGCTCCGATGCTGCAACGAGCTCGGCGCACGGCGGCGCAGGAAGGCATCGGCAACGTCTCGTTCGAACAGGGCGATGCCCAGGTGCACCCGTTCCCACCTGCCGGTTTCGACGTGGTGATCAGCAGGTTCGGCGTGATGTTCTTCGCCGACCCGATCGCCGCGTTCACCAACATCCACCGCCTTGCGGCCCGGCGGCCGGCTGGCGTTCGTCTGCCTGCGCGAGCGCCACGACGGAGACCTGGGCACGGTCCTGGATGCGATGGCCGAACACCTTCCGGCGCCCGCCCCCGTCGACCCGCACTCCCCCGGCCCGACCTCCCTGGCGGACCCGAACCGCATCCACGAAGTGCTGACCGGCGCCGGATTCTCCGACGTGACGGCAAAGCCCGTCGATGCACCCCAGCTCTGGGGCCACGACCCGGCCGACGCGGCCAACTTCCTCTTCGAGTGGGCCCCGGTTCGAGCAATGCGCAGCAATGCAAACGCGACCGAAACAGAACGCGCCCACGCAGCCCTCACCGAAGCGATGCAACGCCACCACCAACCCAACGGTGTGCAACTGCGCGGCTCCGCATGGCTGACCACCGCCACCCGCTGAAGCCCCCAACGCACTGAGCCTTTCGCGTAACGACTTGCTGCTCCGTGCGACCACGGTGCGGTCATGGCCGGTGCGCAGGATGACGAGGGCGGCTGCGACGATCTGCGAAGTTGATTTTGGTCGGACCAACCTTTATACCCAGGAGGTCGACACCACGATGACCGACGCCCGCACCCCACCTGCATCCTGGCCCCGCGCCGCCGCCTCGGGCCTCGTTGAGGTCGAGCGACACCTCTTCCGGCTCTCAGACCCGGAGGCACCGGCGTTGCGCCAGGCCCCGCTCCCCTCCGAGGAGTCTCCCGTCACAACCGGAGCCGGCCCAGATCTCGCGCTGTTCCACAGCGTTCTGGAGGATGGCGCCGTACATGCGGATTTGGAGCTTTGGGAGCACCCCGCGCCCGAACCGCCCCATCCGTGGGATCTGACGGTCGTCCACGAGGTGGAGATCGCCGGTCCGCACATCGCGCTCGTCTCGGGTACCTCCAGCCTCGGGACGGAATGCGTCCTCCCGGTGCCCACCGACACCTACGTCCTCGACGCCCGCTGCCGCGACCGAGCCGCAGCCGAGGCGGCCTTCCTCGCCTGGCTGGACGAGGAGGAGGAAGAAGGAGCGGAGCCAACGACCGAATCCTGGCCCCACGACGGGATCGAGCGCTGGCTCGTACGGCTGTGGCCCACTAGACCGACCACCGCTTGACGCGGTAGCCCCGATCACCCCAAGCCCCGCATTCAGGTCGGGATCACCTCCTCGCCGCCAACCAGCCGAAACGGCGCAGCGCCGCAGCGAAGCGCTCGGTTTCAGCGGCCAGACGCCCCAAACTGCCGGTGTCGACCTCGCCTGCGCGGATTCGACTCTCCTCGTCTGCCAAGTCCTGATGCAGCACCAGCATTGCTGACGCCATCTCCGGCGGCGTATCGATCCGCGCGGGGATCATCTGGTTCAGGTCCGACCGGTCGGCGAGGACTGGAAAGGCAGCAGCCACAATGCAGTCCGTGCACTCCAGAATCCCCGTCGGCAGGTCAGGGCATCGCTCCCCTGGACGTGAACACACTTCCACTTCTTCGACTTGGAACACCCGCCGACACCAGGACCTGACCAAGGAATCCGTTGTGTTGCAACGAATGTGAGCGAATCTGCACCAGTCCGGGACGATCCCCTTGCGGTATTGGAAGTGCTTGAACTGCTTGGTTTCTGAAAAAGCCGAATCTGGCTCCAATTTCATGTTCCCCGCCCTATCGCGCCGTTTCCTGCTCGCACCACCCGTTGTGGTAATTACTGAATCTTGTTGCAACGTGCCACCATCGACAACGCCGTGACCATGTGCGCAACAGGTGATCAGCGTTTGGAACGGAGCAGATCGTGGCTAGAACCCCGAGGGGACGAGCGCTGGGAAATGCGCTTCGCGAAGCCCGCCAAGAGCACGGGCTCACCGTCCGAGGCTTCGCAACCCAGCTTGGACGAGATCCCGGTGTCCTGTCGAGATGGGAAACCGGCGACCGGATACCCAAGCCGGAACAGGTCGCTCAGATCTTGACCGCGCTAGGAGTGAACGGGCAGCGCTTCGAGGAAGTCATAGACCTCGCTTACGGTGCGAGCGATTCGAGCTGGGTGGCTACAACGCTGCCCGAGAACCGGCAACAGCTCGCCGCCCTGCTCGATCTGGAGCAGGGAGCCACCAACATCACCGAGGTCTCACCCTTGCTCGTCCCAGGTTTGCTGCAGACGACCGACTACATCCGGGGCATCATGGGTTCCGGGCTACCAGCTGGAGAACTCGCTACCCGCGTTTCGATCCGGATCGGGCGTCGAGAAGTGCTCACCGGCCACAAGCCCACCCAGTTCACCGGCATGATCGGCCAATCAGCTCTGACGCAGGTCATCGGGTCTCCCGACGTTCTCACCGACCAGCTCAGGCACCTCCTGGAAATCGGGCGGCGCCCGAACATCGAACTGCGGATCATCCGGTCTGATTCTGGCTGGAATCCCGCGCTGGACGGGCCGTTCATGCTGATCGAAGGACCATCTGGCGTGGCCGTCCACCTCGAGAACCGCAAGTCAGGGCTCTTCCTCCATGAAGAAGCAGACATTCGCATGTACAGGCAGGCGATCGAGATGGTACGAACAGCCACGCTGAGCCCGGAAGACTCGGCGAAGCTCATCGCGGACTTGGTTGACAGGATGGAGCGAAAGGCATGACCACCTCGAAGACCTGGATCAAATCGTCCCGCAGCCAGAGCACATCGACTTGCGTCGAACTGACCACCGACCTCGACGAGATTCGCGACTCCAAGAACCCGTCCGGACCAACGTTACGGGTCGATGTCGCCAGCTTCGTGCAAGCCGTCAAGGATGGCCGGTTCGATCGCTGAGCACCACGCGAGCCGTCCGTGATCGTTGGTCTTGGGCGGTTCGCGTAACCCTGGGCCGTTCTGGTCGTTGATCTCCCCGACGTGCTGGGAGGTCTTCATGCGCCGGAGTTCGTTGGCCCTGTTGCTGGCGCTGGTGACGGTTCTCGCCGGGTTGACCACGGTGAACACCGCTGCCGCGCAGGACAGTTGGGTGGCTCGTGGGGAGGAGTACCCCTCGACCGCCACCGAGAGCGACGTTGCGATTCCGATGTCCGACGGCACCGTGCTGCGCGGTGATGTTCAGCGGCCGGCCGATGCTGGTGGGAATCCGCTCGACGGGCGGTTTCCCGTGCTGCTGACCATCACCGCGTACAACAAGACCGTGCTGAACGGGCCCGCAGCAGCGGCGATGGGCGATCCCAGCTACTTCGTCAAGCGCGGATACGTGCAGGTCACCGTCGATGCTCGCGGTACCGGCAGCTCGGGTGGTTCGTGGGCGGCGTTCAGCGAGCGCGAGAACACCGACGCCGGTGAGATCGTCGAGTGGGCCGCCTCCGCCGAACGGCCGTGGAGCAACGGATCCGTTGGCATGCACGGTCCTTCGTACATGGGGATCAGCCAGCTGTTCGCCGCCGCCAACCGGCCGGCCGGGCTGAAGGCCATCTTCCCGCAGGTCCCGGCTGCCGACACCTACCGCGACGTGGTCGCCTCCGGTGGTGCCGTCGACGTCGGGTTCATCCCGCTGTGGTTGGGGCTGGTCACGGGCACCGGGCTCATCCCGCCCGCGTACGGACCGGGCGAACCCGACAACGCGCTGCAGATGTACCTGTCGCGAATCCAAGGTGCTACCGGGTTCACCGCGCCGATGCTGCTCTCCGCGACGCTGGGGTTGGACTCGGCGTTCGACGGACCGTTCTACGCCGAGCGCTCGCCCATCAACGTCGTCGACCGCATCGACGTGCCCACCTTCCTCGTCGGCGGCGAGTACGACCTGTTCCAGCGCGGCACGCCGATGGTGTTCGACCGGCTCCGCGAGCGCGGCATCCCGACCAAGATGATCTTCGGCCCGTGGGACCACCTGCAAGCCAGCCAGGGCACCGGAATCGAGGACGCCGGGCACGGCACGTTGCAGGAGCTCCAGCTGCGCTGGTTCGACCACTACGTGCGCGGTCTGGCCGACCCGGCGCTGGACGCCGACATCCCGCCGCTGACCTGGCACGAGATCGGTTCCGGCCAGTGGCACCAGGCGCAGGACTGGATCGACGAGCAGCGCGCCACCACGTTCCAGCTCTCCGGCACCTCGCTCCCGGCCTCGCCGGGGAAGCTGGTCGCCGACGACGCCGAACCGGGGCAGACCACGGTCGCTCCGGTCCCCGTCTCCGGCCTGTGCACGCGCTCGGCCAACCAGTGGACCGCGGGACTGCCCAACACCATCGCGCTCGGGAAGCTGTGCGAGGACAACCGGTGGAACGACCTGTCCGGAGCGGTCTTCGAAACCGAACCGGTGGCCGAGCCGCTGCGGATGCGCGGTCCGATCAACGCTCGGCTGAACATGTCGACGCCGACCGGGAACGGCATGGTGTCGGTCTCGGTGTCGTCGGTGTCGCCGACCGGCGAGGTCAACCGGCTCACCGGCGGCTGGCAGGTCCTGTCCCACCGGGCGCTCGACGAATCCCGCTCGCGCTACCTCGACGGGAAGCTGATCCAGCCGTACCACCCCTTCACCAAGGAAGCCCAGAACCTGCTTCAGCCAGGCGAGATCGCGCCGATCGACGTGGAGGTCTTCCCCACCGGCGCGGTGATCCCGCCCGGCCACAAGCTGCGGATCGCGGTGCAGGCCTACGACGTGCCGCACCTGCTCCCCACGCTGCGCGACCTCCCGGCAGCCCTGTCCCCGCTGACCATCCACACCTCACCGGAACACCCGTCGGAGCTCACCCTCCCGACGATCCCCGCCGGCAGGTGAGCCAGATGTCGTGAGTGTTTTGTGGCGTCATAGCACCCCAAAACACTCACGACCCTCTACCTGCGCAAAGCCCTCTTCCGCGACCGAGCAGCTTCAGCTGCTGGGAACGAGTTCGGCCAGCAAGGCCTGGACCCGGCGGTCGATCTCGTCGCGGATCTCTCGTACGGCCGCGACGCCCTGCCCGGCCGGATCGGACAGCTGCCAATCCAGGTAGCGCTTGCCGGGGAAGACCGGGCAGGCGTCACCGCAGCCCATCGTGATCACCACGTCCGCGGCCTCGACCGCGTCGGTGGTGAGCTTCTTGGGAATCTCCCGCGACAGGTCGATGCCCAGTTCGCTCATGACGGCCACAACGGCGGGGTTGATGGTCTCCGCCGGATCGGATCCGGCCGAGCGCACTGTCACGTTGCCCTGTGCGCGGTGCTGCAGGAGAGCCGCGGCCATCTGCGAACGTCCGGCGTTGTGGACGCAGACGAACAGGATTTCAGGCGTGCGGGGCATGATCGCTCCAGGTCGTGCGGGCGGGTTCGGCGAACCAGCGGCGTGCGGCCAGGGAGACGTAGACCAGGCCGACCAGCACCGGCACCTCGATGAGCGGGCCGACGACGCCGGCCAGGGCTTGTCCGCTGGTGACGCCGAAGGTGCCGATGGCCACCGCGATCGCGAGCTCGAAGTTGTTGCCCGCAGCGGTGAACGACAGGGTCGCCGACCGCTCGTAGTTCAGGCCGATGGCCTTGCCCAGCGCGAAGGACCCCGCCCACATGATCGCGAAGTAGGCCAGCAGCGGCACGGCGATGCGCGCGACGTCCACCGGCCGGCTGGTGATCTGGTCGCCTTGCAGGGCGAAGAGGACCACGATGGTGAACAGCAGCCCGTAGAGCGCGACCGGACCGATCTTGGGCAGGAACCGGTCCTCGTACCAGTCCCGGCCCTTGGCCCGCTCCCCCAGCTTGCGGGTCAGGTACCCGGCGACCAGCGGGATGCCGAGGAAGATGAGCACGGACTTGGCGATCTGCCACGCCGAGACGTCCAGGCCGACCTGGGGCAGGCCGAGCCAACCGGGCAGCACCGAGAGGTAGAACCAGCCGAGGGCGGCGAACGCGACCACCTGGAACACCGAGTTCAGCGCCACCAGCACCGCGGCGGCCTCGCGGTCACCGCAGGCCAGGTCGTTCCAGATGATCACCATGGCGATGCAGCGCGCCAAACCCACGATGATCAAACCGGTGCGGTACTCGGGCAGGTCGGGCAGGAACACCCACGCCAGCGCGAACATCACCGCCGGGCCGATGAGCCAGTTGAGCACCAGCGAGGAGATCAGCAGCCGCCGGTCGCCGGTGACGGTGTCGAGCCGGTCGTAGCGGACCTTGGCCAGCACCGGGTACATCATCACCAGCAGGCCGAGCGCGATCGGCAGCGAGATCCCGTCGACCTGCACCGCGTCGAGAGCGGGCCCGAGGCCGGGGATCCAGCGTCCGGCGAGGAGCCCGACCAGCATCGCCGCACCGATCCACACCGGCAGCAACCGGTCCAACGTGGACAGACGGGCCATCGCCGCATTTCGGGTCATGCGGTCACCTCATCGGCCGGAGCGAGCACGCTGGACAGCGAAGCCAGGACCTCGGGGCGCACCCGGTAGTAGATCCACGTGCCGCGGCGTTCGCCCTCGATCACCCCGGCCTCCCGCAGCACCTTGAGGTGGTGCGAGATCGTCGGCCCGGACAGCTCGAAAGCCCCGGTCAGGTCGCACACGCACGCCTCGCCGCCCGCGTGCGAGGCGATCAGCGACAGCAGCCGCAACCGCACCGGCTCGCCGATCGCCTTGAACACCCGCGCCAACTCCACCGACTGCTCGGCCGTCAACGGCTCCCCCATCAGCGGGGAGCAGCACAGCTCCGACTCCTGTTTCGACACCCCTCTAATTTGACACACCTCGAATCAGAGGGGCAAACTGACCCCGCTGTTTCGACGTCCATCTAGACAGGGGTCGTGATGTCGCGCATCCAACTCGCCCTCCGGGTCGGCGACCTGGAAGGTTCGATCTCCTTCTACTCGAAGCTCTTCGGCGCGGAACCGGCCAAGCGCCGCCCCGGCTACGCCAACTTCGCCGTCGCCGACCCGCCGCTCAAGCTCGTCCTGCTGGAAGGCGAGCCGGGCCAGGCAACGGTCATGGACCACCTCGGCGTCGAGGTCGACAACACCGGAACCGTCCACGAAGCCGCCGAGCGACTGGCCGCCTTGGGCCTGTTCACCGAGGTCGAGAACGACACGACCTGCTGCTACGCCCGCCAGGACAAGGTCTGGGTGCACGGCCCCGGCCGCGAACCCTGGGAGGTCTACGTGGTCAAGGCCGACTCCGAGACCGCGGGCGAATCCCCAAACCTCCTGGTCGAGCCCAGCGAGACGCAAGGGAAGTGCTGCAACTGAGGACGCTTGTGGTGCTGGTCGAGCCCCCCGTTACCGTTTTCGTGGCTCTGATCAAGAGCCCTGGTCGCCAGGCCTGGCATGACTTTGTCCCCCAGTCGAACGGATGATCCGGGGGGTGGTGTCACCAGGCCTGGTGGCATCGGTGGACCG
>NZ_JAQGLA010000042.1 GCF_027853915.1 Saccharopolyspora oryzae
GCTCTGGTGGGCAGCGCGAGCCCGGCGGCGGTGCTGGTACCGGCGTCGATCGACGGCAAGGAGATCGCCGGTCGTCTGGCGGTGCGCCTGGGTTCGGGTCTGCTGTCGGAGGTCGTGGACCTCGACGGCGAGGGCGTGGGTTCGCTGTCGCTGTTCGGTGGCACTTACGACGCGAAGGCCAAGGTCACCAAGGGTGTTCCGGTGATCACGGTGCTGCCGGGCTCGATCGAGGCCGAGGAGGCCGCGGGTGCCGGGGCGGTGGAGCAGGTCGAGGTTCCGGCCGCGTCCGGTGCGAAGATCACCGGTCGTCAGCCGGCCGAGGCCGGGGACCGTCCGGAGCTGACCGAGGCCAGCATCGTGGTCTCCGGTGGCCGTGGTGTCGGTTCGGCGGAGTCGTTCGAGGTTGTGGAGAAGCTCGCTGACAGCTTGGGTGCTGCGGTGGGTGCGTCGCGTGCGGCGGTGGACTCCGGTTACTACCCGCACCAGTTCCAGGTCGGGCAGACCGGTAAGACCGTGTCCCCGCAGCTCTACATCGCGCTGGGTATTTCCGGTGCGATCCAGCACCGTGCGGGCATGCAGACCTCGAAGACGATCGTCGCGGTCAACAAGGACCCCGAGGCGCCGATCTTCGAGATCGCCGACTACGGCGTGGTGGGCGACCTGTTCAAGGTCGCCCCGCAGCTCACGGAGGAAGTCTCCAAGCGCAAGGGCTGATCGCCAAGCCGGAAAAGGCGGGCCGCACCTCGGTGCGACCCGCCTTTTCGCTTGTCAGAGTGGCATGCATAAAGTCGGGCACCCGGAGTCCAGGCGGGCGCTGAGGTTCCGCCACCCGCACCGCTACGCAAAACGAGAGCTTCAGACGTGCAGTCAGCCGTCGCGGGCTTCGTCTCGGCCTTGGCAGGCGAGGCGGTCGGCGCGTTCGTTCTCGGGGTGGCCTGCGTGGCCCTTCACCCACTCCCACTGGACGTCGCCGTGGCGCGCGCATTCGGCGTCGAGGCGCTGCCACAGGTCGGCGTTCTTGACCGGCTTCTTGGCCGAGGTCATCCAGCCGTTGCGCTTCCAGCCGCGCATCCACTCGGTGATGCCTTTGAGCACGTAGGTGCTGTCGGTGTAGATGCGCACCGAGGGCATCGGGCGGGTCAGGGCGGCGAGGCCCTCGATCACCGCCATGAGCTCCATCTTGTTGTTCGTCGTCGCGGCGTCCTTGCCGTAGAGCTCGCGCTCGTGGTCGCCGTAGCGCAGCACGACGCCCCAGCCGCCCGGGCCGGGGTTCCCACTGCATGCGCCGTCGGTGTAGAGGTCGACGCGCTCGGTCGTTCGCTGCATGTCCCGGAATCTAGCTGCCGGCTGATCGGGAAGAAGAGCCTGCTCACGGAAAACCAGCTGCGCGCGGTGATCGGTTGGTGGCATGCTGTGGTTCCGTGCGGATCTTGTTCACTGCTGCGCCCGGCTACGGGCTGATGTTCCCGATCGTGCCGATGGTCTGGGCCGCCCGGGCTGCCGGGCACGAGGTGCTGGTGGCCACGACCGGCGAGATGGTCGACGCCGGTGCGCGGGCCGGGTTGCCGGTGGTGGACGTGTTCCCGGGGCACGACGTGTGGGCCGAGCTGCTGCGGGCGACCACCTCGCAGGAAACCACGCCCGAGCTCAAGAAGTACCTCGAGGAGCGGGGGCTGACCGAGGCGTTCGAGAAGGCGCCGCGGTCCGGCGGCCCGTTCTGGTTGTTCACCCTGACCATGACCGAGGGCAGCATCGACGCGGGGCGGGCGTTCGGCGCGGACCTCGTCGTGCACACCACCGACCACGCGACCGGCCGGCTGACCGCGGTCGCGCTCGGGGTCCCGGTGCTGGAGGTCGGCAACCGGGTGTCCTGGTCGTCGCGCGACGGGAGCTTCCGCATCGGGCGGAACTTCTACGACGAGGACGACCTGACTGCGGCGCTGCGCGCCCACTTGGCCATCCCGGACGGTGTGCCGGAGGTGATCGCGCGGATCGATCCGCGGCCGCCGAGCATGGGCGGGCTGGTCGAGGACGACGTGGACCAGGTGGACGGCCTGCCGTGGTGGCCGATGCGGTTCGTGCCGTTCAACGGCGGCTCGGCGGTGCCGGAGTGGGCGCTGCAGCGGCCGGAACGACCACGCATCGGTGTCACGCTCGGCACCGTGGTTCCGGTCATGTCCGGGACCAGCAGCCTGTCCGTGGTGGTCGAGGCGCTCAGCGAGTTCGACGTGGACGTGGTCCTGGCGGCGAAGGAGACCGATCTCGCCGACGTCGGGTCGCTGCCGGACAACGTGCGGGCGGTGGGCTTCCTGCCGCTGTCGGCGTTCCTGCCGACCAGTTCGCTGCTGATCCACCACGGCGGGTCGGGGACCACGGCGGCCGCGCTGCACTACGGCGTGCCGCAGCTGGTGCTGCCCGCTTTCGCGGACAACCCGATGTCCGCTGAGCGGGTCGTGGACCGCGGCGTCGGTCTCTCGCACGATCCGACCACAGTGGACGTCGAGATGGTGCGTGCTGCGGTCCGCAGGCTGCTCGACGAGCCCGCGTTCAGCGATGCGGCGCGCGAGGTGCGCGAGGAGATGGCGACCCAGCCGAGCCCGGCTTCGGTGCTGGAACGGGCTCTGTCCGCCTTCCGCGGGTAGGCCGTTCGGGGCAGTGCTTCCGGCCCGCACCAGGGGTTCACCGAAAGTTCCTGCTCCGTGCCCTCGTCCGGTGTGTTGGGCGTTCGCCGCGCGGCGATACACCTGCGGCATGTCCGAGACGCAGCTGCTGGCCAGCGCCGCACCGAACGCGGCGGCCGACGCCCACTACTCGCTGCTGGTCGCCCGAGACTCCGACGAAGTGCACGCCGCGCAACGCCTGCGGTACCAGGTGTTCGCCGAGGAAATGGGGGCCACGGTCAGCGGTCGGGAATTCGGTCTCGACCGCGACTCCTTCGACGACCACTGCGACCACCTCGTCGTCCGGGAGGACAACTCGGGGGCGGTCGTGGGGACCTACCGGATGCTTCCGCCGGACCGGGCGGCGGAAGCCGGGATGCTCTATTCGGAAACCGAGTTCGACATGTCCGCGCTGGCTCCGCTGCGCTCCTCGCTGGTGGAGACCGGGCGTTCGTGCGTGCACCCGGAGCACCGCAACGGTGCCGTGATCGGCTTGGTGTGGACGGGAATCGCGCGGTACATGCTGCTGCACGGGCACCGGATGCTCGTGGGGTGCGCGTCCGTGCCGCTCGACGACGGTGGCGTGCTGGCTTCCCACGTGTGGAACGCGGTGTCGGAGAAGCACTACGCGCCCGAGGAGTACCGAGTGCACCCGCACCGGCCTTGGGAACCGTTCGCCGTCACCGGCCGCACCGCGCTGCCGCCGCTGCTCAAGGGCTACCTGCGGCTGGGTGCTCAGGTGTGCGGGCGGCCGGCGCACGACCCGGACTTCAACGTCGCCGACTTCTTCGTGCTGCTCGACCTCGACCGCGCGGACCAGCGCTACCTGCGGTTCTTCCTGGGCGATGCGGCATGAACCACCCGTGGATGCCGGTTTCGCCGTGCGGCGACCAGTGCATGCCGCCGCGCGATCGCGTTGCCGAGGTCGGTCCGCTGCAGCTGGTCCTGCGCCTGAGCGGGGTCGTCGTGCTGCTGCTCGGCGGCTGCGTCCTGGTCCTGGTGCTGCCGGTGCTGGGTCCGGCGCGGCACTGGGCGCTGGTGGCGTGGTTCCGGCTTCTGCTGCGAGCCTTGGGGATTCGTCTCGTGCTCGACGGCGGGTTGCCCGCCGGGGGTGCGCTGGTGGTCTGCAACCACGTGTCGTGGCTGGACATCGTCGCGCTGCAGGTGCTGTGCCCGATGCGGATGCTGGCGAAGGTGGAGGTCGGGTCGTGGCCGCTGCTGGGCCCGCTGGCCGGGCGGATCGGCACGGTCTACATCGACCGCGAGCGGCTGTCGGCGCTGCCGACCTCGGTGCGCACCATCGCTGACGAGCTGCGCGCCGGGGCGGTGATCGGCGCTTTCCCGGAGGGCACCACCTGGTGCGGCCGGGCGGTCGGGACGTTCCGGCCCGCGGTCTTCCAGGCCGCGGTCGACGCCGGGGTGCGGATGCAGCCGGTGGCGCTGAGGTTCCGCGACGGGGCGGGGCAGTTCACCACGGCGGCGGCTTTCCTGGGCGAGACGACGCTGGTCAGCTCGCTGCTGACCGTTGCCCGCACGCGCGGTCTGGTGGTCGAGCTGGTCGTGCTTCCCGAACTGCGCGGCACCGATCGCCGGGAGCTGGCCCGGCGCGCGCAGGAGGAGATCGCGCTGGCCAGCGGCGCGGTGCACGGGCATCGCGCCGAGCAGTCCCGGCACGACCTCGCCGCCTGACGCTGGTCTGAAGGGGCGGAGTTGCCCGCGACCACTGGACTTGCAGCGCGGTGGAGGTTGCAGGCTGACCGGGTGGCCACTGCCGAGATGTCCCGAAGCGCTCTGTGGAACCCGCGACGCCGCACCTTCACCGCAGGTCTGGTCCTGGTCATCACGCTCGTCGCCTTCGAGGCGATGGGGTTGGGCACGGCGTTGCCCACGATCGTCGCGGAGCTCGACGCGCAGCACTGGTACTCCTGGCCGTTCACCGTCTTCCTCGCTTCGAGCGCGATCGGGACGGTGATCGGTGGGCGCCAGTCCGACCGGCGTGGTCCGGCGTTGCCGCTGCTGGTGGCGCTGCCCACGTTCGCGCTCGGGCTGGTGGTCGCGGGGTTCGCGCACAGCATGCTGGTCCTGCTGGTGGCCCGGGTGCTGCAGGGGCTGGCCGGTGGCGTGCTGATCGTCGCGCTGTACGTGATGATCGCCCGCGTCTTCCCGGAGGAGCACCGGCCGGCCGCGTTCGGTGCGCTGTCCTCGGCGTGGGTGGTGCCCGCGCTGGTCGGTCCGGTGGTGTCGGGCGCGCTGACCGAGCACGCGAGTTGGCGGTGGGTCTTCCTCGGCTTGGCGCCGCTGGTGTGCCTCGGCACGGCGATGCTGGTGCCCACGGCACGGCGGTTCGGCGCGCGCTCTGAAGATCCTCCGGAGCCGCGGCCCGGGTTGCCGTTGGCCGCGGTGGGGGCGGCTGGTGGTGTCGTGGCGCTGAACTGGGCGGTGCAGGATCCGACGCTGATCTCGCTGCTCGTCGGCCTGGCCGGAGTTGTGGCGCTGGTCCCGTCGTTGCGCCTGCTGCTGCCCAAGGGCACCCTGCGCGCCCGGCCGGGAATCCCGCTGATGGTGCTTTCACGCGGATTGCTCGCCGGGCTGTTCTTCACCGCGCAGGCGTTCGTGCCGCTGTCGCTGACGGTGGTGCACCACTACTCGCCGACGGCTGCGGGCGTACCGCTGACGGTGGCCTCGATCGGCTGGGCCGCGGGTTCGCTGTGGCAGGGCCGGCAGCGGGAGCTCCGCCGCGAGCGGGTGGTCGCGGTCGGGTTCTCGCTGGTCGGATTCGGTGTCGCCGGGCTGTCGCTGAGCTTGCCCGAATGGGGGCTGCCGTGGCTGGTCTACGCGTGCTGGTTCGTCGCCGGCTGCGGGATGGGCATCGGGATCACCAGCACTTCGGTGCGGGTGCTGGCGCTGTCGGCGGAGGCCGAACGCGGGTTCAACTCGTCCGCGCTGCAGATCTCGGACATGCTCGGCCAGGCCACGCTGGTCGGGTTGGGCGGCGTGGTGGTCGCCGCGCTCGCCACCCCGGCGAGTCCGACCAGGGGTGTCCTGCCGCTGGACCTCGTGCTGTTGATCGGTGCGGTGCTGGCCGCATTGCCGCTGGTGCGCGCGACTCGCGGCCGGGCGTCCTGACCAGCGCCTTCCGCCCGGTCGGCCTGTATTACCCTGGACGAGCGATGACTTACCTCGACCACGCCGCCACCACACCCATGCGACCGGGGGCGGTCGCTGTGCTCAGCGAGGCGTTGACCCGGATCGGCAACGCCTCGTCGCTGCACACCTCGGGACGCCGGGCGCGGCGTGCGGTCGAGGAATCGCGGGAGGACATCGCCGACGCGTTGGGCGCCCGGCCGTCCGAGGTGCTGTTCACCGCGGGTGGGACCGAGAGCGACAACCTGGCCGTCAAGGGGATCTTCTGGGCTCGCCGGGCCGCTGACCCGGCGCGCCGCCGCATCCTGGCTTCGATGGTGGAGCACCACGCGGTGCTCGACGCCGTCGAGTGGCTCGCCGAGCAGGAGGGCGCCGAGGTCACCTGGCTGAGCGCGGACGCCTGCGGCCGGGTGCGCCCGGAGGTGTTCGAGGCAGCGTTGGCGGAGAACCCGGACGACGTGGCGCTGGCCACGGTCATGTGGGCCAACAACGAGGTGGGCACGGTCAACCCCATCTCGGAGCTGGCCGCGATCGCCGACCGCTACGGGGTGCCGCTGCACACCGACGCGGTGCAGGCCGTCGAGACCTTGCCGGTGGACTTCGCCGCTTCGGGGGCTTCCGCGCTGACCATGACCGGCCACAAGGTCGGTGGACCCTACGGGGTGGGCGTGCTGCTGCTGGGGCGCGACGTGAAGTGCACGCCGGTGCTGCACGGCGGTGGGCAGGAGCGCGAGGTGCGCTCCGGCACGCTGGACACCCCGGGTGTGCTGGGGCTGGCTGCGGCGGTGCGCGAGGCCGTCGACGCCCGCGAGGCGCACGCGCCGCAGCTGGCGAAGCTGCGCGACGACTTGATCAGCGGTGTTCGCAGCGCGGTTCCGGACGTCGTCCTCAACGGCGACCCCGGCGACGACGTCGTCGCTGGCGGTCCGTCGCGGCTGCCCGGCAACGCGCACTTCACCTTCCCCGGCTGCGAGGGCGACAGCCTGCTGATGCTGCTGGACGCCAAGGGCATCGAGTGCTCCACGGGTTCGGCCTGCACCGCCGGGGTTTCCGAGCCCAGCCACGTGCTGCTCGCGATGGGGGCAGACCCCAAGGCCGCGCGGGGGTCGCTGCGCTTCTCGCTGGGGCACACCTCGACGGCGGCAGATGTACAGGCACTCACCGAGGCCATCGGGCCGGTGGTGCGACGAGCGCGTAGCGCCGGTCTGGCCGGGTTGCGACGATCTTCGGCGGGGTCGACGGCCACCGCCACGGAGGTGTGAGGCGTGCGAGTACTGGCAGCCATGAGCGGCGGGGTGGACTCCGCGGTCGCGGCGGCGCGAGCGGTGGACGCCGGGCACGACGTCGTCGGGGTGCACCTGGCGCTGTCGGCCAAGCCCGGCACGCTGCGCACCGGGGCCCGCGGGTGCTGCACCATCGAGGACTCCCGCGACGCGCGGCGCGCCGCCGATCTGCTGGGCATCCCGTTCTACGTGTGGGACTTCGCGGAGCGGTTCACCGAGGAGGTCATCGAGACCTTCGTCGGCGAGTACGCCGCGGGCCGCACCCCGAACCCGTGCCTGACCTGCAACGAGAAGATCAAGTTCGAGGCGCTGCTGGACAAGGCGATGGCGCTGGGCTTCGACGCGGTCTGCACCGGCCACTACGCCCGTCTGTCCATCGTGGACGGTGTGCCGGAGCTGCGGCGCAGCCGCGACGACGGCAAGGACCAGTCCTACGTGCTGGCCTCGCTGACCGCCGAGCAGCTGCGGCACTCGATGTTCCCGCTCGGCGACTCGCTGAAGTCCGAGGTGCGGGTGGAGGCGACCGAGCGCGACCTGGCGGTGGCCAAGAAGCCGGACAGCCACGACATCTGCTTCATCCCGGACGGCGACACCAAGAAGTTCCTGGAGAACAAGCTCGGCCAGACGCCGGGCAAGCTGGTCGACGACGAGACCGGCGCGGTCCTCGGAGAGCACACCGGGGTGCACGGCTTCACCATCGGCCAGCGCAAGGGCCTGGGCATCGACGCCCCGGCGGCGGACGGCCGACCGCGCTACGTGCTGTCGCTGGAGCCGGTGTCCGGCACGGTCAAGGTCGGTGCGGCGGAACGCCTGTCGGTGACCGAGATCGACGCCAAGCGCCCGATCTGGCCGTCCGAGGAGCCGCTGGCCGGGCCGACGGAGTGCGTGATCCAGGTCCGCGCCCACGGCGGCACCGCGGAAGCGGTCGCCGAAGCCGACGGCGAGGACATCCGCGTCCAGCTCCGCCAGCCGCTGCGCGGCGTGGCCCCGGGCCAGGCGATCGTCCTGTACCGCCCGGACGGCGAAGGCGATCTGGTCCTGGGCAGCGGCATCATCGCGGAGACCCGCTGATCAGGCCGGCGATGTGGTCGGGGTGCTCTTCGATCAGCAGGTGTCCTGCTGAGGGGAGCACGCTGAGCGGCCGGTCGAGGGTGTGCCGCACCGCGCGGGCCAGGGGCTTGCTGGGGAAGTAGCGGTCGTGGTCGCCGACGACGACCACGCGGTCCACCTGCTGATCCGCCACCACGGCTCCTGCGGGGTCCAGGCTCGATCGCACGTGGCGGGCGACCAGCGTCATCCACTCCACCAGCTCCGGTCGGGGGCGGTGGCCGGGGGCGAGCATCGTGCCGAGCAGCTGGGCGCTGTCGGTCGGGCGGCGGCGGAGCAGCCAGGACATCGACGCGGCGAGGATGCCGGGCGTGATCCGCGCTCGGACGAGGCCGCCGGGGGACAGGAGCACCTGCCGCGAGACCAGCGGTGATCCGGTGGCCATCGCGATCGCCGCGCCCAGCGAGTGACCGGCCAGAACCACGGGGAACTCGGTGATCTCGTCGATCACCTCCGCCAGCCACCGCCCGTACCAGGACTGCCGTTGCGGCGCGGGAATTCGCCGACCGCTGCTGAGCCCGGGTTGACCGGGGACGTCGACCAGCACCACGCGGCAGCGCTCGGCGAGTGCGGTCGCGAGCGGCAGGCAACTGGCCGCGCTGAAGTTGGTGCCCGGCACGAACAGCGCGGTCTGCGCTCCTGAACCGGCGATGACCAGGTGCGTCGTGCTTCCGCTCGCGGCGATCACGCGGCGTTGGTGCGGTACTGCCCACGCGTCGAGCCGGCCGCGGCACCACTGCTCGATCAGCTGCCGGCTCCGCTCGCTCCGGTAGATGTCCTTCACCGCGGAACCCGGTCTCGGAGGTCGATCGCGTTGGCCGCTCGTTCGACGTTCTTGGACAGGGTCGCGGTTTTCGGCAGGTGGGGCATCAGGCGGAACATCTGGTTGCGCAGCCACAGGCCGGTGCGGGTCTTCGGGATGAGGGTCTTCGCGCCGTCCGTGGCGATCTTCTGGTTCAGCGCCACGAAGTTCCGCATCTCGCGCTCGTAGGCGCGGAACGCCCAATGGTGGTCGCCGTCGGCTGCGTGCAGTTCGCGGGCCAGCACGTAGGCACCGACCAGCGCCAGGCTGGAGCCCTGGCCGGAGAGCGGGGACGGGCCGTAGCCCGCGTCGCCGACCAGCGCGACGCGACCGCGGGACCAGCTGTCCATCCGGATCTGGGTGATCGAGTCGAAGTAGAAGTCCGGGGCGTTGCGGGCGGCTTCGAGCAGTTGCGGCACGATCCAGCGCTCGTCGCGGAACGCCTTGTCCAGCAGCGGGAGCTGGGTGCTCGGATCGCGCGGGTCGAAGCGCAGTCGCGGTGATGCGAAGCCGAGGATCGCCTTCGCGCCGCGGTCGGTCCGCGCCCGGTACAGCCCGCCGAGCCTGCCGGGCGTGTTGTGCACGGTTGTCCAGCGGTCGAGGTCGAGGAAGTTCTCCGTGCCGAAGATCGAGACGTGGAAACCCAAGTAGCGGGTGAAGTCCGATTCGGGGCCGAACGCCAGGCGCCGGACGGTGGAGTGCAATCCGTCCGCGCCGATCACGAGGTCGAACTCGCGGGGCTCGGCCCGCTCGAACTCCACCCGGACGGAGTGGGGGCCTTGCTCGATCGCCGTGATGGAGTCACCGAAGACGTACTCGACGCCGTCGGTGCGCTCGTGCAAGATCCGGCTCAGCGCGCCGCGCATGAGCTCGACGTCGTCGGGGCCGCTGACCAGCTCGTCCATCCGCACCGAGGCGAGATCTCGGCCGTCGCCGTCGACGATGGTCATGCCCTGCATACCGGTGCGGGCTTCGCGCAGTTCGGTGAGGATGCCCATCCGCTCGGCCACGGTGACCGCCGCGCCGCGCACGTCGATCGCGTAGCCGCCGTCGCGGATCGCGGGTGACCGCTCCACGACCGTCGGGTGGAAGCCGTGTTCGTGCAGCCAGAACGCCAGCGCCGGGCCGGCGATGCTGGCTCCGGAGATCAGGATCGTCTTGGTCATGCCGCTCACGCTAGGCGGTTACTTACCGGGCGGCAAGTAATTTACCGGGCGGTAAGCACTAGGATCCTCGGGGAGGAGGGTGCTGATGCCGAGGACACGGGTCGACACCAGCGCGGAGATCCGCGCGGTCGCCACCGAGCTGTTCGCCCGCCAGGGGTTCGAGAAGACCAGCCTGCGCGAGGTCGCCGAGCAGCTCGGCATCACCAAAGCCGCGCTGTACTACCACTTCCCGTCCAAGGTGGACCTCGTGCGCGGCATCGTGCAGCCGCTGCTCGACGACGTCGAAGCACTGCTGGCGGAGGCCGGAGAGGGTGATCCGCAGGGTTTCCTGGCCGACTACTTCGACGTGGTGCTGCGCCACCGCCAGGTGTTCGAGCTGGTCATCCGCGATGTCGGGGCGCTGGCGCAGCTCGATCTGATGGAGCAGATGCTCGGCTGGCGCGAGCGGACCTACCGCCTGCTGGTGGGCGAGGGCGCCACGCCCGCGCAGATCGCCAAGGCGACCGTCGCGATCGGCGGGTTGCAGGACTGCGCGCTCACCGAAGGTTCGGTGGAGGATTTCCGCGAGGCGGCGCTGGGTGCGGCGATCGCCGCGCTGCGCAGTTGACCGCGGCGCGTTTCGCGGCATGATCGGCTCCATGAGTGTTCTTCACGTGGTTGAGCGGGGAGACGGTGAGCGCGTGGTGTTCGTCCACGGCTCGGGTACGTGGGCGACGCACGATGCGTTCGGTTTCGGCGCGCAGCTGCCGCTGGCCGGGGAATTCCGGATCGTGCTGCCGGACCGGCGTGGTTACGGGGGCAGTCCGGACGTCGAGCGCAGCGATTACGCGCAGGACGCCGAAGACATCGCCGCGCTGCTCGACGGCGGCGCGCACCTGGTCGGGCACTCGTCGGGTGGCGTCGTCGCGATGCTGGCCGCGGCGCGTGGTCCGGTGCGGTCGCTGACGCTGATCGAGCCGGCGTGCTTCCAGGTCGCTGCCGATGCGCCGCTGGTCGCCGCGGCTCTCGAGCGCAACCGGGCCGCTGTTGCATCCGTGCCGCCGGATCTGACCGACGCCGATCTCGTGCGGCTCAACTTCGAGTCGGTCGGCTTCGAAGCGCCGGAGCCGACGCCGGAACTGGCGCGCGCCACCCGGACCGCGCTGAACGAGTTCCCGACCTGGGAGGCGCAAGTTCCGGCCGACGCCCTCGCCGAGAGCGACTTCCCGAAGCTGGTGGTCACCGGCACTTGGGAGAACGCGCCGCAGGCGTACCGGGAGCACGGCGGCGAGCCGATCATGGAATGCGCCCGGGTCACCGCCGAGCGCATCGGCGCCGACCTGCTGCGGGTGCCCGGCGCTTCGCACTGGCCGCACAGCCAACGTCCGGACGTCGTCAACGCGGCTCTGCGCGAGTTCTGGAAAGCGGGCGCGTTCCGCGGTTAGTGTCGTGGACCACCTGCGAACTGGAGGTCCGATGTCCGATCTTCGCGCCAGCACCGTTGCCGACGTCCTGCGCCGCAGCGCCGCGCGGATTCCCGACCGAGTCGCCCTGCGGTTCGTCGACAGCGCCGGGCAGGAGGCGGAGTGGACCTACGCCGAGCTCGACGACGCGGTCACCCGCGCGGCCGGGGTGCTGCTGGACGCGGGCGCGAGCAAGGGCGACCGGATCGCGGCCTACGGCAAGAACTCCGACGCTTACCTGATCGGTTTCCTCGCCTGCGCGCGGGCGGGTCTGGTGCACGTGCCGATCAACTACAACCTGACCTCCGGCGAACTCGCCTACCTGCTGGCGCAGTCCGAGAGCAGCATCGCGCTGGTCGACCCGGCGCTGGCGGGCAAGCTCGACGAGGTCCGCGGCGAAACCTCGCTGGAGCGCGTGATCCCGCTGCGCGGCGACGCGGATTCGCTGCTGGCGCAATGCTCCGCGGGACCGCTGCCCGAAATCGACGTCGATGTTGCCGACGACGACCTGGTGCAGCTGCTCTACACCTCGGGCACGACTTCGTCGCCCAAGGGCGCGATGATGACGCACCGCGCGCTGCTGCACGAATACCTGTCCTGCTTGGCCGCGCTGGACTTCGCCGAGGACGACCAGCCGCTGCACGTGATGCCGCTGTACCACTCCGCGCAGATGCACGTGTTCCTGCTGCCGAACCTGATGATCGGTGCCACCAACCGGCTCGTGGAAGTGCCGGAGCCGGGCGACGTCCTGCGGCGCATCGAAGCCGAGCGGATCGGTTCGTTCTTCGCCGCGCCGACGGTCTGGGTCGCGTTGGCCAACCACCCCGACTTCGCCGAGCGGGACCTGAAGTCGTTGCGCAAGGCCTACTACGGCGCCTCGATCATGCCCGGCCCGGTGCTGCAGCGGTTGCGCGACCACCTGCCGGAACTCGGTTTCTACAACTGCTTCGGGCAGTCCGAGATCGCGCCGCTGGCCACCGTGCTGCGGCCCGAGGAGCACGCCGATCGACCGGACTCGGCGGGGCGGCCGGTGCTGTTCGTGGAGGCGAAGGTCGTCGACGAGCGCGGCGAGGAGGTCGCGCCGGGGGAGTCGGGCGAGATCGTCTACCGGTCGCCGCAGCTGTGCACCGGGTACTGGAACAAGCCGGAGGAGACCGCGGAGGCGTTCCGGGACGGCTGGTTCCACTCCGGTGACCTGGTGCGTCGCGACGAGGCCGGTTACGTGTTCGTGGTGGACCGGATCAAGGACGTGATCAACACCGGCGGGGTGCTCGTCGCCTCCCGCGAGGTGGAGGACGCGCTCTACACGCATCCGGCGGTGGGCGAGGTGGCGGTGGTCGCGGTGCCCGATCCGAAGTGGATCGAGCGGATCGCGGCGGTCGTGGTGCCCAAGGACGAGGTGACCGAGGCGGAGCTGATCGAGCACGTCCGCGGCCAACTGGCCGGGTTCAAGGTGCCCAAGGAGATCCACTTCCTCGACGACCTGCCGCGCAACAGCTCCGGCAAGCTCCTCAAGCGAGTCCTCCGCGACCAGTTCACCGACTGACGGCTCCGTCCTGGCTGGTCAGGTCCCGTGAGTCTTTTGGGCTGCCATGGCGACCCAAAAGACTCACGGCCCATGAGCGGCGGAGCGACCTCTGTCGGGTGCGCGGGCGCGGGCTGTCGATAATGGCGGGGTGACTGACGCAGCTTGGGGTCCGGGGATCGCCACCGCCATCGGCTCGATGCCCGGGACGGATCCGGTGGAGGCCGCGCGCACCGTGGCCGGGGAGTTGCCCGACCTGATGCCGTTCCCGGAACTGCCGGGACGCGGCGTCGGCGCCGACATCCTGGGCCGGACCGCGGGACTGCTGGTGGACCTGGCCGTCGAGGTCGTGCCCTCCGGCTACCGCGTCGCGGGCCGCCCCGGCCGCGACCAGCAGCGCGCCATCGACCTGCTGCGCTGGGACGTGGACGCGGTGGAGCAAGCGGTCGCGGAGAAGGGCGCACCGCGCGCGGTGAAGGTGCAGGCGGCAGGCCCGTGGACGCTCGCAGCGGGCATCGAACTGCACCGAGGGCACCGCGTGCTCACCGACCACGGCGCGCTGCGCGACTTCACCGAGTCGCTGACCGAGGGACTGCGCCAGCACGTGACGCAGGTCGCGAACCGCACCGGTTCCCGTGTCGTTGTTCAGCTCGACGAGCCGATGCTGCCGGCGGTGCTCAAAGGCGCCCTGCCCACGCCGTCCGGCTACGGCAAGGTTCCCGCCGTCCCCGAGCCCGAAGCGCAACGCCTGCTCGGTGAAGTCATCGAAAAGCTCGCCGCCGCAACGGATTCTCCGGTGATCGTGCACTGCTGCGCCCCGCGCCCGCCGGTTGCGATGCTGCGCCGCGCAGGTGCGGGCGCGATCGCGCTGGACGCTTCCGGGCTCGGCGACGTGTCCGGCGAGCTGGCCGACGAACTCGGCGAGGCGTGGGAGGAGGGAACCACCCTGTTCCTCGGCCTGGTGCCCAGCACCGAACCGGCGAACTCCGCCCTGCGCACCCTCGCACAACCGGCGTTCGACCTGGCCTCCCGCCTGGGCTTCGCCCGAAAAGCCCTCGCCGAGCGAAGCGTCCCCACCCCCACCTGCGGCCTCGCCGGCGCAACCCCGGCCTGGACCCGCCGAGCGATCACCCTCACCAACGACCTCGCCAAGCTCTTCACCGACGAAGCCGAGAAGTAGCCGGGCCCGACGATCGACGTGGTCCGAGCGGCGCAACCAACGCCGCCGGATGAGTCCTCTGTGGACTTCGGTCGGTGATCGGGGCGGTTGTTGGTGGGTCTTTTCCCGATTCGGGCGTGAGGGCCTTCGTGCGCTGGTAGGAAGTACGCCGTGGGCAGCTACTGCGTCAGCGAGATCGAGCGCGCCGAGTGGGTTCGGCGCAGCATCATCCAGGAAGCGGCGTGCCTGACGTTCGTGAGGGGCGGTGACCTCGAGCAGGTCGCCGCGGCGTTCGGCGGGGTCGTCGAGTTCGGGCGGGAGCTCGACGTCGACGAGTTCTGCGAGGAGGCCTTCGCCAACCAGGAGCGGCACCCGATGATCGCGCTCAAGCAGCTCGACGACTGGCTGCTGGTGATCGAGGACGGTGGCGAGCAGGGGCGGCGTCCCGAAGTCCTGCGCCGGGTCGCCGAGACCACCGCGGTCTCGGTGTTCTGGGACGGCAGCGGGCTGACCCGCTTCTCGCACGCCGTCGGCGGTGAGCTGCGCACCTCGTTCGAGGCGGTGCTGCCGGAATACCGGGAGGGCAGCGCGCCCGACGAGCTGGAAGAACTGCGGGCCGATCTGCCCTGGTCGCAAGCCGATCCGGTGGCGCTGATGCTGGCCCTGGCCGGGCGGCTCACCGGGCTGCCGCCGACCCCGGGCTGGCTGGCCGGGCGGCTCCGGACCTTCCCCGTCGCACCGTGGCCGGACGACCTGGTCGCGGTCGCCGACCCGATGGAACAAGTCGTCGGCTACCCGGCGGAGCTGCTCCCGACGCTGCGGGAAGCCGGCGGTCAGCCGCTGCGGGATGCTGCGGCAGCTGTCGCCCGACATGTCATCGTCGCCGCCGACTGCGTGGACCACCCCGTGCTGCGCCGCACCGCGTGCGCGCTGAGCACCGGTTCGCCGGTCGACCAGGACGCGCTCGCGGAAGCAGTGCGGGAGCTGTCCTGGCAGAGCATCCGGAGCCGTCCGTGCAGCAAGGTCCGCGCGCACCGGCGGGCTGCGGAGGCCGTTCGGCAGGCCACCCACGACGATCCGCTGACCGCGCTGACCGGCGCGCTCGATGCGGCTCGGCAGGTGCGCGGGGTGGAGATCGTCGAGCTGGCGGGCATCGTCACAGCCGAACTGGCGGGGTGAGTCCACCCGTTCGGCCACGCGCGCGGCAGGCCGACCGGCACAATGGGCGGCATGTTCAGGTTCCTCCGCCGCCGTGCGGCTGAAGACGCCGCCGCCGAACCAGTCGACGTGCCCGCCGAAGCAGCCGCCCGCGCCGAGGCGTTCTGGCAGCAGTGGGACGACCTGCTGCCCGAGCTCGCCGCCGCGCTCGGCGACAGCGAGCCGCTGCGCGTCGAGAACCTGGTCGCCGACATGGTGGCCGCGGTGCACCCGAACCTGACCTTCGCCATCGAGCACGGCGAGAAGGCCGTGTACGCGCTGGTCGTCAGCGGCCAGGCCGACCCGGAGCTGCGGCCCTACACCGACGCCTGGATCGCGGCCGCCCCGGCAGCGGACACGTTGTGGGAGTACCACGACTCGGTGCCCCCGGTGCCGGACCCGACCGAGGTCACGGTCAACCTGGGCGAGGAGAAGTACCAGCTGGCCGACGTGCGGGTCGTCGCGCAGGTCGACGAGGCCGAAGGCGTGGTCGACGTGGCCGTCTACCACCCCGGCTTCCAGGCCATGGAGGACAAGAAGCGCAAGGCGCTGACCTTCCTGCCGCTGGACGCCACCCTCGGCGAGCGGCTGGCGGCCGACCGGCTCGGCCGCGTGGAGACCGCCGAGAACCAGCCGGAGGGCACGATCGGCCTCCTGGAGCTCCGCGAGCTCGTCCAGGACCTCGATCGCACCGCCTCGGAGTCCTGACGGCCCCGGGTGGTCGATTTCGCACGAAATCGGCGTTCACCCGGGTGGCGCTCGATTTCGTGCGGAATCGACACCTCCGGCGGGGAGGGGCGGTCGGCGAGCCGCTGCGTGCCGTTGTCGGGGGCGCTCGTTAGTCTCGGTGCGTGACCAGCAAGGACGTGGACGACCGCAACCCGGACAACGGCGCCGAGGAGAACGTGCCGACAGACCCCGCTGCCGATCGCGCGGCCGAGGGCGTCGAGGACGTGCCCGCCGACGTGCGCGAGCACTACGCGGAACTCGCAGAAGAAGTCCGCGGCCACCAGTTCCGCTACTACGTGCTCGACGCGCCGACCATCTCCGACGGTGAGTTCGACGAGCTGTTCGGGCAGCTGCAGCGGCTCGAGGCCGAGCACCCGGCCTTGCAGGCACCCGACTCGCCGACGCAGGTCGTCGGCGGCACCTTCTCCACCGAGTTCACCCCGGTCGCGCACCTCGAGCGGATGCTGAGCCTGGACAACGCGTTCAGCACCGAGGAGCTGCAGGCCTGGGTCGATCGCGTGGAGCGCGAGGTCGGCAGCAGCGCGCAGTACCTGTGCGAGCTGAAGATCGACGGTCTGGCGATCAACCTGCTGTACCGGGACGGCCGGCTGGAGCGGGCGCTGACCCGCGGTGACGGCCGCACCGGCGAGGACGTCACGCTCAACGTGCGCACCATGGCCGACGTGCCCGAGCAGCTGACCGGCACCGACGAGTACCCGGTGCCGGGGCTGGTCGAGGTGCGCGGCGAGGTGTTCTTCCGCGTCGACGAGTTCGCCGAGCTCAACGCCGGTCTGGTGGAGGCGGGCAAGCCGCCGTTCGCCAACCCGCGCAACGCCGCCGCCGGTTCGCTGCGGCAGAAGGACCCGCGGATCACCCGGACCCGGCCGCTGCGGCTGATCTGCCACGGCCTGGGCAAGCGCGAGGGCTTCGAGCCGGAGCGGCAGTCGGAGTCCTACGCGGCGCTCAAGGCGTGGGGCCTGCCGGTGTCCCGGCACACCGTCGTGCTGTCCACTGTGGACGAGCTGATCAAGCACATCGAGCACTGGGGCAAGCACCGCGACTCCGCCGAGCACGAGATCGACGGCATGGTGATCAAGGTCGACGAGGTGCCGCTGCAGCGCCGCCTCGGCACCACCTCCCGCGCCCCGCGCTGGGCCATCGCCTACAAGTACCCGCCCGAGCAGGCCACCACGAAGCTGCTGGACATCCAGGTCGACGTCGGGCGCACCGGCCGGGTCACCCCGTTCGCGGTGATGGAGCCGGTCAAGGTCGCCGGGTCCACGGTGTCGATGGCCACCCTGCACAACGGCGACGAGGTGCGCCGCAAGGGCGTGCTGATCGGTGACCGGGTGGTCATCCGCAAGGCCGGCGACGTGATCCCCGAGGTGCTCGGTCCGGTGGTCGACGTGCGCACCGGCGACGAGCGGGAGTTCACGATGCCCGCGACCTGCCCGAGCTGCGGGTGGCCGCTGGCGCAGCAGAAGGAGGGCGACGTCGACCTGCGCTGCCCGAACGCCCGGGGCTGCCCCGGGCAGCAGCGCGAGCGGCTGTTCTACCTGGCCAGCCGCAAGGTGCTGGACATCGACGCGCTCGGCTACGAGGCGGCGGGCGCGCTGTTGACCGCCGGGGTGATCGAGGACGAGGGCGACCTGTTCGACCTCGACGAGCCGAAGCTGCTCAAGACCCCGCTGTTCACCACCAAGGAGGGCAACCTCTCCGCCAACGGCGCCAAGCTGCTGGCCAACCTCGAGGTGGCCAAGGAGAAGCCGCTGTGGCGGGTGCTGGTGGGGCTGTCCATCCGGCACGTCGGCCCGACCGCGGCGCAGGCGCTGGCCCGCGAGTTCGGTTCGCTGGAGCGGATCGAGGAGGCCTCCGAGGAGGAGCTGGCGGCCGCCGACGGGGTCGGCCCGACCATCGCCACCGCGGTGCGCGAGTGGTTCGCGGTGGACTGGCACCAGGAGATCGTGCGCAAGTGGCGGGCCGCCGGGGTGCGGATGGCCGACGAGCGCGACGAGTCGATCCCGCGCACCCTCGAGGGCATGTCGATCGTGGTCACCGGCACCCTGCAGACCTTCTCCCGGGACGAGGCGAAGGAGCTGATCATGGCCCGCGGTGGTCGTGCGGCCGGATCGGTGTCGAAGAAGACCGCGTTCGTGGTCGTCGGTGACGCGCCGGGCTCGAAGTACGACAAGGCGATGCAGCTCAAGGTGCCGGTGCTGGACGAGGACGGGTTCCGCGTGCTGCTCGACGACGGCCCGGAGGCCGCCGCGGAGGCCGCGCTGCCGGCCGAGGAGTGACCGTGCGCTGTCGGTGCGCGTTGGCAGGATCGGAGTCATGACGACCATCCGGGTGGCCCGGCCCACCGACTACGAGGTGATCGGTGAGATCGCCGTCCGCGCCTACGCCGAGGCGGGCAGCCTGCCCGCAGACGTCGACTACGCCTCGGTGCTGCGCGACGCCGCCGACCGCGCGGAGCACGGCGAGCTGCTGATCGCCCTGGCCGGCGACCGGCCGCTCGGCACGGTCACCGTGGTCCAGCCCGGTACCGCCTACGCCGAGATCTCCCAGCCCGGTGAGCTGGAGTTCCGCATGCTGGCGGTGGTGCCGGAGGCCGCGGGCAACGGCGTCGGCCGCGCCCTGGTGCGGGCGGTGATCGACCGGGCCCGCGAGCACGACGCGAAGCGCGTGGTGCTCTGCGTGAAGGACACCTCGGAACCGGCCCGGCGCCTCTACGAGAGCCTCGGCTTCGAGCGCTGCCCGGAACGCGACTGGTCCCCGGCTCCGAGCGTCCACCTCCTGGCCTACGCCCTGGACCTGTGAGGGGCGACGTTTCCGCTGGTCAAGTGCCGTGAGCACTTTGGGTTGCTATAGCACCCCAAAAGACTCACGGGTCGTGACCAGCGGAAACTCAGCCGTCGAGGACGACGGAGACGATGCCTGCGAGGTGGGCGAGGCGGGCGAGCTCCGCGGCGCGGAACATCGGACCGCCGGGGCGGCCGGCCAGCAGGACCCGGTCCGGCTTGCCGATCGGGGTCGCGGCCAGCTCGGTGCCCAGCTCCTGCCAGGTCTCCGGGACCCAGCTGTCGTCGCCGTCGAGGATCGTCGCGCGCGGCAGCGGCAGCCACGGCAGCTCCAGGTAGCCCTCCTGCGGGGCCGAGGTGCTCGCCGCCAGCTGCTCCGCGCCGCCGGAGCGGTGCCCGAAGACGATCGCCCAACCCGATCGGATGATCTTGGGGACTCCTTCGGCGAAGATCTGCAGGCCACGACCCGGCTCGGCGGCGATCTCCTCGACCAGCTCGAGCTCGCGGTGGGTGTCCAGCACGCCCGCGTAGGGGCGGACCGCGTCGACGCTGACGCCTTCGACGGATTCGGCCGCGGTGATCAGCACGTCCGGCAGGCGCCCGGAGGGCAGCTCCACCACCAGGTCGTCGATCGCCACGCCGCCCGCTCGCTCGACGACGTCGACGCTGAGGATGTCGGCCCCGATCTCGCCGAGCGCGGTCGCCACCGAACCGAGGTTGCCCGGTCGGTCCGGAATCTGCACCCGGATGAGGAAGGACACCGGACTCAACGCCTCCAGTTTCGTGCGCGACACCTCGCCGGTCGCGCTGCTCCAAGGCGCACGAGGCCGCACTCCAGCGGCTCCTCGCACGAGGAACTGGCCTTTGAAATTGTGGCAGACGCCGGTCGCTCCTGGTGATACCGCCGTCCGCGCAGTGAAACCGGAGTCGTGAGCGGCGGCGGTGCCAGGAGCGGCCACCGCCGCTCGCAAGTCCGTCGCCACTCCCCGCGGAACCCGCCAGCCGACCGGTCAATAGACTGGGCGGTACCCGTGAAACCGGACATGACCAGGGAGCTTCGCAGTGTCCAAGATCTCCCGCGACGAGGTCGCGCACCTCGCCGGCCTGGCGCGGCTGGCCGTCACCGAGGCCGAGCTCGACACCTTCGCCGGCCAGCTGGACCAGATCCTCGACTCGGTGGCGAAGGTGGGCGAGGTCGCTGCGGACGACATCCCGCCGACCTCCCACGCCGTGCCGGTGACCAACGTCTTCCGCGAGGACGAAGTGCGGCCGGGCTTGACGCGCGAGCAGGCGCTCGCTGCCGCGCCCGCCGCTGAAGAGGACCGGTTCCGCGTGCCGCGGATTCTCACCGAGGAGGCCTGATGACGACCGCATCTGGCGGCAGCCTGACCGGGCTGACCGCGTCCGAGCTCGCCGCGAAGCTGGAGGCGGGTGAGGTCTCGTCGGTCGAGGTGACTCAGGCGCACTTGGACCGGATCTCCGCCGTCGACTCCGCCGTGCACGCTTTCCTGCACGTGAACGGCGACGGCGCGCTCGCCGCCGCGCGCAGCGCCGACGAGGACCGCTCCGCGGGGAAGGCGGCTTCGCCGCTGGCCGGTGTGCCGCTCGCGCTCAAGGACGTCCTCACCACGACCGACATGCCCACCACCTGCGGCTCCAAGATGCTGGAGGGCTGGGTTCCGCCGTACGACGCCACGGTGACCAAGCGCCTGCGCGAGGCCGGCGTGGTCATCCTCGGCAAGACCAACATGGACGAGTTCGCGATGGGCTCGTCGACGGAGAACTCGGCCTACGGCCCGACCCGCAACCCGTGGGACCTCAACCGGATCCCGGGCGGTTCCGGTGGCGGTTCCTCGGCGGCGCTGGCCGCGTTCGAGACGCCGCTGGCCATCGGCACCGACACCGGCGGCTCCATCCGCCAGCCGGGCGCGGTGACCGGCACGGTCGGCGTGAAGCCCACCTACGGCGGGGTGTCCCGCTACGGCCTGGTCGCGTTCTCCTCGTCGCTGGACCAGCCGGGTCCGTGCGCGCGCACGGTGCTCGACGCCGCGCTGCTGCACGAGGTGATCGCCGGGCACGACCCGATGGACTCCACCTCGATCGCGCAGCCGGTGCCGCAGGTCGTGGCCGCGGCGAAGGAAGGTGCGAAGGGCGACCTCAAGGGCGTGCGCGTCGGCGTGGTCCGCGAGTTCTCCGGTGACGGCTACCAGCCGGGCGTGCAGCGGGCTTTCGACGCCGCGGTGAAGCAGCTGTCCGCGCTGGGCGCCGAGGTCGTCGAGGTCTCCTGCCCGAACTTCGACTACGCGCTGCCGGCGTACTACCTGATCGCGCCGAGCGAGTGCTCCTCGAACCTGGCCCGCTTCGACGCGATGCGCTACGGCCTGCGCGTCGGCGACGACGGCGAGCGCAGCGCCGAGGAGGTCATGTCGCTGACCCGCGAGGCCGGTTTCGGCCCGGAGGTCAAGCGGCGCATCATGCTCGGCACCTACGCGCTGTCCTCGGGCTACTACGACGCCTACTACGGGCAGGCGCAGAAGGTGCGGACGCTGATCACCCGCGACTTCGACGCCGCGTTCGCGCAGGTCGACGTGCTGGTCTCGCCGACCACCCCGACCACCGCGTTCCCGATCGGCGAGCGGGTCGACGACCCGATGGCGATGTACCTCGCCGACCTGTGCACGATCCCGTCGAACCTGGCCGGCAACGCCGCGATGAGCGTCCCCTGCGGACTGTCCGATGAGGACGGTCTGCCGGTGGGTCTGCAGATCATGGCCCCGGCGATGGCCGACGACCGGCTCTACCGGGTCGGTGCTGCGTACGAGACCGCGCGCGGTGCGCTCCGCGTGCCCGAGCTGGAGGTGACGGTGTGAACCCGAAGATGAAGGCGGCTTTCCAGCTCGCGTCGGTGCTCTCCGCCGCGTTCGGGCTGCGGGCGAGCATCCGCGCGGCGCGGGAGAACAAGGACAAGCTCGAGCTGGCGGACGCGATCATCACCGCTGCCGGGCTGGTCACCGGCACCGCGCTGGCCGTGCGGGCGCTGCGCAAGGGGGAGGACGACAAGTGACCGCTGTCGCCGAGATCATGGACTACGACGAGGTCCTGGCCCGGTTCGACCCGGTGCTGGGCCTCGAGGTGCACGTCGAGCTGTCGACGAACACGAAGATGTTCTGCGGCTGCGCCAACGCCTTCGGCGCGGAGCCGAACACCCAGGTGTGCCCGGTGTGCCTGGGCCTGCCGGGTGCGCTGCCGGTGGTCAACGGCAAGGCCGTGGAGGCCGCGATCCGGATCGGTCTCGCGCTCAACTGCGAGGTCGCGGAGTGGTGCCGGTTCGCCCGGAAGAACTACTTCTACCCGGACATGCCGAAGAACTTCCAGACCTCGCAGTACGACGAGCCGATCGTGCACGACGGCTACCTGGACGTGGTGCTGGACGACGGCGAGACGTTCCGCGTCGAGATCGAGCGCGCGCACATGGAGGAGGACACCGGCAAGTCGCTGCACGTCGGCGGTGCCACCGGTCGCATCCACGGTGCGAGCCACTCGCTGCTGGACTACAACCGCGCGGGCGTGCCGCTGATCGAGATCGTCACCAAGCCGATCACCGGTGCCGGTGAGCGCGCTCCCGAGGTCGCCCGCGCCTACGTCGCGGCGCTGCGGGACCTGCTGCGCGCGCTGGACGTCTCCGACGTGCGGATGGACCAGGGCTCGCTGCGCTGCGACGCGAACGTGTCGCTGATGCCGAAGGGCTCGGCGGAGTTCGGCACCCGCACCGAGACGAAGAACGTCAACTCGCTGCGCAGCGTCGAACGCGCGGTCCGGTTCGAGATGCAGCGGCACGCCGCGGTGCTGACCGGCGGCGGCGAGATCCTGCAGGAGACCCGGCACTTCGACGAGTCCACCGGCAGCACCTCGGCGGGGCGCAAGAAGGAGACCTCCGAGGACTACCGGTACTTCCCGGAGCCGGACCTGGTGCCGATCGCGCCGTCCCGCGAGTGGGTCGAGGAGCTGTCCAAGACCCTGCCGGAACTGCCCTGGGAGCGCCGCAAGCGCGCCAAGGAGGAGTGGGGCCTGTCCGACGAGGAGCTGCGCGACCTGGTCAACGCCGGGGCGCTGGAGCTGATCGCGGAGACCGTCGAGGCCGGTGCGCAGCCGGGCGACGCCCGGTCCTGGTGGGTCGCCTACCTCGCGCAGCAGGCCAACACCCGCGGTGTTGAGCTGGCGGACCTGGAGATCTCCCCGAAGCAGGTGGCGCGGGTGATCGCGCTGGTCGCCGAGGGCAAGCTGACCAACAAGCTGGCCCGGCAGGTCGTCGACGGCGTGCTCGCCGGCGAGGGCGAGCCGGACGAGGTCGTGGCGGCCCGGGGCCTGGAGGTCGTCTCCGACGACTCCGCGTTGCAGACGGCGATCGACGAGGCGCTGGCGGCCCAGCCGGACATCGCGGACAAGATCCGCGGCGGCAAGGTCCAGGCCGCGGGCGCGATCGTCGGCGCGGTCATGAAGGCCACGAAGGGGCAGGCGGACGCGAAGCGGGTCCGCGAACTCGTCCTCGCGGCCTGCGGCCAGTAAGCACCGCGCGAAGGGCACTTCCCCGCTGGTTCTCCGGCGGTGGGGTGCCCTTCGTGCTGCTGCGGGTCAGACGTCGTCCGACGGTTCGAAGTCGAGGTGTCCGATGCGCTCCTCGACGGTGACGACGTTCCGCAGCGCATCGCAGGCCTGCGCGATCAGGTCGTCCAACTCGTCGGCCTGCTCGTCGAGGTACCGCTGAGCGGCGGGGTCCGGGACTGCGAACTGCCGGAGCTCCGCGCAGCGCTGCTGCAGGTCGACGAGGCGGGCCGTGGTTTCGGCCTGCTCGGCCTCGGTCATCAGCAGGCTGTGGTCCCGAGAAGCGGGATCCGGAACTTCGGGGTGTCGGCCACCGGCAGTGCACATGGGAACTCCTGACTGCACGTCGAGTTCGGCCAGCACCCCGCCGAGCCGCACCGGGAACCCTAGCGACGACCCCGCAGCGGCACCAGCTCCCGCCGGCCGGTTCGTCAGTCCTTGCCCGCGGTGCCGCCCGACGGGGGTTCGAGGCGGAGGACCCGGTCGTCGCTGGAGATCGGGGCTCCGCCGTCCTTGTTGGAGGTGCCGAGCCAGATCAGGCCGTCGGGGGCGAGGGCCGCTGCGGAGAAGCGGCCGTAGGTCTTCTCCATGACCTTCGCCGGCTGGCCGGTGACCGTGCCGTCCGGCGCCGGGCTGAGGGTGTAGAGGGCGGCGGCGTCGCGTAGCGCCACCACCACGTTCGCCGGGTCGGCGGCGCAGCCCGCGACGCCGGGGCGGTCCGCCCACGTCCACGCCGGGGCGCCCAGCGGCTGGCCGAGCTTCATCTGGAACAGCGCGTCCTGGTCGCCCAGGCGGTCGGTCACCCAGTACATGCCCAAGCCCGGCGTGCCGCACAGCCCGCCCGGGTCGGTCAGGCCGGAGACGACCACCGGGGTCTTCGGATCGGGGTTCCCCGCGGCCGGTTTGCCGAAACCGTCGATCCGCAGCAACTTCCCGGCCAGCGACTTCGGATCGGCTGCGTTCGCCGCGTCGCCCGCGTTGCCGGTGGCGACCAGCAGCGCGCCCTGGCCGTCGTCCATCAGGGCGCCGGAGTTGCCGTTCGACCCCTTGGGGATGCCCGTCAGGACCGGCTTGGGGCGGTCGCCCGCGGCCACCCGAACGACCTGGTTGTCGCTGCCGGTCGTGATGTAGGCGTAGAAGAGCTCGTCCTCGTGGTAGGTCGGGGACAGGGCGAGTCCGGTGAGTCCTCCGCCGTTGCCGGCGTCGACCGGAATCCGGGCCAGCTCAACGGGTTTCGCGTTGCGCTCGACCCGCAGCACGCGTCCGGTGCTGCGCTCGCCGACCAGTGCGGCGCTGCCGTCGGGCAGCACCGCGATCGCGCCGATCGGGTCCAGGCAGGTCGCCACCACGGCCGGGTCGGGGTCCTCGCAGCCCACCGGCTTGGCCGGTTCTTCCCCGGGGGTGCCGGGCACCGGCGGTGGCGCTTCGCTCTCGAAGGACGGTTGGGGACCGGCCTGCGGCGCCAGCGACGGCGGATCGGACCACGGCCTGGGGTGCTCGTCCGGGAACTGCGCGCAGCCCGCCAGCAAGGTGCCGAGCACTGCGGTGGTGCTCAGCAGGACTCGGCGCATGCGATTCGGGACTGCCACGACGCTCGAGCCTATCGGCCTGCCGGTGAATCCTCGGTGAGCCTTCGGCATTCCGCTGGGCGGAAGATCGGCGCCCGCACTGGAGCTCCACCCTCCCCGCCAGGAGGCGAGCCGCGCTCGGCACCGGTCCGATTCCGTGTCCCTCGTCATGCTCCGGCGGGGTGGTTTCGACCAGTTCGGCACCGGAAGGCTAGCGTTTCCGGGTTCGTTGGCGCCGATCCGGAGGACTTCCCCAGTTGAATCGATCGGCTCAGGCCGATCCGATCAGGCGCCGACCTCCGATGCGTTCCGCTCCGCCGTCCTCGGCGATCGCGCGTGCGAACCAGGAGCCGTCGATGCGCCTGATCAGGCGCCCCGCACCCGAGAAGATTGGTACCCCGTGACTTCGACGAGCGCGGAAATCCTGGACAACGGCGAGCCACGCACCCGGACCGACCTGGTCGTGTCCGTGCTGGCCGGCGGGCTGCTCACCGCTTTCGTGGTGGCCGCGCTGCTCGCTCCGCAAGCGACCGGGGACGTGGTGACCGCCGCGTTCACCGCCTGCGCCAGCTGGTTCGGTCCGTACTGGCAGGTCCTGCTGCTGGCCACGTTCGGGATCGCGGTCGTGCTCGGTGCCTCGCGCTACGGCCGGGTCCGGCTCGGCGGCGACGTGGAGCCCGAGTTCGGCACCTTCAAGTGGCTGGCCATGATCATGTGCACCCTGCTCGCCGCGGGTGGTGTGTTCTGGGCCTCCGCCGAGCCGGTCTACCACTTCGCCGACCTGCCGCCCGCCTACGCGGACGTGCCGCCCGGATCGACCGAGGCGGTCACCGTCGCGCTCGCGCAGAGCTTCTCGCACTGGGGGTTCCTGGCCTGGGCGGTGCTCGGCACGCTCGGTGCGATCGTGATGATGCGCGCCCAGGAGAAGGGCCTGCCGCTGCGGCCGCGCACCCTGCTGCACCCCGTCTTCGGCGAGCGCATCCAGCGCCACTGGCTGGGCACCGTCGTCGACGTCATCTGCATCATCGCCGTGGTCGCGGGCACCGTTGGCCCGATCGGTTTCCTGGGCATGCAGGTCTCCTACAGCATGTCGACGTTGTTCGGCACGCCGGACGACTACGCGATGCAGGTCGCGATCATCCTCGGTCTCACCGCGGTCGCGGTCATCTCCGTCATCACCGGTGTCGACAAGGGGATCCAGCTGCTCAGCCGGTTCAACGTGTGGCTGGCGGTGGCGACGATGGCGGCGATCCTGGTGCTCGGGTCGGCGGCGTTCGTGGTGGACGGCTTCCTGGGCGGTTTCGCGCGGTACGTGCAGGACTTCGTGCCCATGACGCTGTACCGCGGGGACACCGAGTGGTTGAGCAGCTGGACGGTGTTCTTCTTCGGCTGGTTCATCGGCTACGCGCCGCTGATGGCCATCTTCGTCGCGCGGATCTCCCGCGGTCGCACGGCGCGCAACCTGATCGGCTTCACCGCCGGTGTGGCGCCGGTGGCCACCGCGCTGTGGTTCACCGTGCTGGGCGGCACCGGGATCATGCTGGAGCAGCGCACTCCCGGTTCGGTGTCGGGGCCGCTCACCGACGTCGGATTGCCCGCCGCGCTCGTCTCGATCGCGCAGCAGCTGCCCTGGGGCGGTGTGCTCGGCGTGGTGCTGCTGGTGCTGACCACGACCTTCGTGGCCACCACCACCGATTCGATGTCGCTGGCCATCGCCACTGCCGGGACGACCTGTGGGGAGCCGAACAAGTTCTCCCGGGCCTTCTGGGGCTTGCTGATGGGCGTCGCGGCGGTCGCGCTGATCGCGGTGGGGGACAGCGGGGTCAGCGCGCTGCAGTCGTTCATCGTGATCACCGCGGTGCCAGCCGGTTTCGTGTTGCTGCCCACCCTGTGGGCGGCGCCGAAGGTGCTGCGGGAAATGGCGGCGGAGCAGGGCATCACCAGCTGATCCGCGTCATCGCCGGGTGCTTCGGCGGCGGGGGCCTCGGGTTTGGAGGGGCAGGCGGATGCGGGGGATCGACGGGGGCGGCGGATCGATGCCGAGGCGGGCGCACTCGACGGCCTCCACCCGGCGCAGCAGGAGGGCGAGTTCGGTTCGGACCGCGTCCGGGGCTTCGAACGGGAGGAAGTGGGAGGCGGGCAGGGTCCGGACCCGGGCTTGCGGCAGCTCCGCCAGGGACTTCGCGATGGTGCGGGTGTCGGAGAGGACGTCGTGGGCGCCGGTCAGGACCGTGATCGGGCAGGACAGCCCGGAGACGCGAGATCGGGCGGCAGCGCTCCACGCGAGGGTCAGTTCGGCGTGCCAGCGCCAGTCGTGCTGCAGCATCCGGCGCATCGAGGCGGCCAGCGTCCGGTCCGGCAGCAGGTGCGCGGTCTTGAGCCGCGGGAGGCGAGCGGCGATCGATTCGACGAAGTCGCAGACCACTCGCAGCGACGCCGATCCGCCCAGCGCGAGCAGTCGGCGGGCGCTCTCCGGAACTCCGAGGGCGTGCAGCAGGGCGTCCGCGCCGAGCGTGGGCGGACCGGCGAGCAGCAGCAGTCCGCGGATCCGGTCCGGAAAGCGTTGGGCGAGCTCGACCGCCAGCACGGTGCCGCCGGACCAGCCGACCACGACGCCGGTTTCCGCTCCGGCAGCGTCGAGCGCGGCGATCGCGTCCTCCGCGTGATCACGCGGGGTGGCCGCACGACTGCGGCGAGGCGTCCAGGTGAGTGTCCGGGCGGCGGAATCGACCGGCAGCAGTTCGGGTTCCGCGCTCAGCTCCGGGCATCGCAGCACCATCGGCCGAGCGGCCGCACCGGCCTCCGCCCACTCCCGGAAAGACGTGCTTTGTCCTGCGGAAACATCGTGATCCGGGAATGCCTGGCGCGTCATCGGACCATTCTGCCGCAGCTGCGCGCGGGCGGTCTCGAAGCAGTCACGTGTCGGTGAGTGTTTACCTGAAGGGGTCGCACGTTGGGGTGAACATGCCCTAGCCTCGTCCGGCGTGAGGACTCACGACGATCGCCCCGGCGGTGCGGGCGGCTCCCCCGACGACCGCAACTACGGCGCGCACGCCCAGCAGCCCGGTGCGGGCGCGCCAGGTGCACGGAGCACGCAGAGCCTCGGTGCGCAGAAGAGCTACGACTACTACGACGATGACGACGGCTACAGCGACGCCGAAGCCACGTCGTTGGTCAACACCGGCGGGCGCGACGACGACCTGTACTACGACGACGTCCGCGACCGCCGCAAGCCGTTCGCCTGGAGCGGCAGCACCGACCTCGGTCTGCTGATCCTGCGGTTGGCGCTGGGCGGCATCTTCCTCGTGCACGGCGCGCAGAAGCTCTTCGGCGTGCTCGGCGGCCCCGGCCCGGAAGGCGCGGCCAAGATGCTGGCCGGCATGGGTTTCCAGAACAGCGGTGTGCTGGCGCTGGTCACCGGCGGCACCGAGCTGGGTGCCGGTGCGCTGCTGGTGCTCGGCCTGTTCACCCCGCTGGCCGCGGCCGGTGTGGTCGGTGTGATGGCCAACGCCGTCTTCCTGAAGCTCGGCAGCGGATTCTTCGCCGCCACCGGCGGTTTCGAGTTCGAGGCGACGCTCGGCGTGCTGGGCCTCGGCCTGATGTTCACCGGCCCGGGCCGGGTGGCGCTGGACTACGGGCGGGTGTGGTTCCGCCGTCCGCTGATCTTCGGCTTCATCAGCCTGATCATCGCCGCCGGAGCGGCGGCAGCGGTGCTGCTCCTGTTCCACAAGCCCTGATCGGCATTCCGAAGCGGGGGCGCGCACGCGAAGTGCGCGCCCCCGCTTGCTGTCGTGAGTGTTTTCGGGTGCTATAGCCCCACAAAGCACTCACGGCCTTTGACCTGCGGAAGGTGTGGTCAGCGGATTCGGGTCTGCTCCGCGTGGTATCCGCCGCCCGGCCAGACCCAGTCGCCCGCGAGGTGATCGCCGTCGGCGCTGAACCGGGCGCGGTAGTGGGCGGGCGAACCCTTCTCGCCGCCCCAGATGATCAGCGTGTCACCGTCGATCTCGTAGACGTAGTCGAGGGTTTCGCCGTCGGCGCCGTAGAACCGGGACTTGAGGTCCGCGCCGGGTTCGGTGGCGCCGAAGGGCTTCTCGCGGCCGATGATCTCGATGCCGCGCACCCGGTGCCCGTCCTGCTCGATGTCGATCTCCTGGTGCAGGAAGTGCTCGCCCGGCAACCACGAGTAGGTGACCTGGCCGGTGGCGCCGCCGCTCACCCGCCAGGTGCCGACGAGCCGGTCGAGGCCGCGAATGGTGTCGTCCACGGTGCTTTCCGCCTTTCAACGGGAAATCGGAATCGGTCAGCCGCGCAGGAATTCGACGATCGGCGCGGCGAGCTCGGCTGGCGCCATCATCACGGCGCCGTGGTTGAGACCGGGCAGCGTGCGGTGCTCGGCGGTGGGAAGCACTTCGGCGATGGCGCGGGCCGCGCTGTGGAACCCGGCCGGGCTCTTGCCGCCGGTCAGCACGAGAGCGGGCGAAGCCGTCGACCACTCCTCGGCCTTGAGCGGTTCGCCCTGCTGGGAGTCACCCATCACCGCGATGTCGTGGGGCAGCGTGTGCGCCATCGCCTTGAGGCCGGACCACACGCCGGGCATCAGCCGCATCATGGCGACCACGAACCCGGGCATGCCCTGCGCCTTGGTCATGAAGTACTTGACGGCCGCGCCGCGCCGGTCATCGGCGAGCAGTGCGTCGATGTGCCGCGCGAAGTCCCACGGCGGGCCGAAATCTCCCTTCTCGACCACGAACGGCGGCTCGTAAGCAGCCAGCCGTTCGACGTCGAGCTCGGCCGCGGCGCGCAATGCGAGCACCGCGCCGGAAGAACTGCCGAACAGCGAGGCCGAACCACCGGCGTGCTCGATCAGCGCTGCGATGTCCTCGATCTCGCGCTCGACCGCGTAGTCCGCCGCGTTGCCGCTCGCGCCCCGGCCGCGCCGGTCGTAGTTGATGACGGTGAAGTGCTCGGCCAGCAGGGCGGCGAGCTTGCGGGCGTCGGACCGGTCGGCCAGCGCCGAGGACACCAGGACGACCGCCGGGCCGCTGCCGGATTCCTCGAACGCGATCTCGGTGCCGTCCTGCGAGCGGACTGCGTGTTTCGTGGTGCTCATGTCTTCTCCGTCCCCGGTGCCGTCTTCTGCTCGTGTGACGGCCCCTCGGCGGAAAAGGAATCGGTGCGGCGGAGATCAGTTCGGCGGCAGCACCAGCGGCAGGCCGGCCGCGGCGAACCAGCGCGGTTCGAACGAGGTGATCGCGGTGATCCGGCCGTCGTCGACGCGCAGCACGTCGAGCACCTGCGCGCGGAACTCCCCGGCGAGGTCGCGAGTGTGCTCGGCGGTCGGGCGCTGGACGTAGTGCGCGACGGCGGGCTGCCGGTTCACGCTGGTCGGCACGCTGCGCCACGCGCCGAGGTACCACTGCGAATCGCGGTCGAAGACCTGCCGGGCGAAGTCGAGCAGCGGGTCGCGGCCGACCAGCCAGGCCGGGTGCGGCGGCATCGTCTGCCGCACGTCCTCGGCGAGCAGTCCGGCGAGGGCGTCCAGGTCGGCCTGCTGGTGCGCTTCGACGTACTGCCGCACCAGTGCGCGCTCATCGGCGCTCGGTTCCGCGGACTGCGTCCAGTCGTCCCGGTTGCGGGGAAGCTGCTGCTTCAACGTCGCCCGCGCCCGCTGCAACGCGCTCTTCACCGAGGCGACGCTTGTCCCCAGCAGCGCCGCGGTTTCGGTGGCGGGCCAGCCCAGCACGTCGCGGGTGATCAGCACCGCTCGCTGCCGGGCGGGCAGCTGCTGGATCACGGCCAGGAGCGCGAGCTCGACGGTCTCCCGCGCGACCGCCACCGCGGCGGGTTCCTGCTCGGCGTCGGCGACCGGTTCCAGCAGGTGGTCCGGAACCGGTTGCAGCCAGGGAACTTCGATCGGCGGCGACCCCGCTCCGGCCAGCGGCGGAACCCGGTAGGGGCCGGCGACCCGCTTGTTCCGGTCGATCAGGTCGAGGCACGCGTTGGTGGCGATCTTGTACAGCCAGGCGCGGAACGTCGAACGGCCCTCGTAGGACTCGCGGCGCCGCCACGCCCGCAGCAGCGCCTCCTGGACGACGTCCTCGGCGTCGTCGAACGAGCCGAGCATCCGGTAGCAGTGCACCTGCAGCTCCCGGCGGTAGCGCCCGGTCAACTCGCCGAACGCGACCTGATCGCCGCCCTGCGCCGCGGCCACCAGCGCGCTGATCTCGTCCGACACGACCCGCCACCTCCTGGGACTCCGCGTCAACACTAGTTCCCGAAAACGTGAGAACGGGCCCGCATCGAGCAGATGCGGGCCCGTTCTTCGTGCGGGCGGTTACTTGTTGACGTCGCGGACCGCGCCGTAGGAGGCGGAGGTGGCGAGGCGGGCGTAGGCGCGCAGCGCCGCCGTGACCTGGCGCTCGCGGCCCACCGGCTGCCACGGCTGCTCGCTGGCGTCCATCTTGGCCCGGCGCTCGGCCAGGACCTCGTCGGAGACCAGCAGTTCCAGCTTGCGCTCGCGGACGTCGATCAGGATCTGGTCGCCGTCCTCCACCAGACCGATCGCGCCGCCGTTGGCCGCCTCGGGGGAGATGTGGCCGATCGACAGGCCCGACGAACCGCCGGAGAACCGGCCGTCGGTGATCAGCGCGCACTTCTTGCCCAGACCGGAGCCCTTCAGGAACGCCGTCGGGTGCAGCATCTCCTGCATGCCGGGGCCGCCGGAGGGGCCTTCGTAGCGGATCACCAGCACCTCGCCGGGCTGGATCTCCTTCTTCAGGATCGCCGACACGGCCTGCTCCTGGCTCTCCAGCACGCGCGCCGGGCCCTGGAAGTACCAGAGGTCCTCCTCGACGCCCGCGGTCTTGACCACCGCGCCCTCTTCGGCGAGGTTGCCCTTGAGCACGGCCAGCCCGCCGTCGGCGGTGTAGGCGTGCTCGACGTCGCGGATGCAGCCGCCCACCGCGTCGGTGTCCAAAGAGGACCAGCGGTTCTCGGTGGAGAACGCCTTGGTGGTGCGCACCCCGCCCGGCGCGGCGTGGAACAGCTCGATGGCCTCCGGCGACGGGGATTCCCCGCGGATGTCCCACTTGGACAGCCACTCGGTCAGGCTCGAGCTGTGCACCGAGGAGACGTCGCGGTGCAGCAGGCCCGCGCGGTCCAGCTCGCCCATGATCGCGGTGATCCCGCCGGCCCGGTGCACGTCCTCCATGTGGTAGTCGGAGTTCGGGCTGACCTTCGACAGGCACGGCACCCGGCGGCTGGTCTCGGCGATGTCGTCCAGGTCGAAGTCGACCTCGCCCTCGATCGCGGCGGCCAGCGTGTGCAGCACCGTGTTGGTCGAGCCGCCCATCGCCATGTCCAGCGCCATGGCGTTCTCGAACGCCTTCTTGTTCGCGACCGACCGCGGCAGCACCGACTCGTCGTCCTCGCCGTAGTAGCGCTTGGCGATGCGCACGACGGTCCGGCCGGCCTCCTGGAACAGCGCGCGGCGCGCGGCGTGCGTGGCCAGCGTCGAGCCGTTGCCGGGCAGCGCCAGGCCGAGCGCCTCGGTCAGGCAGTTCATGGAGTTCGCGGTGAACATGCCCGAGCAGGAGCCGCAGGTCGGGCAGGCGGAGCGCTCCACCTCGCTGAGCCCGTCGTCGTCGATCGCGGAGTTCGCGGAGGCGGCGATGGTGGTGATCAGGTCGGTCGGGGCCTGCGCGACGCCTTCGACCACGACGGCCTTGCCGGCCTCCATCGGACCACCGGAGACGAACACCGTCGGGATGTTCAGCCGCATCGCGGCGTTGAGCATGCCCGGGGTGATCTTGTCGCAGTTGGAGATGCACACCAGCGCGTCGGCCTTGTGCGCGTTGACCATGTACTCCACCGAGTCGGCGATCAGCTCGCGCGAGGGCAGGGAGTAGAGCATGCCGCTGTGGCCCATGGCGATGCCGTCGTCGACCGCGATGGTGTGGAACTCCCGGGGCACGCCGCCCGCTTCGCGGATCGTCTCGGCCACCACGTCGCCGAGGTCGCGCAGGTGCACGTGCCCGGGCACGAACTGGGTGTAGGAGTTGGCGATCGCGACGATCGGCTTGCCGAAGTCGTCGTCGGTCATGCCGGTGGCACGCCAAAGCGATCGGGCGCCCGCGGCATTGCGTCCATGGGTAGTAGTACGAGAGCGCAGCTGAGGCATATCCACCTTCTCGTTCGGGAAGAGCAACGCATTTCACCCGGCGCGGGTGTTCGGTGGTCTCAACGGGAACGCGCGCGGCGACTTCCGCTGGAAACACCCGTCGCCGAAGGAACGCACCTTGTGGGCGCGGGGAGTGGCGGTGCCGCCGAGATTACTCCTGCGATTCCGGGTTGGGCAGGCGCCCACCGCTCATCACGGACAAGCGGGGCAGGTCGCGCACCCGCACCGCGGGCAGGGTGATCTCCTTGCCGGAGGTCAGGACCGCCTTGAGCCAGCGCTTCTCGTCCAGGTGCAGCGAGACGACCTCGTCCCAGTCGAACCGGTCGCCGCTCAACGCGGTGCGCACCGCGACGCGCTCCGGGCTCACCGTGGTGCGGGTGCGCACGATCCACCAGGACAGGCCCAGCGGGATCAGGTAGACCAGCAGGCCCCACGGGTACGCGGCCCAGGCCAGCGGGGTGGCGCAGACGAGGATGGCGAGCACCGCGAGCTGCGACACCGGGGTGATCCGGAAGGTCAGCGACTTCGGGAGCTCGGGCTGCTTCGGCTGCTCGGAGCTCGCCGGGGTCTCGGCGACCTGGTCGTCCTCGGGCTGCTCGGGCTGCTGCTGGGGGGTCTCGCTCACGCCATCGATGGTCTCACCTGCGGTCGGAGCCCCGCCAAGGTCCTGCTCGGTGGACGGCATATGCCCCGACCGGGCGCGTTGTGTGTCACACTGCGGGCAGTTGGAACACATCTGAGCTGCGGCGATGGTGTTCCGGGCGGAAATCGGGAGTCCAGCATGCGGGAAAGCTGTCCCGCATTGTTTGACGGAACGGGTCGCGCCGATTAACGTCCAAGCCATGCTGCGACTGCACGACATTCTCGTACTTCCCCGGCGCGTCGACGCCTAGGAAGTTCGCAGCGTCGACGCGCCAACCCTCGTGGGGCCATTTGTGGTCCGCGGGGGTTTTTTCGTGTCCAGCCCAACCTACCGACCTTGAGGCAGACCCGATGACCAGCGCCAACACCAGGCAGAATCCGGTCCCGGCGCCCCCGCCTGGACGCCGCCCGAAACCCGCACCGCCCAGCGGTGCCCCAGTGAAGGTCACCGGTGCGCAGGCACTCGTGCGTTCCCTGGAATCCGTGGGCTGCGAGATCGTTTTCGGCATTCCGGGCGGCACCATCCTCCCGTCCTACGACCCGCTGCTCGACTCGCAGAAGGTCCGGCACGTGCTGGTCCGGCACGAGCAGGGCGCGGGGCACGCGGCGACCGGATACGCCCAGGCCACCGGCAAGGTCGGGGTCTGCATGGCCACCTCCGGCCCCGGAGCGACCAACCTCGTCACCGCGCTGGCCGACGCGCACATGGACTCGGTGCCGGTGGTGGCCATCACCGGTCAGCAGAGCACCGCGCTGATCGGCACCGACGCCTTCCAGGAAGCCGACATCTGCGGCATCACGCTGCCGATCACCAAGCACAACTTCCTGGTCACCAAGGCCGAGGACATCCCGCGCACCATCGCCGAGGCGTTCTACATCGCCGCCAGCGGTCGCCCGGGTCCGGTGCTGGTCGACATCCCCAAGGACGTCCAGCAGGCCGCCACCTCGTTCTCCTGGCCGCCGGAGATGAAGCTGCCCGGCTACAAGCCGACCAGCAAGCCGCACGGCAAGCAGGTCCGCGAGGCCGCCAAGATGATCACCGAGGCGCAGCGCCCGGTGCTCTACGTCGGCGGTGGCGTGATCAAGGCCGACGCGCACGCCGAACTGCGCGAACTGGCCGAGCGCACCGGGATCCCCGTCGTCACCACGCTGATGGCGCGCGGCGCGTTCCCCGACTCGCACCCCCAGCACCTGGGCATGCCCGGAATGCACGGCACGGTCGCCGCGGTCACCGCGATGCAGCGCGCCGACCTGCTGATCGCGATGGGCACCCGCTTCGACGACCGGGTCACCGGCCAGCTGTCGTCGTTCGCGCCCGAGGCGAAGGTCGTGCACGCCGACATCGACCCGGCGGAGATCTCCAAGAACCGCCACGCGGACGTGCCGATCGTCGGCGACTGCAAGGACGTCCTCGCCGAGCTGATCGACGCGGTCGCCACCGCCACCACCGAGCACGGCACGGCGGACCTGACCGCCTGGTGGGAGCAGCTCAACGACTGGACCGACCGGTTCCCGCTGGGCTACGAGTGGCCCGGCGACGGCAGCCTGTCGCCGGAGTACGTCATCGAGCGGCTGGGCGCGATCGCCGGGCCGGAGGCCATCTACGCGGCCGGCGTCGGCCAGCACCAGATGTGGGCCGCGCAGTTCGTCAAGTACGAGAACCCGCGCACCTGGCTGAACTCCGGCGGTCTGGGCACCATGGGCTACGCGGTTCCGGCCGCGATGGGCGCCAAAGCCGGTGAGCCGGACAAGGTCGTGTGGGCCATCGACGGCGACGGCTGCTTCCAGATGACCAACCAGGAACTGGCCACCTGCGCCATCGAAGACCTGCCGATCAAGGTCGCCGTCATCAACAACGGCAACCTCGGCATGGTCCGCCAGTGGCAGAACCTGTTCTACGCCGAGCGCTACTCGCACAGCGACCTCGGCACCCACAAGCACCGCATCCCGGACTTCAAGCTGCTCGCCGAGGCCTACGGCTGCGCCGGCCTGCGCTGCGAGTCCAAGGAGGACGTCGACAGCGTCATCCAGCGGGCGATGGAGATCAACGACCGCCCCGTCGTGATCGACTTCGTGGTGGGCGCGGACGCCCAGGTCTGGCCGATGGTGGCCGCCGGCACCAGCAACGACGAGATCATGGCGGCGCGCGACAGCCGCCCGCATTTCGAGGACGAGGAGTGAGCGGGCGATGAGTCGACACACGCTCAGCGTGCTGGTGGAGAACGTTCCGGGCGCCCTGGCCCGCGTGGCCGGGCTGTTCTCCCGCCGCAGCTTCAACATCGAGTCGCTCGCCGTCGGCCCGACCGAGCACCCGGAGATCTCCCGGATGACGATCGTGGTCGCGGTCAACGAGCAGCCGCTCGAACAGGTCACCAAGCAGCTCAACAAGCTGGTCAACGTGATCAAGATCGTGGAGCTGGAACCGGAGGTGGCGGTCCAGCGGGAACTGCTGCTGGTCAAGGTCCGCGGTGATGCGTCGGTGCGCAGCCAGGTCCTGGAGACCGTGCAGCTGTTCCGCGCGAAGGTGGTGGACGTCTCGCCTGAGGCACTGACCATCGAGGCGACGGGTACCGCCGATAAGCTCGACGCATTGCTGCGAATGCTGGAACCCTACGGCGTCCGCGAGATGGTGCAGTCGGGAACGATCGCGATCGGTCGTGGCCCCCGCTCCATCACGGCCACAGCAGTGCGATAAACCCCCGCCACAGGCCGAAAAAATTGAAGATCTGCGGAGCCGTCCTGCGTAGCGGTGCCGGTAGCGGAACCTCAGACGCCGTCTGGCTGCGGGATCCCCGACTCATGTATGACCAATACACAGCGCTGGGGCTGTCCTCGCCAGACGACGTCTGAGAACCCGCGGCGGTGCAGGTTGCGAGGGTGAGGCCAAGCGGCTTCGCCGCTTCGAAGCAGGTCGAAAATCCGAAAGGAAACGCTGAATTCCCATGGCAGTTGAAATCTTCTACGACGCGGACGCCGACCTGGGCATCGTGCAGGGGCGCAAGGTCGCCGTCATCGGCTACGGCAGCCAGGGCCACGCCCACGCGCTGAGCCTGCGGGACTCGGGCGTCGACGTGCGGATCGGTCTGCCGGAGGGCTCCAAGTCGCGCGCCAAGGCCGAGGAGGAGGGCCTGAAGGTGCTGACCCCGGCCGAGGCCTCCGCCGAAGCCGACCTGATCATGATCCTGGCGCCCGACACCAAGCAGCGCGAGATCTACGCCAACGACATCGCGCCGAACCTCAAGCAGGGCGACGCGCTGTTCTTCGGCCACGGCTTCAACATCCGCTACGGCCTGATCCAGCCGCCGGCCGACGTGGACGTCGCGATGGTCGCCCCGAAGGGCCCGGGCCATCTGGTCCGCCGCCAGTTCGTCGACGGCAAGGGCGTTCCGTGCCTGATCGCCGTCGAGCAGGACGCCTCCGGCAACGCCCAGGCGCTGGCGCTGTCCTACGCCGCGGCCATCGGTGGTGCCCGCGCCGGCGTCATCAAGACCACCTTCAAGGAGGAGACCGAGACCGACCTGTTCGGTGAGCAGGCCGTCCTCTGCGGTGGTGCTTCCGCGCTGGTCCAGGCCGGTTTCGAGACCCTGGTCGAGGCGGGCTACCAGCCGGAGATCGCCTACTTCGAGGTGCTGCACGAGCTCAAGCTGATCGTCGACCTGATGTGGGAGGGCGGCATCGCCGGCCAGCGCTACTCCTGCAGCGACACCGCTGAGTACGGCGACCTGACCCGCGGCCCGCGCGTCATCGACGCCCACGTCAAGGAGTCGATGCGCAAGGTCCTGGGCGAGATCCAGGACGGCACCTTCGCCAAGGAGTGGGTGGCCGAGGACGAGGCCGGTCGCCCGAACTTCACCAAGCTGCAGGCCGAGGGCAACGCCCACCAGATCGAAGAGGTCGGCAAGAAGCTCCGCGCCCTGATGTCCTGGACCAACAAGTGATCTAGGCAGGCGAAAAGCTTCGGCTGCGCGCCCATCCGCGCGTTCCGCCGATGTGCGCGGCCCGGTGCCCCCACAAGGGACACCGGGCCGCGCGCTGTTCGTGGACCTGCGGAAATTCCCCCTGCTGGGGGGCGTTTCGCGGCTGTGCGTGAGGGATACAGTGCGGATCGTGAGTGAGAACGAGATCGTCGACGACAAGGCGCACATCCGCGACCGGCTGGACTTCTCCACCGCCGAGTGGATCACCAGCACCGACGACCCCGACGAGCCCGGCGTGGAGATCGCGTTCGTCGACGGCTACATCGGCATGCGCAACGGTGCGGACCCGGAAGGGCCGGTCCTGGTGTTCACCCCGGAGGAGTGGGACGCCTTCGTCGCCGGCGCCAAGGACGGCGAGTTCGACGAGCCGTGAACGATCCGCGGAAACCTCAGGCGCCTTCTCGTCGCCGGGAAGACGTCTGAGAACCCGCCTGCTGCGCTCGAGTGCGACGTCGCATCCAGAACCACTAGTCCGATTTGGTGGCAATTAGCCCCGTCGAGCTCGCGCCCTCCTTTTTTCACACCCGGATTGATCTGCGACAATGCTGGTCAGGCGGGTTCTCGGATGAGTGGTCGGAAAACCGGTGATCCGGGCTACACCCTTGTGAACTCTTTCTCAATCTCCCGTTAAACTCGCCATTCGTCCGGGCACATCGTCGTGCCGACCGTGATCTTCCAACTGGAGTTCGCCCGTGACCAACGCAAGCCGTCCTGTCGTCCTGATCGCCGAGAAGCTGGCTCCGTCCGTGATCGACGCGCTGGGAGACGGTGTCGAGATCCGCAACGTGGACGGTACGGACCGGCCCGCGCTGCTCGACGCCGTTGCCGAGGCCGACGCGCTGCTGGTCCGTTCCGCCACCAAGGTCGACGCCGAGGTGCTGTCCGCGGCGAAGAAGCTCAAGGTCGTCGCCCGCGCCGGGGTCGGCCTCGACAACGTCGAGGTACCGGCCGCCACCGAGCGCGGCGTCATGGTGGTCAACGCTCCCACCTCCAACATCGTCTCGGCCGCCGAGCACGCGATGGCGCTGCTGCTGTCGCTGGCCCGCAACGTCCCGCAGGCCGACGCGAGCCTCAAGGGCGGCGCGTGGAAGCGCAGCTCCTACACCGGTGTCGAGCTCAACGGCAAGACCGTCGGCGTGGTGGGCCTGGGCAAGATCGGCCAGCTGTTCGCGCAGCGGGTGGCCGCGTTCGGCACCAAGCTGATCGCCTACGACCCCTACGTCTCGGCCGCTCGCGCCGCGCAGCTGGGCATCGAGCTGGTGTCGCTGGAGGAGCTGCTCGCCCGCGCCGACGCGATCTCCATCCACCTGCCCAAGACCGCTGAGACGCTGGGCCTGATCGGCGCCGAGGAGCTGAAGAAGGCCAAGCCCGGGCTGCTGGTCGTCAACGCCGCCCGCGGTGGCCTGATCGACGAGGACGCGCTGGTCGACGCGCTGCGCAACGGCCAGATCGGCGGCGCGGGCATCGACGTGTTCAAGACCGAGCCGACCACCGAGAGCCCGCTGTTCGAGCTGGACAACGTGGTCGTCACCCCGCACCTGGGCGCCTCCACCGCGGAAGCGCAGGACCGCGCGGGCACCGACGTGGCCCGCTCGGTGCGGCTGGCGCTGCGCGGCGAGTTCGTGCCGGACGCGGTCAACGTGCAGGGCGGCGCGGTCGGCGAAGAGGTCCAGCCGTACCTGTCGCTGACCCAGAAGCTCGGCCAGCTGCTGGCCGCGCTGCTGGGCACCACCCCGAGCTCGGTGACCGTCGAGGCGCGCGGTGAGCTCGCCGCCGAGGACGTCTCGGTGCTGCAGCTCGCGGCGCTGCGCGGCGTGTTCGCCGGTGCGGTGGAGAACCAGGTCACCTTCGTCAACGCCCCGCAGCTGGCCGAAGACCTGGGCGTGCAGGTCGAGGTCGTGACCTCGCCGGAGAGCCCGAACCACCGCAGCGTGGTGACCGTGCGCGCCGGGCTCGCCGACGGCCGCACCGCGCGGGTTTCGGGTGCGCTGTCGGGCTCGAACCTGGTCGAGAAGCTGGTGGAGGTCAACGGCCGCCACTTCGACCTGCGGGCCGAGGGCAACGTGCTGCTGCTGGAGTACCCGGACCGCCCGGGCGTGATGGGCAAGGTCGGCACGCTGCTCGGCGAGGTCGGCGTGAACATCGAGGCGGCCACCGTCAGCCAGACCACCGAGCGCTCCGACGCGATCATGCTGCTGCGCGTGGACCGTCCGGTCGAGCCGGGTGTGCTGGAGCCGATCGGTGCCGCCGTCGGCGCCCGCATCGTCCGCACGGTGACGTTCGAGTAAGTCCTCAAGGGCCCAGACGCGGGGTGCGCCGGAACCCGCGCCCCCCCCGTCTGCGTTGGGCCGGTTTTGCCTGTTACTGCACGGTTGGGTGAACCTGTGTGCGTTCCGCGTTGTGGGACGTCCTCAGCGTCGGACCAGGACTCCAAGGTCGTTTCACTCTTTCGGGTGTCCCACAGTTCGGGAAGGTTCATCCACTTGGTGGGCCCGGCATGCCGCTGTCCACGTTCGTGCCGGTAGCCTTCGGCTCAACAGTTCGAGCCCCGCAGTTCGGGGTGGTTCTCGGGAGGTGTGTAGATGCGGCTCGCTGTGATCCCCGGTGACGGGATCGGGCCGGAAGTGATTGCCGAGGCACTCAAGGTCCTGGGTGAAGTCGTACCGGATACCGAGATCACTCGATACGACCTCGGCGCCGCGCGTTGGCACTCGACGGGAGAACTGCTTCCCGAATCGGTCCTCGGGGAGCTCAGGCAGCACGACGCGATCCTGCTCGGCGCCGTGGGCGACCCCTCGGTGCCCAGCGGCATCCTGGAGCGCGGTCTGCTGCTGCGGCTGCGCTTCGAGCTCGACCACCACGTGAACCTGCGCCCGGCGCGGCTGTACCCGGGCGTGAAGAGCCCGGTGGCCGACCCCGGTGAGATCGACATGGTCGTCGTGCGCGAAGGCACCGAGGGCCCGTACGCGGGCAACGGCGGCCTGCTGCGCAAGGACACCACGCACGAGATCGCCACCGAGGTCAGCATCAACACCGCGTTCGGCGTGGAGCGCGTGGTGCGCGACGCGTTCGCCCGTGCGGCCTCCCGGCCGCGCAAGCACCTGACGCTGGTGCACAAGACCAACGTGCTCACCCACGCCGGCTCGCTGTGGTCGCGCGTGGTGGAGGAGGTCTCGCTGCAGTACCCGGACGTCACCGTCGCCTACCAGCACGTGGACGCCACGACCATCCACATGGTCACCGACCCGAGCCGGTTCGACGTGATCGTCACCGACAACCTGTTCGGCGACATCATCACCGACCTGGCCGGTGCGGTCACCGGTGGCATCGGGCTCGCCGCGAGCGGCAACATCGACGCCACCCGCCGCAACCCGAGCATGTTCGAGCCGGTGCACGGCAGCGCTCCGGACATCGCCGGGCAGGGCGTGGCGGACCCGACGGCCGCGGTGCTGTCGGTGGCCATGCTCCTCGACCACGTGGGGATGTCGGAGGCGGCCAAGCGCGTCGAGGCGTCGGTCGCGTTCGACCTGGCGACCCGCGACCACTCGGCGCCGGGGGCGACCTTCGCCATCGGCGACCGCCTCGCGGCCCTGGTCTCCTCGCGGGAGGTCGCGCCCCAGGCGTGATCGATCGCGACGAAGAAGGCGTCCCTCCGGGGGCGCCTTTTTCGTTGCCCCGATCGAGTGTCGTGGATCCGCAGTTTCAATTGAAACTGCGGTCCGCCGTGGGTGGGATCTGCAGTTTCAATTGAAACTGCAGTCCGTCCCGGCCGGAGCCGGGCATCGGGCGCCTGTCCGGATGGTGGGAAGTTGTGATCAGCTGGTGGTCGCGTGGTGCGTTGTGGCAGCATGGGGACGTGGCTTTCCGCAGTGTGATCATTATTGGCGAGCGCGCCGGGTAGACGACTCCGCACCCCGGCGCGCTGACCTCTCGCATCCCTGCGGGGGGTCTTTTTTTGTTGCCTGCGCCCGCCGCACCCACCCAACTCCGACGCCATCGGGAGAAGATCCAGTGACCCGCACGACTCCGGCCGGAACCCCTCTGGGCGACGAATTCCACGTGTACGACACGACCTTGCGGGACGGCGCGCAGCGCGAGGGCATTTCCTACTCGGTGACCGACAAGCTCGCCGTCGCGCGGCTGCTGGACTCGCTCGGCGTCGGCTTCGTCGAAGGTGGCTGGCCGGGCGCGCTCCCCAAGGACACCGAGTTCTTCCACCGCGCCGCCGAAGGCGAGCTCGAACTCCGGCACGCCGCGCTGGTCGCGTTCGGCTCGACCCGCCGGGCCGGGGCCAAAGTGGACGAAGATCCGCAGGTCCGGGCACTGCTGGACTCCCGCGCCCCGGTGGTGACCTTGGTGGCCAAATCGGACCGCAGGCACATCGAACGGGCTCTGCGCACCGATGTCGCCGAGAACTGCGCGATGGTGGCCGACACGGTGCGCCACCTCGTCGGCGAGGGGCGTCGCGTGTTCCTCGACGCCGAGCACTTCTTCGACGGTTACGCGTTCGACCCGGACACCTCGCTGCGCGTGCTGGAATCCGCTGTGGAGGCCGGCGCGGACGTCGTGGTGCTGTGCGACACCAACGGCGGTCAGCTGCCGCTGCAGCTCGCCGAGACGGTCGGGGAAGTCGTTGCGCGCACGGGATTCCGCCTCGGGATCCACTGCCAGGACGACACCGGCTGCGCGGTCGCCAACAGCGTCGCGGCGGTGCAGGCCGGTGCCACGCACGTGCAGTGCACCGCCAACGGCTACGGCGAGCGGGCCGGCAACGCGGATCTGTTCGCGGTGCTGGGGAATCTGGGCGTGAAGCTCGAGATGCCCGTGTTGCCGGAGGGAAAGCTGCGCGAGCTCACCCGGACTTCCCACGCGCTCGCCGAGATCGCCAACCTGGCGCCGGACACGCACCAGGCGTACGTGGGGCAGTCGACCTTCGCGCACAAGGCGGGTCTGCACGCGAGCGCGATCAAAGTGGACCCCGAGCTGTACAACCACATCGATCCGGCCGTGGTGGGCAACGGGATGCGGGTGCTGGTGACCGAGATGGCCGGGCGCGCGAGCCTGGAGCTCAAGGGCGCTGAACTCGGTCTCGACCTGTCGTCGGCGCCGGATGCGGTCACCGGCGCGGTTCGCCGGGTCAAGGAGCTCGAAGCGCGCGGCTGGTCGTTCGAAGCCGCGGACGCCTCGCTGGAACTGCTGCTGCGGCGCGAGATGGTCACCGCGGCCGGTGCCGAACCGGTGGAAGCACCGTTCGAGCTGGAGTCCTACCGCGTGGTGCTCGACCACCGCTCCGACGGCGAGGTGATCGCGGAGGCCACCGTGAAGGTGCGCGTGGCGGGGGAGCGGGTCATCGCGACCGCGGAGGGCAACGGCCCGGTCAACGCGCTGGACGCGGCGCTGCGCAAAGCACTCGTCCCGCACCTGCCGTGGCTGGAATCGGTGGAGCTGGCCGACTACAAGGTCCGCATCCTCACCGACGCCCCCGGCACCGACGCGGTGACCCGGGTGCTGGTGGAGTCCCGCGACGGCGAGGAGGAGTGGACCACCGTCGGCGTCCACGCCAACATCGTCGAAGCCAGCTGGCTGGCCCTCTGCGACGCCCTGGTCTACAAGGCCTCCCGCAAGCCCACCACCTCCCGCTGACCGCTTCGACGTGACGTGCGCCGCAAATTCCATTGAAATCGGACGTCCAATTTCCATTGAAATTGCATCAGGTGCGGTCTGTGACCGCGAGGCATGACCGGCACCGTGCGGTGCGGGTCGCATGCGCCGCAGGCGCATAGCCCACCCTCGGCGCTTGCGCCGCCGCGGGTTCTCAGCGTTCGCCTGGCGAGGACGGCTCGACTGCCGTGTATTGGCCATACATAAAGTCGGGCAACCGGAGTCCAGGCGGGCGCTGAGGTTCCGCTACCCGCACCGCCACGCAGGACGAGGATGGAAAAACCTCGACGGAATTCGCGGGGGACCGGGCTCCGGGTTCCGCCGCTGGAGCTGGTGGTGCGGTTCGGAGATAGGCTTTCGAGTCGGAAGTCCACAGTTGATCGCGGAGGTTCGTCTTGCGCTTGGCACGTGTCGCCCACTCCGACGGGGTGTCCTTCGTGGCACTGGAGCCGGATCCGGCTGCGCCGCAGGAGAAGGTGCTCGCGGTCGAGATCGACCAGCACCCCTTCGGCGACCCCACCTTCACCGGGCGCAAGTGGCCGATGGGCGATGTCCGGCTGCTCGCCCCGATCCTGCCCACGAAGGTCATCTGCATCGGCAAGAACTACGCCGAGCACGCCCGGGAGATGGGCGGTGAGCCGCCGGCGAACCCGGTGATCTTCATGAAGCCGAACACCTCGGTGATCGGCCCGAACATGCCCATCAAGCTGCCCCCGAACTCCGAGCGGGTGGACTTCGAGGGCGAGCTGGCCGCGGTCGTCGGCCAGCCGTGCAAGGACGTGCCGGAGGCGCGCGGCACCGAGGTCCTGCTCGGCTACACGATCGCCAACGACGTCACCGCGCGCGACCAGCAGCAGGCCGACGGCCAGTGGACCCGCGCCAAGGGCTACGACACGTTCTGCCCGCTGGGTCCGTGGATCGACACCAGCGTCGACCCGGCCGACCTGGCGATCCGCACCGAGCTGGACGGCGAGCTCAAGCAGAACTCGCGCACCTCGCTGCTGCTGCACGACGTCGGCGCGCTGGTGTCGTGGATCTCGCGCGTGATGACCCTGCTGCCCGGTGACGTGATCCTCACCGGCACCCCGGCGGGCGTCGGCCCGATGCAGGCGGGTCAGAAGGTCTCGGTCTCCATCGACGGCCTCGGCACCTTGACCAACCCGGTCCAGCAGGGCTGATCCCGGCTACGACGCCGTCCGTTCGGCGAGCTGTCGGACGCCCGCGCGCAGGTCTTCGCGCGGGCGCCCGGCCGCTAGCTCGTGGAGGGCGATCGCGGCTACGAGCAGCGTCGCGACGGGTTCCGCCGGTTCCCAGAACGGTCGGTCAAGGCCGGAGCGCGGCTTCCGGTGGGCGTTCGCGGACCGCGCCGTAGGCGAGGACGTACGGCGGGATCTTGCGCAGCCACGGGAGTTTCGCCGTCGCCCGCAGGGGGAGCGGCAGGCGTGCGGTGTTGCCGAAGTCGATCTCGCCGTGCAGGGCCGGCGTGATCACGTTGTCGTGGATCACGCGCTGGAGCCGCTGGATCAGGACGGTCGTCGGCCACCTGCGGCGTTGCACCGCCGCGACGTGCTTGCGCTCCAAGCGGCCTTCGCGCAGCGGGCCGGCCAGGTAGCGGGCCGCCGCGACCGCGTCCTGGACCGCGAGGTTGATCCCGATCCCGCCGACCGGCGACATCGCGTGCGCGGCGTCGCCGATGCACAGCAGACCCGGGACGTGCCACTTGCGCAGCCGGTCCAGGGTGACGTGCAGCAGCTTCACGTCGTCCCAGTCGGCCACCAGGTCCCGCCCGGCGAGCCAGGGGATCTTGTGCACCAGGTCGGCGTTGAACTCCTCGACGGGCCGGTTGCGGCCCTGCGCGTCGGTGCCCTTGGCGATGATCTGGGCCACCTGGAAGTAGTCGCCGCGGTCCAGCATCGCCATGAACGCGCGGTCCCGGATCAGCCCGATCGCGCCCACCGGGTCGTCGGGGTGGCGCGGCACCCGGAACCACCGGACGTCCATCGGCGTCGGGAAGTCCTGCAGGCCCAGCTCGGGCATGGTGCGCACGAACGACTTCCGGCCGTCGCAGGCCACCGTGATGGTCGCCCGGAGCTCGCCGGTGCTGCCGTCGGAGGTGCGGTAGCGCACGCCGTTGACGCGGCCGCCTTCGCGGATCAGCTCGGTCGCCTCGGTGTTCATCCGCAGGTCGAAGCAGGGCTCCTGCTTGCCGGCGTCGGCGAGCAGGTCCAGGAAGTCCCACTGCGGGACCATCGCGATGTAGTTGTACTTCATCTTCAGCCTGCTGAAGTCGCCCAGCGCGAACAGCTCGTCGTTCGGGCCGACCGGCACCGACACCCGGTTCAGGCGGCGCTGGGGGAGTTCGTCGAGGCGTTCGGCCAGGCCGAGGTCGTCCAGCAGGTGCAGGGTCGTGGGGTGCACCGTGTCGCCGCGGAAATCGCGCAGGAAGTCGCCGTGCTTCTCCAGCACGGTCACCTCGACGCCCGAGCGGGCCAGCAGCAGCCCCAGGACCACTCCCGCCGGTCCGCCGCCCACGATGCAGCAGGTGGTTCGCTCCATTGCGATCCCTCCCGATGTATTTCAACGTCTGTTGAATAAGCTCAGGATGACTCGCCGGGACGCGCTCGTCAAGCGCCGCCGACCGGTGACTAGGCTGGATGTGTTATGAGCACGCCAGAAGCAGCAGCAACAGCCGACGCCAGGCCCCTCCGGGCCCGGTTCTGCCCCTCGCCGACCGGCACTCCGCACGTCGGCCTCATCCGCACCGCCCTCTACAACTGGGCGTTCGCCCGGCACAACAAGGGCACCCTGGTGTTCCGCATCGAGGACACCGACGCAGCCAGGGACAGCGAAGAGTCCTACCAGGCGCTGCTGGATGCGCTGCGCTGGTTGGGGCTGGACTGGGACGAAGGCCCCGAGGTCGGCGGTCCCTACGGCCCCTACCGGCAGAGCGAGCGCCGCGACATCTACGCCGACGTCGCGCAGCGCCTGCTGGCCGCCGGGGAGCTCTACGAGTCCTTCTCCTCGCCCGAGGAGGTCGAGGCCCGGCACAAGGCGGCCGGCCGCGACCCCAAGCTCGGCTACGACAACTTCGACCGCGACCTCACCGAAGAGCAGATCGCCGCGTTCCGCGCCGAGGGCCGCAAGCCCGTGCTGCGGCTGCGGATGCCGGCCCGCGACATCACCTTCACCGACCTGGTGCGCGGCGAGATCACCTTCCCCGCGGGCAGCGTCCCGGACCCGGTCCTGGTGCGCGGCAACGGAGATCCGCTCTACACCCTGACCAACCCGGTCGACGACGCCCTGCAGCGGATCACCCACGTGCTGCGCGGTGAGGACTTGCTGTCCTCCACGCCGCGGCAGATCGCCCTCTACGAGGCGCTGCAGCGCATCGGGGTCACCGACTTCACGCCCGAGTTCGGCCACCTGCCGTTCGTCATGGGGGAGGGCAACAAGAAGCTCTCCAAGCGCGACCCGCAGTCCAACCTGTTCCACCACCGCGACCGGGGTTTCCTGCCCGAGGGCCTGCTGAACTACCTGGCGCTGCTCGGCTGGTCGATCTCCGAGGACCGCGACGTGTTCAGCCTGGACGAGATGGTCGAGGCCTTCGACATCGGCCGGGTCAGCGCCAACCCGGCGCGCTTCGACCAGAAGAAGGCCGACGCGATCAACTCCGCGCACCTGCGGGCCCTCGCGCCGGACGACTTCGTCGAGCGGATCGTGCCGTACCTGGTCAAGGGCGGCGTGCTGCCCAGCGAGCCGACCGAGCAGCAGCTGGCCACCGTGCGCGCCGCCGCGCCGCTGGTGCAGGAGCGGCTCATCGTGCTCTCCGACGCGGTCGGCATGATGGGATTCCTGTTCGCCGGCGACGAGTTCGCCCCGGAGCAGGCTTCCGCGGACAAGGCCCTCGGCGAGGACGCCAAGCCGGTGCTGGAAGCGGCCATCAGCGCCCTCGAAGCGCTGCCGGAGTGGACCACCGGTGCCATCGAGCAGGCCCTGAAGGACGCGGTCGTCGACGGCCTGGGCATCAAGCCCCGCAAGGCCTTCGCGCCGGTCCGCGTCGCCGTCACCGGCCGCACGGTGTCGCCGCCGCTGTACGAGTCGATGGAACTCCTGGGTCGCGAGGTCTCCCTCGCCCGCCTCCGCAAGGCCCTGGGCTGACGCCTCCGCACCCCGCGCCGCGGCTGTCCACTGACGGTCCCGACGCGGGGTGCGGTTGCATCTGCGGGAGGTATGTCACGGAAATAGGCCGACAGGATCACTGGGTTGGCCGAATCGGACGCAGCGGGTGAGCGCCTAGCCTCTCGGAGTGACATCCGCTCCCCCCAGCTCCTTCACCCACGAACTCGGACAGCTCAAGGCTGTTTGCCTCGACGTGGACGACACCCTGATGGACGGGCCGCGCGCGTCGCGGCGAGCCCTGCGGGAGCTCCTCGGCACCGACCGGGCCTGGCCGGTGTGGGAGCGGGTCACCGACGACTACTACGGGCGGTACGTCAACAACGAGCTCCGCTTCGACGTGATGTGCGTCGAGCGCACCAAGGCCTTCTTCGCGGCCTTCGGCGAGCAGATCGACTACACCGAGGCCGCCCGCCGGGAAGACCTGCGGATGGCCGCGATGCAGCGCGGCTGGGGCCTCTTCGACGACGCCCGCCCCTGCCTGGACTGGCTGCGCGACAGCGGCCTGCGGCTCGCCGTCATCACCAACGCCCCCAGCGCCTACCAGCGCAAGAAGATCGCTGCCGTCGGGCTGGCCGACGTCTTCGACGTGCTCGTCATCTCCGGCGAAGTCGGTGTCGCGAAACCGGATCCGCGGATCTTCCGCACCGCGTGCGACGCCCTTGGCCTGAGCCCGGGAGAAGTCGCCCACGTCGGAGACCGGCTCGACACCGACGCCCGCGGAGCCGCCAGCGCCGGCCTCCACGGCATCTGGCTCAACCGCGACGGCGCGCCCGCGGCCGCCGACGTCCCGACCATCACGAGCCTCCACGAACTCCCCGAGATGCTCGTCGCCGATCTGCCCGCCATCCCGGCCGTTCCCGAGCTGATCCGCTGAAAGCGCGCTGCGGCCGTCATGACCTGCGGAGATGCCTAAAACCGACCCCCCTGGAAACGGCCTTGGAGGCATGGTCTAAAGTATTTATCAACGCCGCGGACAGCAGTCCGAAAGCCGAAAACCCCTCGGGGAGATCGGAAAAGGACAACTGGCCGGGGTGGCACCATGGGGTATGGTGTAATTGGCAGCACGACTGATTCTGGTTCAGTTAGTCTAGGTTCGAGTCCTGGTACCCCAGCGAGAAGGTCGGAAGCTCGGCACGCCGAGAAGATGATCTCTCAAGCGTGGTCCCGTCGTCTAGCGGCCTAGGACGCCGCCCTCTCAAGGCGGTAGCGCGGGTTCAAATCCCGTCGGGACTACAAGGGTGGGAGGGCCCTGTCTACGTAATGCGTAGACAGGGCCCTTTCCGTTTTTCTATTGGGGGGCCGAGCCCCCCATGCCCCCCACGGTGCGGGGGTTGCTTTTGTATCTGCTCCTTGCGAGGGGTGGGGTTCCCGGTCTGGGTGGGGACCAGCCCTACGCAGGCTGACCTTCAACTGCTTCTGTGGGATCGGCGCCTGGCGGTTGCGCTTGGTGGCTTATCGGGCTTTGGCATTGGTGTCTTTGGTTGCTCGTTCTGTTTCCGCTTTTGTGGGCGTTGATTGGGTGGGGTTGGGGCCTTGTGGGGGTCGCGTTTCGGTGGGGCCGGCTGGCATCGCGAACAATGCACCGTCGGGGGTGGGCTCGCGGGGCCTGCCCGATGGCGGGGGTGATCTTCCTGTTGCGGGGGCGGGTCTTTGGGGGTTTGTGGTGGGGGTCTCCTTTTTTTCTCTTGGGGTTGGGTTTGGGGGTTTGGTGTGGTTTGGGGTGGGTTTTTGCTGGTCGTTGGGGTTTTGGGGGGTGGGTTTTTGGGGGTTGGGTTCGTGTTGTAGAGTTCTTGACGTAGCGCGGTCCCGTCGTCTAGCGGCCTAGGACGCCGCCCTCTCAAGGCGGTAGCGCGGGTTCAAATCCCGTCGGGACTACCACGGAAGCCCCCACTCATCGAGTGGGGGCTTCTTTGTGTGTTGGTCCAGCTTGGCTGGGGGCTGGGGTTGGGGGGGTGTTTTGGGCGGGCCCTCTTTTGGGCCCGCGCCTTTAGTTGGGTTTGGGGTTTACAGCCGGTTTTGTAGGGCTTCTGCTGCTGCTAGTAGGTCTGCTGCCCAGCGGGCTCCTGGGCGGCGGCCCATTCTGTCGATCGGGCCTGAGACCGATATCGCCGCTACTACCTGGCCTTGGGCGTCCTTCACCGGGGCGCTCACACTGGCCACGCCCGATTCCCTTTCCGCGACGCTCTGGGCCCAGCCCCTCCTTCGGACCTCCATGAGGGTTCGCTCGCCGTAGACCGCTTCTGCTAGGACCGCTCGTTGCGTGGCCGGGTCCGACCAGGCCGCGAGGACCTTGGCACCGGAACCTGCGAACATCGAGAGGGCCGTGCCCACCGGGACTGTGTCCCGAAGACCGCTCGGGGGCTCCGCGGTGGCGATGCACAGGCGCTGCATGCCGTCCCGGCGGTAGAGCTGGACGCTTTCGCCCGTGATGTCCCGGAGTTTGGGCAGTACCGTGGTAGCTGCTTCCAGCAACGGGTCCACTGCTCCGCCCGCGAGCTCCGCGAGAGCCGCTCCCGGGCGCCAGCGCCCGTCCGAATCCCTGCGCAGGAGGCGGTGCACCTCCAGGCCCACCGCCAAGCGGTGCGCCGTTGCCCTCGGCAGACCCGTGCGGCTGCACAGTTCCGCGAGGCCGCACGGTTCATTGGCAACGGCCTGCAGAACGGCCACTGCCTTGTCCAGTACTCCGATGCCGCTATGCTGTCCCACGTACCGATACTAACTTCCCGGCATCTGGGAAGTCCACTCTGTGGGAAGACCCGTTCCGGGGTCTCGGCAGGCTCGACTGGGAGCAGCGATGGGAAAAACGCTCGCGGAGAAGGTTTGGGAAGCGCACATCGTGCGCCGCGGTGAAGGCCACGAGCCAGACCTGCTCTACATCGATCTCCACCTGGTGCACGAGGTGACCAGTCCGCAGGCCTTCGAAGGGCTCCGGCTGGCCGGCCGCAAGGTGCGCCGCCCCGACCTCACGCTGGCCACCGAAGACCACAACGTGCCCACCACCGGGATCGACCTGCCGATCGCCGACCCGGTCTCGCGCACCCAGGTCGAGACCTTGCGCAAGAACTGCGCGGAATTCGGCGTCCGGCTGCACCCGATGGGCGATGCCGAGCAGGGCATCGTGCACGTCGTCGGTCCGCAGCTCGGGCTGACCCAGCCCGGCACCACCGTGGTCTGCGGCGACAGCCACACCTCCACGCACGGCGCGTTCGGCGCGCTGGCCTTCGGCATCGGCACCTCCGAGGTCGAGCACGTGCTGGCCACCCAGACGCTGCCGCTGAAGCCGTTCAAGACCATGGCCATCAACGTCGAGGGCACCCTGCGTCCAGGAGTGACCAGCAAGGACGTGATCCTGGCCGTGATCGCCAAGATCGGCACCGGCGGCGGGCAGGGCTACGTGCTCGAGTACCGCGGCGAGGCGATCCGCCAGCTGTCCATGGAAGCCCGCATGACGATCTGCAACATGTCGATCGAAGCGGGCGCCCGCGCGGGCATGATCGCGCCGGACGAAACGACTTTCGAGTACCTGAAGGGACGTTCGCACGCCCCCGAGGGCGCCGAGTGGGACGCCGCGGTCGAGTACTGGAAGACGCTGCGCACCGATGACGACGCCACTTTCGACGCAGAAGTCACGCTGAACGCCGACGAGCTCACGCCTTTCGTCACCTGGGGCACCAACCCGGGCCAGGGCCTGCCGCTGGGCGAGCGGGTGCCGGACCCGGCGCAGATCGCCGACGAGGGCGAGCGCTTCGCCGCTGAGAAGGCGTTGGCCTACATGGGCTTGACGGCGGGCACGCCGCTGCGCGAGGTGTCGGTCGACACGGTGTTCCTGGGCTCCTGCACCAACGGCCGCATCGAGGACCTGCGCGCCGCAGCGGAGGTCCTGAAGGGCCGCAAGGTCGCGCAGGACGTGCGGATGCTGGTCGTGCCGGGCTCGATGAAGGTCCGCAAGCAGGCGGAGTCCGAAGGGCTGCACGAGGTTTTCACCGCCGCCGGCGCGGAATGGCGTTCGGCCGGTTGTTCGATGTGCCTGGGCATGAACCCGGACCAGCTGACCCCGGGCGAGCGCAGCGCCTCGACCTCCAACCGCAACTTCGAGGGCAGGCAGGGCAAGGGCGGCCGCACCCACCTGGTCTCGCCGCTCGTGGCCGCCGCCACGGCGGTGCGCGGCACCCTGTCCTCGCCCGAAGACCTCGACTGAAACCCACCCACCAGGAGCAGTGACGATGGAACCGTTCAAGACGCACACCGGGGTCGGCGTCCCGCTGCGCCGGTCCAACGTGGACACCGACCAGATCATCCCGGCGGTCTACCTCAAGCGGGTCTCCCGGACCGGATTCGAGGACGCGCTGTTCGCCGCCTGGCGGGGCGACGAGGACTTCATCCTCAACCAGGAGCCGTTCCGCGCCGGCAGCGTGCTGGTCGCCGGACCGGACTTCGGCACCGGATCTTCGCGCGAGCACGCCGTGTGGGCGCTGAAGGACTACGGCTTCCGGGTGGTCATCTCCAGCCGCTTCGCCGACATCTTCCGCGGCAACTCGGGCAAGCAGGGCCTGCTGGCGGCCGAGTGCGAGCAGTCCGATGTGGAACTGCTGTGGAAGCTCTTGGAGAACGAGCCGGGTACCGCCGTCACGGTGGATCTGGAGCAACGGACCGTGCACGCCAAGGATCTCACCGTGTCGTTCCGCATCGACGACTACACCCGCTGGCGGTTGCTGGAAGGGCTCGACGACATCGGTTTGACGCTCCGGCACGCCGAGACGATCGACACTTTTGAGCAGCAGCGGCCGAGCTTCAAACCGGCCACGCTGCCCGCTCCCGCGGAGTGATCGCGGCTTGACCGGGTGGCGGATTCTTTCTGCTGTGCAAGGAAAAATCCGCCACCCGGCGCACAACTGAACAGTTGCTCCACGAGCACTGCGGCCCCGTTGCCCGGAGACGAATGCCCGCGCCCCCAACGAAAAAATGGGGCGTGGCGATTGGCATTTGTTTATCCGGGGCTTTACCGTTGACATTGAGTCGGCCCAACGGGGCCGTTGTTGTGTCCTGGGAGGGACTGAAGTGAACAAGGCCCAACTCATCGAGGCTCTGGCAGAACGCCTCGGAGACAAGAAGACCGCCAGCCAGGCTGTGGAAAACGTCGTGGACATCATCGTTCGCAACGTCAACAAGGGCGAGAAGGTCAACATCACCGGCTTCGGCGTTTTCGAGAAGCGGGCCCGTGCCGCGCGTACCGCCCGCAACCCGCGCACCGGTGAGTCCGTGAAGGTCAAGAAGACCAACGTCCCCGCCTTCCGCGCCGGCACCCAGTTCAAGGAAGTCGTGGGCGGACAGCGGAAACTGCCGCGCCAGTCCTCGGTCAAGGCGGCCACCACCCGCGGTGCCACCACCCGGACCGCCGCCGCCAAGACCACCGCCAAGGCTCCGGCCGGCACCAAGGCGAAGGCGACCACCACCCGCGCCGCCGCGACCAAGACCACCGGTCGCGCGACCACCAAGGCCGCCGCCACCAAGGCGACCGCCACCAAGGCCGCGCCGAAGGCCGCCGCCACCAAGGCTGCGCCGAAGGCCGCTGCCACCAAGGCGACCGCCACCAAGGCCGCGCCGAAGCGGACCACGAAGGCCGCCACCACTAAGGCGAGCACGACCAAGGCGACCACCGCCAAGGCCAGCACCGCCAAGGCGACCACCAAGCGGGCCAGCACTGCGAAGGCCAGCACCACCAAGGCCACCGCTGCCAAGACGACCCGTCCGGCGACCAAGAAGGCGACGACGACTCGCAAGTCCACCAAGAAGTGAGTGCTCGCCGCTGCAGCGAGCAACAGTGGACCGAGCGGGCGGCCACCTGAACCCGGCCATCGGGATGAGGTGCCGCCCGCTCTCGGCTGGAAGCCTCCGATCCGCTCGGAGGGGAGGCTCCGGCCAGCGGCGGAGCGGCGTCCAGGTGCGACACTGCGCACGGACGTCCGCTCGCGGCGAGAACGGGCCTGAGCGGTCTGCAGCCGCCGGAACACCGGTCGGCCGCGACCGATGCCCGGCCGGGCGTTCGCAACGCCCCCACGGCGCGATCAGCGCCCAACAGCGGTGCCAGACCGCTGAATTCCGGAGCCGGGGCGTCGGCACTTCTCTGCCGGCGCATCCGACCCGGACATCAGGCGAATCGCTTGCGAGCGGAGTTCGCGAATCAGCCTTCACCGGGCACCGGCATCCCGCCGCTGTCAACGCGGCCGGACGATGCGCGGTACCGACATCGTTTCGCCCAGCAGAAGCTCGTGAGCGCTTAATGGCGTTATAACGCCACAAAGCGCTCACGAACCATGCATTGCTGACAATCCCACCGTCGAATTGTCTTTAAAGGCCGATCAGGGGATCGGGTCTTCGAGGTAGTCGGCCGCGGCGAGGTGCAGCGAAGGGCCGTTGCCGTTGCTGGTCGCCGAGTCCCGGCGGAAGCTGAGGATCCACACGCTGCCCTTGCGGCTGGCGACCTCGCCGGGCCGCAGCCCGGGGCGGTCGCCCAGCGCGCCGGAATCCGCCAGCCGCGCCACGAGGTCCGGGATCGCGCCGCCCTGGCTGCACACCAGCGCAGGCCCGTTCCCGGCCGCCACGCGCACCATCCGCTCGACCGCCGCGGCCGGGTCGGAGACGAATCCCTCCTCGGAGAACAGCGGTTCGGGCTCGATGTCGACGCCCAGGTCCGCCGCGATCGGCGCCACCGTCTGCTCGCAGCGCAGCCGCGGCGCGGAGTGGACGCGCGTCGGGCCGAACAGCGGCAGCAGGGAGTGCAGCGCGTCCCGCTGCTGCCGTCCCGCTTCGGTGAGCGGGCGCAGGACGTCGTCGCCGTTCCAGTCGGAGCGCTTGCCCGCTTTCGCGTGGCGGACCAGCAGAACCGTCGCCAGCTCGGTCGGCAGCTGCTCGAAGACGTCGAGCACGCGGCCGTCGTGCGGGTAGCTGACCAGTTCCCGCGCCCGGGCGACGGGGAGCCAGCGCAGATCGTCGACTTCGCTGTTCGGCGCGAAAGACCCGCCGCAGGCGCGGGCGGCGAAGTAGTCCACGACCTTCTCCGCGGTTCCGCCCGCAGCGGGCACCGCGTAGTTCACCCGGGTGAGGAAACGGGACAGCACGCAGGAAAACCCGGTCTCCTCGGCGACCTCGCGGACCGCCGCGTGCGCGGGCAGCTCGCCGGGGTCGAGCTTGCCCTTCGGCAACGACCAGTCGTCGTAGCGGGGGCGGTGCACCACCGCGACCTCCGGGCCGCCGCTGCCGTCGCGCCACAGCACCGCTCCGGCGGCCCGCACCGTTCGGCCGGGGACATCAGTCGGTTCGCCGTCGATCTTCTCGGTACCCGGCTGGTTCTCGGTCACGCTCATCGTCCTCTAAAGCAGTCTCAGCGGTCGGTCCGGCCCACGGCGCCTTCGCGCGCCCCGTGCTGGCGCAGCATCTCCACCTGGTGGTCGCGGACCTGCTCCCCGCTGCGCGGCGACGCTTCCCAGTCGCCCTTGGCGTTGAGCACCCAGCAGCGCGTCGCCGGGTGCATCGCCGAGTCGAGCAGCGCGTCCAGCTGGGCGGTGAGCTTGGGATCGGTGACCCGCACCTGGGTTTCGATCCGGCGGTCCAGGTTCCGGTGCATCATGTCGGCGCTGCCGATCCAGCGCTCGTCGATGCCGACGAAGTGGAACACGCGGGAGTGCTCCAGGAAGCGGCCCAGGATCGAGCGCACCTCGACGTTCTCGCTGAGGCCCTCGACGCCCGCCTTGAGCGAGCAGATGCCGCGCACCACGACCTTGACCGGCACCCCGGCCAGCGAAGCCCGGTACAGCGCATCGATGATCTGCTCGTCGACCAGCGAGTTCACCTTCATCCGGATGCCGCACGACAGGCCCTGCCTGGCCCGCTCGATCTCGGCCTCCACGCGCTCCACGATGCCGTTGCGGATGCCCTGCGGGGACACCAGGATTCGGCGGTACTCGCCGTGCCGGGCGTACCCGGTGAGCACGTTGAACAGGTCGGTGAGGTCGGCGCCGATCTCCGGGGAAGCGGTCAGCAGCCCCAGGTCCTCGTAGATGCGCGCGGTCTTCGGGTTGTAGTTGCCGGTGCCGAGGTGGCAGTAGCGGCGGATCGTCGAGCCCTCCTGGCGCACCACCAGCGCGGTCTTGCAGTGCGTCTTCAACCCGACCAGGCCGTAGACCACGTGCACCCCGGCGCGCTCCAGGGTGCGCGCCCACTGGATGTTCGCCTGCTCGTCGAAGCGGGCCTTGAGCTCCACCAGCGCCACCACCTGCTTGCCGGCTTCTGCGGCGTCGATGAGGGCGTTGACGATCGGCGAATCACCGGAGGTCCGGTACAGCGTCTGCTTGATGGCCAGCACGTGCGGATCGGCCGCGGCCTGCTCGATGAACCGCTGCACCGACGTGGAGAACGAGTCGTAGGGGTGGTGCAGCAGCACGTCGCCCTCGCGCAGCGTGGAGAAGATGCTCTTGGGCGTCTGGCCCTCGGCGAACGCAGGGTGCGTCGCGGGAACGAACGGCTGCTCCTTGAGGTCCGGGCGGTGCAACCGCTCCAGCTGGAACAGGCACGACAGGTCCAGCAGGCCCTTGACCTCCACCACGTCGTGCTGGTCGACCTCCAGCTCGCGCAGCAGGAGTTCGAGCATGTTCTCGCTCATCGTGTCGGTGACCTCGAGCCGCACCGGCGGCCCGAAGCGGCGCCGCGCGAGCTCCCGCTCCATGGCCTGCAGCAGGTCCTCGTCGCGGTCCTCCTCGACCTCCAGGTCGGCGTTGCGGGTGACCCGGAAGATGTGGTGCTCGGCGACCCGCATGCCGGGGAACAACTTCCCCAGGTGCGCGGCGATGAGCTCCTCCAGCGGCAGGAACGTGGCGCGTTCGGTCTCCCGGTCGGATTCGACGCGGATCAGCCGCGGCACGTTGTCCGGCACCTTCACCCGGGCGAAGCGGCGCAACCCGGCGTCCGGGTCGGCGACGGTGACCGCGAGGTTCAGCGACAGCCCGGAGATGTAGGGGAACGGGTGCGCCGGGTCCACCGCCAGCGGGGTGAGCACCGGGAAGATGTGGTCCTCGAAGTAGCGGGTCAGCTTCTCCTGGTCGGCGGTCTCCAGCTCCGACCAGTTCAGGATCCGGACGCCGTGCGCCTCCAGCTCGGGCACCAGCTCGTCGAGGAAGACCCGGCTGAGCTTCTCCATCAGGTCCTGGTTGCGGGCCGCGATGCGGGTCAGCTGCTCGTGCGGGGTGAGCCCGTCGGCGCTGCGCACCGCCAGCCCGGTCTCCTCACGCCGCTTCAGCCCGGCGACGCGCACCATGTAGAACTCGTCCAGGTTGGACGCGAAGATCGCGAGGAACTTGGCGCGCTCGAGCACCGGCTGCGACTTGTCCTCGGCGATGGCCAGCACCCGGGCGTTGAAGTCGAGCCAGGACAGCTCGCGGTTGAGGTAGCGGTCCTCGGGCAGGTCCGTGGTCGCCGCCGCGCGCGTCACCGCGGGCGGCGCGGACGGGACGCGGGCGCCCTCGGAGGCCGGGCTCGGATCACCTTGCGCCGGGCTCGATGCGCGGTGAGTGGACCGGCCACTGGTGCTTCGTGCGGCGGGCTGCTCGGCCCGGCCGGTGCTGTCGGTGCTCACCCGTCCATTGTCGCTCATCGAACCGGTTCAGCCGATTTCTGTGAAAAGAGTTCATGGGCGTTTCGCGTCGCTGTTGTGCCCCGACGGGGACCCGCTGCCGGATTCGCGCGGAATCGGTGGTTCACGCGGTGGCGGCAGCAGTTCGCGGACCGAGTCCGAGGGCGCGGGCGGCGCGCAGATCGGCCTCGGTGTCCACGTCGCAGCGCAGCGAGTCCC
>NZ_JAQGLA010000043.1 GCF_027853915.1 Saccharopolyspora oryzae
CTGGCGAGGACGGCCCAGCCGCCGTGTATTGGCATACATAAGGGTGGGCACCCGGAGTCCAGGCGGGCGCTGAGGTTCCGCTACCGGCACCGCCACGCAGGACGAGGATGGAAAAACCTCATTGAATTTGCGTCTCCCGGTCGGGTGGGGCTGCCGTCAGGTGGTCGAGGGCTCGGTCTCGTTCGCCGCGGTGTTGGTCTGCTGCTTGGCGTAGGACTTGAGGTCGAAGGCCGGGTCGGCTGCTTGTTCCGGGGTGAGGGGGAGGCCCTTCGCCAGGAGGCGGCGCGCGGCTACGTGGTCGGCGGGTTGGTTAGCGGACTCGACCGCTGCCAGGCTGCCGTCGCGGAAGCGGAAGATCGAGCACCTCCCGGCATCGGTGTCTCCGCGGAGGATGTTCTCGTCGCCGGGCAGTCCGAGTCCGGCGATCTGCAGCCGCAGATCTCCCTGGTTGCTCCAGAACCACGGAACGTCCTGGTAGGGCGCAGGCCCGTCGAGGATCACGCGGGCGACGTGCCGGGCCTGGTCGGTGGCGTTCTGCACGGATTCCAGCCGGCTGCGCGCCCCGAGGTGGTGGCTGGGGAAGTTGGCGCAGTCGCCGATCGCGTAGATGCGCTCGTCGTCGGTTCGCAGCGAGGCGTCGACGACCACGCCGTCGTCCACGGAGAGCCCCGCCTGCTCGGCGAGTTCCACGCGCGGCGTGACACCGACGCCCACCAGGACGAGGTCGGCCGGATACCGCCTGCCCAGCGAGCTGACCACCGCTGCGACCCGGCCGTCGCAGCCCTGGAACGACTCGACGCCTTCGCCGACCCGCAGATCGATGCCCGCTCGCCGGTGCGCGTCGGCCACGAAGTCCGACAGCGGCGCGGACAGCACTCGTCGCATCGGTCGTTCCGCCGATTCCAGCACCGTCACGTCGACACCGCGTTTGCGGGCCGCTGCGGCGAATTCGAGCCCGATGAACCCCGCACCGACCACCACCGCGGAGCGGGCTTGGTCGAGGTCCGCGCGGACGGCGCGCGCCTCGGCCAGCGTGCGCAGGTGGTGGACGCCGTCGAGGTCGCCGCCCGGAACCCGCAGCGTCCGGTTGGCCGACCCGGTGGCCAGCACCAGGTGGGAGTACGGCAGGACAGCGCCGCTGTCGAGGACCACCTCGCGCCGCGCCCGATCGATCGCCGTGGCGCGCGATCCGATCCGCACGTCGACGTCGATCCCGGTGAAGTGGTCGGCGGCGCGGATGGGCAGCGGTGCGGGTTCACCGCCGGGACGCAGGTAGTCCTTCGACAGGGGCGGGCGCTGGTACGGCGGGTCCTCCTCCTCGCCCACGACGGTGATGGCAGCGGTGCACCCCGCAGCACGCAGTGAATCGGCGACTTGGAGCCCACCCAAGCCGGCACCGACGATGACGACGCGATCCGGTGCGGTCAACGGTCACACCTGCCCGGCGGGGACGTCGACGTCGATCTGCTCCGCGTCCACGCCGAGCGCGATCTGGCAGCCCAGCCGACTGCGCTGCTCATCGCGGGGCGCAGCAGTGCATTCGAGCATCTCCTCCTCGTCCTCGCCGATCTCCGGCAGGCCGTCGAGGAACGGCTCGCGGACGTACACGTGGCAGGTCGCGCACATGGCCTGCCCGCCGCATTCCCCGACGATGCCGCGCACGCCGTTGCTCACCGCAGCCCGCATGATGCTGGTTCCGGACTCCGCCTCCACGGCGTCCACGGTCCCGTCCTGGTGGTGGAAGTTCACCTTTGCCATGGGAAGTTCTCCTCGCTAGTCCTGCCCTGGGTTCGACAAACGGCTCATCACCACAGCACCGGGAGCTGGAGCACGCCGCGGAACACCCACCCGCCCGCTCGCGCCGGTGCGTCCGGGTCCAGGCGCAGGTTCGGCAGCGCGTCGAACAGGCGCGGCATGGCGACACCCACGACGGAGGCGCGGGCGACCCAGGCACCGGCGCAGAAGTGGTTCCCGCCGCCGAAGGCGAGGTGCGGTTGCTTGGGGCGGTTGATGTCGTAGCGCTCCGGGTCGTCGAAGACCTTCGGATCCCGGTTGGCGGCGCCCACGACCACGCCGAGTCGGGCGCCCTTCGGCACCAGCACGCCTTCGAGAACGGTGTCCCGGGTGGATTCCCGGGGGTACATGCCGATGGGAGCGACCCAGCGGATGGACTCCTCGAACGCGGTGGACCACAGCGACGGTTCGGCCAGCACCTGCGCGAGCTGGTCCGGGTTGGACAGCAACGCCCACACCGTCGTGCCCAGCGCGTCCCGCGGCTCGTTGAGCCCGCCGCCGATGGTCATCTTCAGGTTGGCGCGGATCGCTTCCAGGGGGATCGGCAGGTGGGCCAGCCCGGACAGCAGGCTGTGATCGGGATTGTCCCGCAGGTGCGGCAGCATCTCGTCGATCGCGGCGTCGACCTCGCGCGACGACCGTTCGGCCTCGGCCCACACGTCGGGGTCGTCGGCGTAGTTCCCGGTCCCGTCGATCAGCGTTTGCGACCAGCGCTGGAGATCTTCCTGCGTCGCGTTGTGGAAACCCATGATGATCCGCAGGTTCTCGGCGGCGTAGGGCGCGGCGAACTCGGCGATGAGATCGGCGCCGGGACCGGCCTCTTCCAGGCGCTCCAAGTACGTCGCGCAGTTCTGCTCGAAGACCGCGTTCCAGTGCCGCTTGATCGTGTTCGGCCGGAGCACTCCGCCGTAGGACTTGCGGTCGACGTCGTGCGCGGGGTCGTCCTTGCGGAGCATGCTGTGCCCCATCGCCCGCTTCATGAGCGAGCCGGATTCGTCCGCGGAGAAGCGCTCCTGGTCCTGCTCGATGGTGTGGCAGGCGGCGTAGTCGGTCACCATGTACCGGTTCACCGCGGGAACCCAGTGCACCGGTGCTTCGGCGCGCATCCGCTGGTAGAGGGGGAAGGGATCGGCGTGCAGCTCCGGGATGGTGACCCAGTCCGCGACCGGGACCGGGCGGGCCTGCGTCGAATCGACCGTCGGCGTCATCGTTGACTGCCTCCACTTCGTCGAGGATCGCCTGCGAGCCTCGCATCGCGGATCAGCGCATGTAAACTTCAAAGTTGTTCGATATATCCACTACTGAGTAGTGTTTCCGGACTGGCCTGTGCAGATCGGTCCGGGAGGCGGCGGTGGCCAACTACACGCTTCGGCAGCTGGCGTACTTCGTCGCTGTCGCGGAAACAGGTTCGATCTCGGGAGCAGCGGGCGGGTTGCACGTCTCGCCCACGGCAGTCGCATCAGCGCTCACCGAACTGGAGAAGGTCTTCGGCACCCAACTCGTGGTGCGCCGCAAAGCCCACGGGGTGTCGTTGACGCCGTCCGGGAGCTACCTGCACTCCCGCGCCGCGGACCTGCTGCGCCAGGCCGACGACCTGGAGCTCAACGTCGCCAGCGGGGGAGCGGAGCTCAACGGTCCCCTGGTGATCGGCTGCTACTCCACCGTCGCGCCGACCGTGGTGCCGCCGCTGCTGGAGTGGTTCGCCGACAACCATCCGAAGGTGCAGGTGCGGGTGCTGGAAGGCAGCCAGGTGGAGCTGCCGAACCGGCTGCTCGCCGGTGAGCTGGAGCTGGCGGTGGTGTACGACCTGAACCTCCCGACGGGCCTGAACTCCGTGGTGCTCTACGAAGCCCCGGCCTACGTCCTCCTGCCCGCCGACCACCGCCTGGCGAACCGGCCGGCGGTGTCGCTGCGGGAATTGGCGGACGAACCGATGATCCTGCTCGACGTGCCGCCGGCGGCGCAGCACACCATGGCCCTCTTCGACCGCGCCGGCGTGGAGCCGAACGTCGCCCTGCGGGCGTCGGACTTCGAGCTGACCCGTTCGCTGGTCGCGCGCGGGATGGGGTACGCGATCCTGATCCAGCGGCCCGTCGTCGGCCAGTCCTACGAGGGATTGCCCGTGGTGGTCAAGGAGATCCGGCCGGCAGTGCGGCCGATCCGGGTGAAGGCGGTCTGGCCGGAGACCGTTCGGCTGACCGATCGGGGCCGGGCGCTGCTCGACTTCGCGCGCGACGCGGGCTTCGGGAACGCGCAACGGGGCAGGATTCCGGGCGAGACCTCGGTCGTCGTGCGGAGCTAGCGCGGGGAACGCGCTCGACGACACCGGCGCGGTGGAGGTCCACAGCGCCGGTGTCGCGGGGGAGCCGTCAGGCGCGGGGGCCGCCCGCGTTCGACGGGGTGCCCGGGGCGTGGAACGGGCCGGTGATCGCGAAGACGTGACCCGGCGACTGGATGTTGGCGAACAGCATCCGGCCGTCCTCGGTGAAGGTCGGGCCGGTGAACTCCTTGTCGACGCTCACCTCGTTGCGCGCCATCGGGTAGCTGTCGCCCTCCTTGGTGATGCCGACGAGGTGCTGGATGCCCTCGCCGTCCTCGGCGAGGATCAGACCGCCGTTCGGGTCGACGACGATGTTGTCGGGACCGTCGAAGTTCGCGTCCTCACCGGGGTTCGGGTTCACCTTGAAGATGGTCTTCAGGGTGACGGTTTCGGTGGCCGGGTCGTAGAACCACACCTGGCCGTCGTGCTCGTTGGCGCTGCCGTCGCTCGCCCGGGCGTAGCTGGCGACGAAGTAGTGGCCGCCGTCGCCGAAGTAGGCGCCCTCGAGCTTGTGGCTGGAGGTGACCTCACCCGCGCCGAACTGCTTGCGGATCGAGACCTCGGTGGCGAGCCGGTCCGGGATCCCGACCCACTTCACGCCGTAGCGGGTGCCCGGCTGGGTGGCCTCCGACAGGTCGGCGATCCGCTTGGTGCCCAGGTAGCAGACCATCACCTCCAGGGTGCCGGCGGTGTCACCGCCCTCGGAGAGCGCCAGCTCCCGCAGCGCACCCTTGCCTCCGGTGAAGCCGGCCGGCGGGGTCCACCGGTAGTAGAGGCCGTTCGGGTTGCCCGCGTCCTCGGTGAGGTAGATGCGGTTGTCGGCCGGGTCGAGGCTGATCGCCTCGTGCGAGAAGCGGCCGAGGAACTTCAGCGGCACCGGGTTCAGGTTGGCCTCGCGGTCGAAGGCGTCGACCTCGAAGCACCAGCCGTGGTCGTGCTGGAAGGCGCCACCGGCGCGCTGCTCGGTCTCCTCGCAGGTGATCCAGGTGTCCCACGGGGTGCGGCCACCGGCGCAGTTGTTGTGGGTGCCTGCCAGGCTGACGTACTCGTTGACCCGGTTGCCCTCGGCGTCCACGACGATGTTGGTGGTGCCACCGCCTGCGCCTGGGTCGAAGGTCAGGCCGTCCACTGTGGGCACCCGGTACGGTTCGCTGCCGCCGACCTCGTGGTTGTTGACGAGCACGAGCTGCCCATCGCCCTCGAAGATGGCGGTGCCGTCGGGGTCGGACGGGGTCGGCTCACCGGACTCCAGCTTGGTGACGCCGGTCTCGGCCACGATCTTGTACGAGAACCCCTCCGGCAGCGACAGGATGCCGGCCGGGTCCGGGACCAGGGGCCCGTAGCCGGCGACCCGCCGGGTCATCGCCGAAGCGGCGGGCGAGGCGATCGCCTCCACGCTGCCGGCGACCACGATGCTGAACACGCCTGCGGCGCCGGCGCGGAGGACGTCGCGGCGGGACATCGGTGCGGTCAAGACAGTCTCCCTCGGTAGTGCTGATTTCCTGCCGCGGGGCCCGCTGCCGGGAACGCCGGGCAGCGGGCCCCGGTGACTGGATCGACTTGCGTCAGCCGTCGGTGTCCCGGGCGGGGATCGCCGCACCCGGTACGTCGGCCGGGGCGTAGAACGTGTTCTCACCCGGGAACGGCTTCTGCCACCCGGTCGCCTCGTACCAGCCGAGGTGGTTCAGCTGCGCGGGGTTGAACGCGTCGACCTTGTCGGCCGTCCCGTTCGCCTGCTGCTGGGCCTTCCAGTCGGCCCACTGCGCCGCGAGTTGCTGCTTGTCGGCGGGCACCGAGGTGGTCGTCATCGCCGGCTGGGCCGGAACGTCCGCGCCGCACTCGGGCATCGTCTTCAGCCCGTCGGTCAGCGGCACCTGGTTGGGCACCGCGTTGTACGGCGTGAAGTCGGCGTGCGGGGTGAACGCCTGGCTCATCGGCGAAGCCGCGGTGTCCTTCTGGTTCATCGGCTGGATGCCGAGGATCTGCTCCACGGTGCGGAGCATGGTGATCTGGCTGCCGTAGTGGTTGTCCACCACGCCGTGGTTGGCCCACGGGCTGATGATCTGGACCGGCGCGCGGTGGCCGTCGACGTGGTCGGCGGCGGCCTGCGAGTCGTCCTCGACCACGAAGATGGCGGTCTCGGCCCAGTACTTGCTGTGCGAGATCGTGTCCACCAGCTTGCCGAGCGCGAGGTCGTTGTCGGCGACCTGGGCGGGACCGTTGGTCGCACCACCGGTGTGGTCGTTGGACAGCCACATCATGTTGAGGTTGGCCGGACCGTTCTTCTCGAAGTCCTGCTTCCAGACCTCGTACTTGTAGACGTCCGGGACGTTCAGGTCGAACTGCGGGAAGCCCGGCACCGACACCTCGTTCAGCGACGGGATCGCCGAACCGGTCTTGATCGGGTAGGCGCTGGGCTGCCCGGTCGCGGCCATGTTCTTCGCGTCGCACCAGTACGTCTGCCAGGTCGCCCCGGCGGGCTTCTGCTCGAAGTTCAGGAACTCGCCGAAGTTCTTGACGGACTTGCCCGCGTTCTTCGCGCCGGTCCAGATGAAGCCCGACCGCTGGTGTCCCAGCACGTCGTTCTCGGTGTCGTAGCTGCGGATGTACTCGCCCGCGGTCGACTCGGTGTACTCCGGGTTGTCCGCCTGCGTCACGAAGTTGTGGCCTTCGGCGGAGTTGGTGCCGGTGTCGTAGATGTTGTCGTACAGGCCGAACTGGCCGGCCAGCGCGTGGTTGTTCGGCGTGACCCGCTGACCGTAGGAGGCCAGCGACGGGTCGCCGTTGCCCTGCGGCATGTCGCCGAACATCTGGTCGTAGGTGCGGTTCTCCTTGACGACCCAGTACACGTACTTGATCGTCGAGGGGTCGCCGAGCCGGACCGGAACCGGCACCGGCGGCACCGAGCCGGTGCCGGTGGTCTTGGCCAGCGAGTTGCCGCGCCAGCCGTTCTGGGTGAACACCTTGCCGGTCTCGCCCTTGATCACGTCATCGCTGGGCAGCGCGAAGTGCGTCAGGCTCGACGTGGTGTCGTGCGTGCGGTGCTGGTTGGTGGTCGACCGACGGGCGTCGATGCCGCGAGTGTTCGACACGACGATCTCGCCGCCGACCTGGGCGATCTCCGACGGGGCGTAGTCGGTCGGCAGCAGGCCCACGAAGCCGGCCGGCTCCACCGGGTTGGCGTACTTGTACACCGCGACCGCGTTGGCCCGGCCCAGGGTCACCAGCAGGTGGCCGTCGTCGGTCAGCGTCGTCGCGGTCGGCCCGTACCCGACCGAGGCGTCGGCCCACGGCTGCGTCGCGATGGTCTGGGCGACCTTGCCGCTGGCCATGTCGATGACCGACACGGTGTCCGAGAAGGTGTTGGTGACGAACAGCGCGCCGTTCTTCGCGTACAGCGAGGTCGGGTGCAAGCCCACGTCGATGCTGGCCGGCGCGGCGGCCGGGTCGGCGACGTCGATGACGCTGACAGTGCCGGTGGTGGCGGAACCGGTGTCGCCGTTGGCCGGCACCTGGGTGCCGTAGGAGTTCATCGTCGTCTCGCCCGGCTGCGCCGGACGACCGCCCTCGTTGCTCACGTACAGCTTGCCGCCGGCGAGGAGCACGTCCCGCGGGGCGGTGCCCACGGTCCAGCTCCGCGTGATCGCCCCGGTCGCGACGTCGATCGCGACCACCCGGTTCTGGCCGTTGACCGCCGAGTACACCGTCGAGCCGTCGGGCGAGAACACCGCCTCGCCGACCAGCGCGCGCTTGCCGTCGACCGCGGCGACGGGCACGAACGCCGGGTTCGCCAGCGTTCCGTCGGGGTTCACGGTGAACTTGCGGTACCCGTCGGCCTGGCCCAGCCACAGCGACTTGCCGTCGGGGGAGTACGTCGGGCCTTCCTGCCCGATGTCGTTGCCCGGGATCCGGAGGTTCGCGGCTGCGTTGTTGCCGATCAGCTGCTGGACCTTGTAGCTCTTGAGGTCCACGATGGACAGTGCCATGCCGCCGTCGGTGATGGACGCCGCCATGTGCGTGCCGTCGGGGCTGATCGCCGAGGACATGATCTTGCCGTTGTTGATGACCATGCGCTCGCCGTAGGGGGCGAGGTACTGGTCGGAGGAGATGACCAGGCCGTTGTCGGTGGTCTGGCCCACCTGGTCGGTCCCGAACAGCTCGGTCTGGGCGAATCCGATGCCGGTGCCGGTGATGGCGACGACTACCGCCGATGCGCCTGCTGCGGCGAGGCGCACCGGACGGCCACCTCGCCAGGGGAACCGGGAACCGGTGCCCTCGGAGCGCCGACGATGACGCGTTACGTGCATTGCGTGGTTATCCCTTCGGGAGGGTGGGCAGCAGTTCGACGTTGCCGTCGAACTGCCAGAGCGGGTTCGGCGCGTCCCCGATCGGGGTGCGCACCAGGAAGTAGCCGTTCACTTCCTTCGGCCCGTCGCCGTCGGCGACGAACCGCCCGTCGGTGGCGACGTCGAGCTGGTAGATGGCCGATCCGGTGGCCTCGACGCCGGGGAGGTGCCAGGAGACGACGCAGCGCCAGTCGTTGCCCGGGCCTTCGGGGGCGATCTGGCCGCCGCCCTTGGTGCACGCCGCCGTGGTCATCAGCTGCGCTTCGGTGACGTCGGGCCGGTTGAGCTGGCGCGTTTGCAGCCGGTAGAGGTGGGCGAAGGCGGTGGCCACCGAGTTCTGCACCTTCTCCTGCTCGATCCCGGAGCCGGTGGCCCCGGTCGCCGGGGTCACGACCGCGGCGGTCGCGGCGAGAACGCCGACCAGCGGCAGCAATCCGAGCGCGATCGCCCGCCGCCCGCCGCCGTCGTGGGTGAGATCGGTGAAGTCCCGCCGCAGGAACAGCACGTAGGCCAGGGCAGTCGCGGCCACCGCCCACACCAAGCTGACGACGACGCCGATCACCAGCGGCTCGAGCTGCGGGGGAGAGGTGAACAGCCCGTTCCAGGAGATGAAGGCGTAGGTGGGCAGCGCGAGGCGGACCGCGACGGGAACCGGCATCATCTGCACGAACTGCATGGCGAAGGCGACGACGATCGGCATCAGCAGACCCATCGGCGACCGTCCCAACGCGACGGAACCGAGCAGCCCGATCGCCGCGAGCGCGAGGGTCGGCGCGAGCACGCAGGCCCAGGCGAGCAGCACCTTCCCCGCGGCGTCGCCCGGTGCGAGCACGTGCCCGTCGAGCCCGACGAGTTCCTGGCCACCGACCGCCACGATCCCGCCGACCACGCTGGAAACGGCCAGACCGGTCACCATGACCAGCAGGACGGTGAGGCTGGCGAGCGCCTTCGCGGCGAAGATCCGCCACGGCGAGCGGACCGCCACCAGCAGGTGGCGCCAGGTGCCGAGCCGGTCCTCGGAGGCGAACACATCACCGGCGACCAGCGACGCCAGCAGCGGAAGCGCGTACAGCCCCGAAAAGCCCAGCAGCACCAGCGATCCGGCCCACCCGGTGGCGTTCATCCATCGGCCGAAGAGCATGTCGACGGGCAGCGTGGTCTGCTGGCTCACCGCGATGATGAACAGCGCGGGGGCGATCCAGCAGGCCAGGACCAGCAGCCGCACCCGCCACTGCGAAACCAGTTTGACCAGCTCGAAGCGGTATGCGCGCGCCGTCGAAACCGGACTGGCGGCGGGAGCGGGGGCATCGGTGAGGGTTGCGGTCATCGGCTGGACTCCTGCCGCTCGGTCAGTGCGAGGAATGCCGCTTCCAGCGGCGAGACCACGGGCGCGAGCTCGCGCACCGCGACGCCTGCCTGGACGAGCCGCGCCACCAGGTCGTCGAGGGCGGGCACCTGCGCGTTCACCACGAGGACCTCGGAGTCCTGCCCGTCGACGATGCGGATCCCCGCGGCATCGGCGGCCAGGCGGCGGGCGGCCTCGGGGTCGGAAGTGCGGATCTTGTAGTCGAGTTCCCGGTCCTCGGCGGCGAGTTTGCCCAACGGCCCGGAGAACACGACCCGCCCGGTGGCGACGATGGTGACCTCGGAGCACAGCGCTTCGAGATCGTCCATCCGGTGGCTGGAGAGCACGACGGAGGTCCCGTCGTCCGCGAGCCGGGTGAGAACGCTGTGCACGTGCTGCTTTCCGGCCGGGTCGAGTCCGTTGGACGGCTCGTCGAGCACCAGCAGGCGCGGCTTGGTGAGCAGGGCGGCAGCGAGCCCGAGGCGCTGGCGCATGCCGAGGGAGAAACCCCGGACGCGGTCGTCGGCGACATCGGTGAGCCCGACCTGGTCGAGCACGTCGTCGATTCCCGCCGTCCGCGCGTCACGGCCGCGGAGCGCGGCCAGGGCGGCGAGGTTCTTCCTCGCGGTCAGCGAGGGGTAGAGGCCGGGGCCGTCGACGAAACCAGCGACCTCGGCGGGAGCGGCGAGCGCCCTTCCGGCCGGTGTGCCGAGGACGTCGAGAGTGCCGCTGTCGGCGACGGACAGGCCCAGCAGCAGGCCCAGCAAGGTCGTCTTGCCGGCGCCGTTCGGCCCGACCAACCCGTGGATCTGCCCCTGCACCACATCCACGTCGATGCCGTCGAGGGCGACGACGTCCCCGAAGCACTTGGTGATCCCGCGAGCCCGCACCGCCAGGGGTGTTTCCATGCGTCGCCTCCTTAAGCAACGCTGAGAAACTTAGGCCTGGGAACAAACGGGAACGAGGACAACTGGCTGAACGTTCAGGAAACGGAGGGCGGCAAGGGGCCGCGAGACCGGCGTCATGACGGCGGTGAGCATGCGCGCGCCCCCGGACGGTGAACGTTCCGAGGGCGCGGAGGCTCCGCTGGTCCGGAGCGCGTGAAGTCCTGACTAGGCGGAATCCGGCCTGGAGGTGACGTACTCGGTCATCGTGCGGAGCTTGTGGTCGCGGGAGACGCGCTCGATCTCCTGCTGGGATGCGTCAGCGCGGATGAGCGCGATGATCCGGTCGTGCTCGTCCACAGAGGACATCGTCCGGCTGGGGACGAAGGTGAAGCTGGAGCGCCGGATGCCCGACATCCGCTGCCACTCCCGGTGCAGGAGGTCGAGCAGGTGCTGGTTCGGGCAGTTCTCGCACAGCACCCAGTGGAAGCGGTGGTTGAGCTCGGTGAACCGCACCGGATCCAGGGTTCCCTCGCACATCTCCCGCATCTCCGCGTTGAAGGACGCCGCGTCCTCCAGCTGCTTCGGCGTCACGTGCGGGGCGGCGAGGCTGGTGGCCGCGCCCTCGAGGTAGGCGAGCGTTTGCATGGCGTTCGCGTAGTCGGAGGTGTTGATGCCGGCGACCTGCGCCCCCACGTTGCGGGTGAACGTCACCAGGCCTTCGGCCTCGAGCCGCCGCACCGCCTCGCGCACCGGCACGGGACTCGTGCCGAAGTCGCGGGCGATCTGGTCGAGGACCAACCGGTATCCGCTGGCGTAGCGCCCGGACAGGATGCGGGCGTGGAGCTCCTGGTAGACCTTCTCCGACTTCGACAGCGCCTGCTGCTGCGCACCGGCTGTACTGGGCATCTCCCTCGTTCCGTCCTCGGGTGGCGACACCCGCGATCGTATACGGCGGGGGTGGTCCGGCTGCCCGGACCGCCCCCGCCGCGAGCGGTCATCGGTGGGTCGCCGCAGCGAGTTCGCGAGCTCCCGGGATGTCGAGCGCTTCCGGGCCGAGGGGTTTGCCGGTGCGGTCCTTGATGGTGAACGTCGCGGCCAGCCCGATCGCGGTGAGCGCGAACAGGTAGCCCGACACGGCCATGGCGCTGCCGAACGCGGCCTGCAGCCAGGTCGCGATCATCGGGGCGAAGGCGCCGCCCAGGACCGCGCCGAAGGCGTAGGACAGCCCGGCGCCGGAGTAGCGGACCTGGGCGGGGAACATCTCGGCCAGCATGGCCGCCTGCGGCCCGTAGGTGAAGCCGATGCCGATGCTGAAGACCAGCATCGCCACCGCGATCAGCAGCACGTTCTCGGTGTCGATCAGCCAGAACATGGGGAAGACCCACACCAGCAGGGTGACGAAACCGATCTTGTACACCGCGGTGCGCCCGATCCGGTCCGACAGGATCGCGGCCGACATGGTGGTGACGACCCAAGCCGCGCTGGTGAGGGTGACCAGGTTGAGGATCGTGGAGCGGTCCATCCCCAGCACCATCGTGGTGTAGGAGAGCACGTAACCGCCGGTCACCATGTAGCCGGCCGCGTTGTTCGCGGCGAAGGTGAGGGTGCCCTGGAGCACCTGCCGCCCGTTGAAGCGGAACATCTGCACGAGCGGCAGCCGGACCCGCGGCTGCGCATCGCCGGCTTCGGTGAACACCGGCGACTCGGCGACGCCCAGCCGGATCACGGTGCCCACCGCGATGAGCACGACGGACAGCAGGAACGGAACCCGCCACCCCCAGTCGAGGAACTGCTGCTCGGTCGTCGTCACGGTGATGATGCTGAGCACGGCGGTGGCGATCAGCATGCCGACCGGCACCCCGATCTGCGGGAATCCGCCGAACCGCCCGCGCCGGTGCGCCGGGGCGTGCTCGACGGCCATGAGCGCGGCCCCGCCCCACTCGCCGCCCGCGGAGAACCCCTGCAGGACGCGCAGCACGATGAGCAGGACCGGCGCCCAGATCCCGATCGACGCGTAGCTGGGCACCAGGCCGATCAGGGTGGTGGACACGCCCATCAGCATGAGAGTCAGGACCAGCATGGCCTTCCGGCCGAGCTTGTCCCCGAAGTGCCCCGCGACCACCGCGCCGAGCGGGCGGAAGATGAAGCTCACGCCCACGGTGGCGAACGCCATCAGCCGCCCGGCCAGCTCGCCGTACGAAGCGACGAACGGTTCGAAGAACAGGGGAGTCAGCACCAGGGCGGCGGCGTTGGCGTAGATGAAGAAGTCGTACCACTCGATGGTGGTGCCGACCAGCGTGCCCAGCGCGACCCGGCGGTGCTCCCGCCGAGTTCTCCCACCGGTCGGGTCCTGTTCGGGCATGACAGCTCCTTTGCTGTGTCCGGCGCGGTGCTGCACGACCTGTCCGCCGCCCCCATCAACTACGAAATCAAATATGATCTGGGATCTTGATGCTCCCGACCTGCTGTTGTCAATGGTCGGTCTGCCAGCGGGCGTCCTGAACCGGTTCCTCGGCGAAATAAGGAAACGTCCCCATCAGGGCTTGACGAGGTCTGAGCGTCGGCGGTCTGCCGGGGCGCGAGATGCCAACGCCTCTCTGCGTATTCGTATATGTTCGCGCGCGGTTTGCGCGAAAGGTCGGCCTGCTGGGGCTGGGCTCGCGCTGGCCGTTTCGCACCAGCGATGCCGCCGGATTCCGAATCGTGTTGACCTGTCTGGAATTCCTGTTCCGGCGGAGAGCGCTGGGCAGTTCCCCTTTCTCCTCGCACGGGTGCGGGCCAAGGTTCTTGCCTGGCCATCGCAAAGACAACTGTTGACAGATGTCATACAGATTTCGCAGACTCTGCTGAACGCCGGACCGCTGGTCGGGCTCGTGCTCCCGCGCTGGACGGCCTCACTGCGCCATCGCGATACGTCGAAGGGGTGTGCGGAAATCCCATGCAAGCTGAGCTGCTCATCAAGCAGGCCGAAGTGGCCGACGAGACCGGCGTTCGAACCGCCGATGTCGCCGTCGAGAACGGCGCGATCATCGCTGTCGCGCCCCGCCTGCCGGTCGAATCCGCCGGTCAGCAGGTGGACGGCACCGGTCTGCTGCTGATGCCGGGGTTCATCGACCTGCACGCGCACTCCGCGCTGCGGCCGTTCGACGACCCGCTGCTGGCGGCCAAGGTCGGCCAGGGGTTCACCACCGAGCTGATCTGCCCGGACGGCTTGGGGCCCGCGCCGCTGACCGACGCCGCGCGGACCGGCCGTGAACGGTACTTGCAAGGTCTCGAACCGAGCACCGCCGCCCACTGGGAATGGCGGAGCGCGGGCGAATTCCTCGCCGCGCTCGGCGAAGCGCGCCCCTCGACCAACATCGTCTCCTGCGTCCCGCACAGCGCCGTCCGCGAATGCGCCATGGGACCGGTCGACCGCAAGCCGGACGCCCGGGAGATGGCGGCCATGCGGGACCTGGTGGAGGCTTCGCTGGCCGAGGGCTGCCGGGCCGTCTCGTTCGGGATGATCTACGCGCCCGGCCTCTACGCGGACACCGAAGAGCTGATCGGCATCGCCGAGGCGGCGGCGAAGTTCGACGTTCCGCTGGTGCCGCACGTGCGCAACGAAGCGGCCGGGGTCATCGACTCGATCGCCGAGTTCGTGCGGGTCGCCGAGCTGACCGGCGCCGCGCTGCACGTGTCGCACGTGAAGCTCGTCGGCGTCGCGCACCTGCTGGCCGACCTGATCGACCTGCTCACCTCCGCACAGGAACGCATCCGGCTCACCTTCGACCAGTACCCGTACGGCGCGGGCAGCACGATCCTGTCCGCATTGCTGCCGCCGTACGCGTTCGACGGGGGGCCGGAGGCGGTGCTCGAGCGCGTTCGCGATGGGCGCGAGCGCGACCGCATGGCGCGGGACATGCACGCCGGGCTGCCGAACTGGGAGAACCTGTTCGCCGCTTGCGGTCCGGACAACGTCGTCGTCACGCAGGCCGCGGCACCGCGCGACGGCGATGTCGGCAAGACCGTGGCGCAGATCGCCGAGGAGACCGGCGCCGACCCCGCCTTCGCGGTGCTGGACCTGCTCGCCGACACCGGGCTCGACGCGGCCATGATCGACCACTACTCCGAAGAGGAGGTCGTCAAGGAGATCTTCGTGCGCTCCGGCGCGCTGGTCGGCTCCGACGGGGTCTTCAACCCGCACCCGCACCCGCGCCTCTACGGCACGGCACCGAGGGTGCTGGGCAGATTCGCGTTGCGGGACAAGCTGATCACGGTTCCGGAAGCGGTCACCCGGTTGTCGGCAGGCCCGGCGCGGCTGCTCGGCCTGGACGACCGCGGCGCCGTCGTGGAGGGACGACGAGCGGATCTGGTGCTGCTCGATCCGGCGCGCTACGTCGACAACGCCACCTACGACGAGCCGCACCGGACCCCGGACGGTGTCGAACTGGTCACCGTCGGCGGCACCCCGGTCTGGAGCCGCGGTCACCACACGGGTGCGCGCCCAGGCGCGGTCAACGGGGCGGTGAGCTGACGTGGACGAGGCACGGATCCAGGAGTTCCTGCTCCGGCTGCTGGCCGCGCGCAGCTACGCCACCGAGGAGGCGGCTGCCGCGCAGGTGCTCGGCGACGAGCTCGCGGCGGTCGGCTTCACCGTCGACGTCGACGACTGGGGAAACGTCATCGGCACCCTCCGCCTCGGCGACGGACCGACGGTGCTGCTCGACGCCCACCTGGACACCGTCGAGGTGCCGGATCCGGCGCAGTGGCAACACGATCCGCGGGGTGAGGTCGTCGATGGAGTCGTCTATGGCCGAGGCGCGGTCGACATGAAAGGTGCGCTCGCCGCCGCCGTGCACGGAGCAGCGGCGCTGCGCACCGAACAGCGCGGCACGATCGTGATCTCCGGGTCGGTGTGCGAGGAACTGGTGGAAGGGCCCGCGCTGAGCCGGGTCGTCGAGCAGGTGCGTCCGGACGCCGTGATCATCTGCGAGCCCTCGGCGAACCGGCTCGTGCTCGGCCAGCGCGGGCGTGCCGAGGTCGAGATCGAGGTGCACGGCAGGACCAGCCATTCCGCCTACCCCGAAGCCGGGGTCAACGCCGCCGAGGTGATGGCCGACGTCATGACCGCCGTCCGGCAGCTGCGGTTCGGCGAACACCCCGACCTCGGCCCCGGCATGATCGCGCTGACCAACCTCAAGTCGTTCCCCCATCCGAACGTCTCGATGGTGCCGGACCGGTGCGTCGCGACCTACGACCGCCGCACCGTGCTCGGCGAGCACGACGCCGACGTGCTCAAGCCCCTCCGCGAGCTCGCGGATCCGATCGCCGTGGCGGCCGGCGCGCGGGTCGACGTCCGCATCGCCACGACGGAATTCACGACGTACCGGGGAGTTCCGGTCGAAGCCGACTCGTTCGCCCCGGCGTGGTGGACCGACCCGGCGACGTGGCCCGCGCGGGACGCGCTCACCGGGTTGGCGGCTGCCGGACTGGACCCGACGCCCGGCTACTACGCGTTCTGCACCAACGGATCCGCGAGCGCGGGCAGGTGCGGCATCCCCACGCTCGGGTTCGGCCCCGGAGATCCGGACCGCGCCCACACCGTCGACGAATCCCTCTCCCTCGAAGACCTCCACCGCGCCGCGCGCGGCTATTCCGCCCTGCTCAGAGCCGTGCTCACCGCCTGAACGGCGGCGGGCGAAAGGGAAAGCGCCATGAACCTGATCGTGATCATCGTGGCGGTCTACTTGGCCGCCATGATCGGCATCGGACTGTACGCGAAGAGGCAGGTCAAGAGCAGCACCGACTACCACCTCGCCGGGCGCAGGCTCGGGGTGACGATGATGGCCGGAACGCTGGCTGCCACCGAGATCGGCGGTGGTAGTTCGGTCGGCGTCGCCAGCAAGGCCTACGGCGACTGGGGCTTGTCCGCCGGGTGGTACGTCGTGGCGGCGGGCATCGGGATCGTGCTGGTGTCCTTCGTGGCACCGGCGATGCGGCGCAGCATGGCGGTCACCGTCCCGGAGGTGATCGGCCGTCGTTACGGCGCCGCCAGCCAGACGATCACCGCTGTGCTCGGCAGCGTCGCGCTGGTCGCCCTCGCCGCGGTCCAGATCACGGCGACCGCCACCATCGTCTCGACACTCGGCGGCGTGGACCTCGAGTGGGCCATCCTCGCCACCGGCGTCGCCGTCATCGTCTACACGTGGATCGGTGGGATGTGGAGCGTCACGCTCACCGACTTCGTCCAGTTCTTCCTCATCGTCGGCGGTTTCGCCATCGCCGTGCCGGTCGCCCTGCACAACGCGGGTGGCTGGGAGTCCGTCGTGGCGCGACTGCCCGAGGGGCAGCTCGGGTTCACCAAGATCGGTGTCCCGACGATCCTCGGCCTCGTCGTCCTGTACTTCATGACGTTCTCCACCGGGCAGGAAGCGGTCCAGCGCTACTACTCGGCGCGGACACCGCGCGTCGCCGTGCTCGGGTCGTTGCTGTGCGGTGGTCTGATGACGGTCTACGCCTTCATCCCCGCGGTCCTCGGGCTGATCGCGCTGGCCGTGTACCCGGGGATCAACGAGAACAGCGCGCTGTCGACGGTCGCCGTCGGGCTGCTGCCGCCGGTCGTGGCCGGACTGCTGCTCAGCGCGGTGATCTCCGCGACGCTGTCCAGCGCGAGCGGCAACATGCTCGGCTCGTCGACCATCTTCATCAAGGACCTGCTGCCGAAGTTCTCCGCGAAGGTGACCGAGGAGAACGAGCTGAAGTACAGCCGGATCGGGGTGCTGGTGGTCGGTGTCCTGGCCACGCTGATCTCGCTGTGGAGCCAGGCGATCATCCCGCTGCTGATCTTCGCCTTCACGATGCGCTCGACGGGCCCCTTCTGCGCCTTCATCGCGGGCCTGGTCCTGCGGAAGACGAGTCGGCTCGCCGGTCTGGTGTCCATCATCGTCGGCACGGTCGCCGGATTCGCCTGGGAGGTCGCGGGAGAACCCTTCGGCGTCGCCGCGATCATCGCAGGCAGCACGTGCGGTGTGCTGTCGTTCTGGGTGATCCACGTGATCGACGCGCGGCGCGGGCGGCTGGTCGGCGATGGGGCGGTTCCCGCGCAGCAGGACGAGCGGGCGGCGCTGTCGTGACCGGCTCAGCTCTCGCGGCGGCGCCGCAGCTGGAAGGTGAACGAGTCGGGCAGCAGCCACGCTTCGCTGCGGTTGACCACCTTGCCCGCGGTGTCCCGGGTCAGCTCGCTGAGCTGGAGCAGCGGCGTGCCTTCCGGGCAGCCGAGCCGCTTGCGCAGGTCGCCGACCGCCGACACCGAGGTCAGCGTGCAATCCGAGTACTCGGCGAGGTCCCCGGCCAGCAGCAGGTCGAGCACCGAGCCCTGGAAGCCGGCCTGGATCGCCGCGAAGCCCAGCACGTCCTCGGGCACGTAGTCCACGATCCACGCGACCTTCTTGCGGCCGATCTTCTTGGTCCGGCTCACCTTGGTGGCGGGGCCGGGTTCGAGGACGTCGGCGAGCGGGTCGTCCGCGGTGTCGATCCGGGTGATCTCCAGGTCGTCGGTGAGGATCTCCTTGCCCGACTGGGTGGCGTAGGTGTCGAAGGACAGCAACCGATCGATCCCGGACCGGATGGCGTCCGGGCGGGGCAGCACGGTCGAGCCGGAGCCGCGCACGATCCGGATGTAGCCCTGGTCCTTCAAGCTCTGCAGCGCGGTGCGGATGGTGACGCGCGAGGCCCCGAACAGCCGCGACAGCTCGGTCTCGGACGGGAGCCGGTCACCGGGCTGGAGCTTGTTGGACAGGATGTACTCGTTGAGCAGGGCGTCGCGGATCTCCGTCTGCAGCGGTCGGCGCGCTCGGATCCGGGAGATGTTGTCGCCGACGTCAGGAGTGGGGGGCATCGATCGCCTTCCGCGAGGTAATGGGTTGGTCCGGCTGCTGAACGCAGGTTAACAGACCAACTTGTCTCAAGTAACTTGACAGTTGTCATACAGATTCTTAGCTTGGGCCGCAGGGCACCTGCGCTACGGAGGAGCAACATGTCGCACCCCCGCGTCATCCAGAACCCGCTCGTGGACCGGAAAGCCGTCCGGTCCCTCGTGGACGAAAGCCGGGCGTTCCACCTGTCGATGCCGGGGTACGAACCCACGGCGCTCACCGCCGCCCCGACCGCCGCGTCCCGGCTCGGGGTGCGGTCCGTGCACGTGAAGGACGAGTCCGGCCGGATGGGCATGCCGTCGTTCAAGATCCTCGGCGCGTCGTGGGCCACCTACCGAACTGTCCTGCGGGCCTTGGGCATTCCCGCCGATGCCGGGATCGGACTGCCCGAGCTCGAGCAGCGGTTGACCGCCCACCGCGGGCTGCGGCTGGTCGCGGCGACCGACGGCAACCACGGTCGCGCCGTGGCCAGGATGGCCAAGCTGCTCGGCATCGGCGCGCACATCCTGGTGCCCGAGGACATGGTCCAGGCGCGCATCGACGCCATCGCCGCGGAAGGCGCGGAGGTCGAGGTCGTGGCAGGCGGGTACGACGACGCGATCCGGCGCAGCGCCGAGCTCGCGGACGAGGACAACCTCGTCGTCTCGGACACCTCGTGGGAGGGCTACGTCGAGCCGCCGGGCTGGGTCATCGACGGCTACTCCACGATGATCGACGAAATCCTGCAGGAAGTCGGGTCCGGGGCCGCGCCGCGTCCCACGGTGGTGGCCGCGCAGATCGGCGTCGGTGCGTTCGCCGCGGCGGTGGTCCGCGGATTCGCCGCCAGCGGGGGAACCCGCCTGATCGGCGTCGAGCCGGTCAGCGCCGACTGCACGGCCGCCAGCATCGAGGCGGGCGAGGTCGTCACCATCCCGGGCCCGCAGCGCTCGATCATGGCCGGGCTCAACTGCGGCACGCCGTCGCTGATCGCGTGGCCGGACGTCTCGCGCGGCTTCGACCAGTTCGTCACCGTCACCGACGGCGCCGCGGAAGAAGCGATGCGGCTGCTCTACGCGGACGGGATCATCTCCGGCGAGAGCGGCGCGGCCGGGCTCGCCGGCCTGCTCGAACACACTGCCGCGCTGGGACTCGGCGCCGAGGACGACGTTCTGCTCATCTCCACCGAGGGCGCGACGGACGTGCCCGCCTTCAACCGCACCACCGGTGCGCGACTCGTCGAACAGGGGCAGGAATGACCGCGGACACCGCGCTCGTGCGCATCGACAAGGACCGCCTGTGGGACTCGCTCACCGAGCTCGGCGAGGTCGGTGCCTACCACGACGAGGACACCGATCTGCAGGGCGTGCGCAGGCTCGCGCTCACCGACGAGGACATCGCCGGGCGCGAACTCGTCATGGGCTGGATGCGGGAAGCAGGTCTGGCCCTGCGCCGCGACCGGATCGGCAACGTCTACGCCCGCCGGGCGGGCGAGGACGACTCGTTGCCGCCGGTGCTCGTCGGCTCCCACATCGACAGCGTGGCGACCGCCGGACGTTTCGACGGCTGCCTCGGCGTGCTCGGCGGGCTGGAGGTGGTGCGGACGTTGGACGACAACGGGATCTCCACCAGGCGCCCCGTCGAGGTGGCGATCTTCACCGAGGAAGAAGGCGTTCGCTTCGGCACCGACATGCTCGGCAGCGCCGTCGCAGCGGGCCGGATCCAGCTCGCCGACGCCCGGTCGCAAGTGGACCGGGACGGCGTCAGCGTCGGTGCCGAGCTGGACCGGCACGGCCTCGTCGGTGACGTGGCGGTGCCGATCCAGCCCCCGCACGCCTACCTGGAGTGCCACATCGAGCAGGGTCCGATCCTCGCGGCGGGCGGCAAGCAGATCGGTGTGGTGCGCGGCGTGCAGGCGATCACCTGGCTCGAGCTGACCATCGGCGGCCGGGCGGCCCACGCGGGTGCGACCCCGCAGCACCTGCGCAAGAACGCCGGCCTGGCCGCCGCGATGATCACCGTGCACCTCAACGGCATGGTGGAATCCGGCGACTACGGCCGGCTGCTCGCCACCGTCGGCCGCCAGGACAACTACCCGAACCTCATCAACATCGTGCCGGGCAACGTGCTGATCACCGTCGACCTGCGCAACCCCGACGGCGAAGCGATGCAGCGCTCGATCGACGACCTGCAGGCCTACTTCGCCGAGGTGGAGGAGACCACCGGCGTCACGATCACCTCGCGCACCACGGCCAGGACACCGCCGGTCGACTTCCCCGAGCACATGCAGGACCTGGTCGAGAAGCAGGCCACCGAGCTCGGCCTGACCTGCGACCGCATCACCTCGGGCGCAGGGCACGACGCGGGCGAGATCGCCGCCCTCAGCCCGGCAGGCATGATCTTCGTGCCGGGCCTCTACGACGGGATCAGCCACAACCCGCGCGAGTACTCCACACCGGAGGCCTGCGCGGACGGCATCAACGTCCTGCTCCGAGCGGTGCTCGAACTGGCCAACTCCGCGGACTGAGCCCGGTCTCGATCCCCTGCTTAGCAGCAGAATTCGATGAGAATGGGTGGCGCCGCAGCCGGTCGGGTGCGGCGCCACCTGGTGCTCAGTAGCGGAGTGACTCCTCGGATTCCTGGTTGCGGCGGACTTCGTCCTCGGTGAGCCAGGTCGGTTTGCGGCCGTAGTCGACGAACATCTGGAACTGGTCGTCGAAGTGCGGCCCGCGCGTGCCGTCAGGTGCGACGAACCCGTTCTGCCCCGGTGGCACGACCTCGCACCCGGCCATGCCGTCGGGCTGGGACACGACGAGGTTGTTCTCCGTGCCGCGGTTCATGAACACCGGCGTCTTGCGCTGCTCGTCCCGGCCGGCGGACGGCACGCCGAGGTAGTTGGACGTCGAGAAGACGTTCTGCGCGGTCGGTGCCAGCCAGTTGGCCGGGTCCGGGCCGTACTGCTGGCTGAGCGCGTCGTAGGTCCGCCGCAAGGCGTCGCGCACGACAGCGCTCCGGTCCCGGCCGCGCAGGAAGTCGACGTGCTGCGGGACGCTGGATTCCGCACCGAGCAAGGTGTTGAGCAGCACCTTCGTCCCGGGTTGGACGTTCTGGCTGCCGCTGGCGGGCTTGTCGCGGGTCGGATAGCCCGTCGAGCCGTACCGGGCGTAGGTCTCCGGTGGGAGGTTCGGCCGGACGACGTCGTCGAGCATGATCTGCAGCCAGGTCTGGATGATCGCGGTGCCCGCGCTGTCGTAGCGCCCGTCGCGGTCCTCGTCGGCGTTCATCCCGTCCCAGTCGGAAAGTTCCTGGTAGACCCGGTGTTCCGGGGAATCGGCGGGAAGCCCGGCCGCCGCGTCGGCGAGGAAGGGCGTGAAGTACGCCCGGTTGATGTCGGTCAGCGATGCGCGGCGCTGGATCTCCCACAGGTCGTCGGCGGTGATCGCCGGGTCGGCGGCGAGCTCGCGCTGCAGGACCTCGACGCGATCGGCGCGGCCCCAGGGCAGCGAATCCGAATTCGGGTAGCCGGGTGCGGGGGAGTTGTTCCAGTTGGCCAGATAACCGGCCGGTGGGTTGAGGACCTGCGGGTTCCCCGTGGCGGGCGGTTGCACGCCCCGCCACTCCATCTCGCCGGTTCCGCTGGCGGGCAGGCGCGGATCCTGGCCGGCGGGGCGGATCGGGAAGTGCCCGGCGAAGTAGTAGCCGATGTTCCCGCGGCGGTCGGTGTAGTACCAGTTGATGCTGATGGGCAGCGCTTCGGCCTGCCGGTGCCACTGCTGGTAGTCGCGGGCCTGCGTGGACCTCAGCCAGGTGAACAGGGTGTCGAGCTCCTGGCCCGCCCAGCTGCGCTTCTTGGCGTAGGCCACGCCGTTCGCGGTGTCGAACTGGGTGACCGGGCCGTGCACCGTGGAGAACACCTGGACCTGGCGCGGTGCGCCGCCCTTGACCTCGACGGTCTCGGTGCGCTGCGACATGGTGCGGTACTCGCCCTGGTAGAGGTACCGGTGCGGGTCGTTCGGGTCGAGCTTCTCCTGGTACATGTCGACGGTGTCGCCGTTGCCCGCGGTCGCGCCCCAGGCGATCGAACCGTTGTGTCCGAAGAGGACGACCGGGTAGGCGAACGGAGTGTTGCCCACGACGTCGAACCCGGCGCCGTGCAGGCCCACCGAGTAGGTGTAGGCGGGTGAGAACCAGCCGAACTGCGGGCCGTTGAGCAGCAGGCTGTTCGCGCCCTGGGCGCGTTGCCCGCCGACGAGCATCATGTTGGAGAACTGCGGCGGCTTCGCGGCTCCCGGGCGCAGCGAGTCGATCTGCTGGGCGGCCTCGTGCCACGCCGCCGAAGCGGTCGGCTTCGGCGCGATGTCCGGTGCCGGGGTGGAGGCCGGGGCGGTGACGCCGTCGAGTGTTCCGGCGAGGCCGTTGGGCCGGTCCAGCGCGGCTGGTGCGGTCGCGGCCGGGCCGGTGGGTGCTTCGATGCTCGCGGGCGCCTCGGGGTCGACGGGCCAGGCGATCTGGTCGAAGACCTGCCTGCCCTGCTCGGCGCCGTAGCGCTGCTGCAGCTGCTGGAGCATGGCGAGGTTCTTGATCTCCGAGTTGTAGTCGGAGAAGCGGATGTTCATCGTCCCGACCGTGATCATCGCGACGTCGACGCCGGTCCAGCGCGACGGTTCGAAGCCCAGGTCGAGGAACTGCTTGGGCATCAGGTGCGCGCGGTCGGCGGCGACCTGGTCGATCCAGGCGTTCATGCCGGAGGCGTAGCCGTCGAGCACCTGCCGGTCGCGGGGCGCCAGCTCGTCGTACTGCCGTCGGATCGAGGCGGGGTCGTAGTCCGAGCGCACCGATGCGTCGAAGTCGGCGTAGTCCGCGCCCAGGACTTCCGAGACCGAGCCTGCCGCGGCCCGCTTGGTCATCTCCAGCTGGAACAGCCGGTCCTGCCCGGCCGCGTGCCCGTACCCGTAGAACAGCCCGTAGGTGTTGTCGGAGTAGATGTGCGGCGTGCCGTACCGGTCCCGTTTGACGGTGACCGTGCCGTGGAGGTGCTTCTCCGGTGGTGGTTGCGCGGTCGCTCCGGAAGCGGGCAGCGATGCTGCGGCGACGAGCACTGGCGCGAGCAACGCGCCGACGAGACAGCGAGATCTGAACGCTCTCACTGCGTTCCGCCTTTCCCGATGGCCGACGGGCACGTGGTCCGCCGGCAGGTCCGTGCCGGCGGCGCGCAGGCCCCCGGCGAGGTGCGGGTTCGCCCGTGACGGCCGTGGCGGTCAGGTGTGCGCCGGCCTTCGGGTGTGCGGATCGCGCAGTGTGAACAGGGGTTTCCCGCGTGCGGCTTCCCGAACGTTCGGTCGGTAAACCGCGCACATCCTCGCAACGCGCCCCGGCGCTGTCAACGCGCGTGAGCGCGCGGAAGCGGTCCACGACGATGTTCGGGGTGGACGGCCGGGTCCGGCAGGACGAACTGACCGGCCGTCCACTGTGCACCTGCGATTCGGTGCGCCCCGATTCGGCGCGACCACGGGCTGCTGGCCGGTGGTCTGCGCCAGGGCGGTGCCGCACCTGGTCGGATGCGGCGCCGCCCGGTTCCCAGCGGTGCTGAGGCTTCCTCTCCCTCAGGCCCCGGTGCGCATGGTGCCCTCGTCGATGAAGCGCTGGTGCCAGGACAGCGCTTCGCCCAGCAGGTGCGGTGTGTGGCGGCCGTACGACGAGCTCATCGCGCGGTCGAAGTAGTCGCGCAGCGCCGGCCGGAAGTCCGGGTGCGCGCACTGGTCGATGATCCGCTCCGCTCGCTTGCGGGGCGACAGGCCGCGCAGGTCGGCCAAGCCCTGCTCGGTCACGATGACGTCCACGTCGTGCTCGGTGTGGTCGACGTGCGAGACCATCGGCACGATCGACGACACCGCGCCGCCCTTGGCCACCGAGGGCGTCATGAAGATCGACACGTAGGCGTTGCGCGCGAAGTCGCCCGAACCGCCGATGCCGTTCTGGATCCGGCTGCCCATCAGGTGGGTGGAGTTGATGTTGCCGTAGATGTCGGCCTCCACGATGCCGTTCATCGCCAGGCAGCCGAGCCGGCGCACGACCTCGGGGTGGTTGCTGATCTCCTGCGGGCGCAGCACGATCCGGTCCCGGAAGTCGGCCGCGTTCCGGTTGAACCGGTCCACCGCCGCCGGGCTCAGCGAGAACGCGGTGGCCGAGGCGATCCGCAGCTTGTCGGACTCGAGCAGCTGCAGCATCCCGTCCTGGATCACCTCGGTGTAGGCGGTGAGCTGGTCGAACGGGCCGTTCCCGAGCCCGGCGAGCACGGCGTTGGCGACGTTGCCCACCCCGGACTGCAGCGGCAGCAGGCCGCGCGGGATCCGGCCGACGCGCACCTCGGACTCCAGGAAGTCCAGCACGTGCCCGGCGATCCGCTCGGAGTTCTCGTCGGGCGGGGTGAAGACCGTGTTGCGGTCGGGAGATTCGGTCTCCACGACGGCGATCACCTTCTCCGGCGGGCACTCCAGGTACGGCACGCCGATCCGGTCCGCGGGGTGCGTGATCGGGATCGGCTTGCGCTCCGGTGGCAGCGCGGTGCCGTAGTAGATGTCGTGCATGCCGTCGAGGTGCTCGCTCTGCCACGAGTTGACCTCGAGGATCACCTTGTCGGCCCGGTCCAGCCAGGTCTTGTTGTTGCCCACCGAGGCGGACGGGATCAGGTGGCCCTCGGCGGTGATGCCGCTGACCTCCACGACGGCCACGTCCAGCTCGCCGAAGATGCCCTGCCAGGCCCGCTGCGCGACGTGCGAGAGGTGGATGTCGGTGTAGTCCATCCGCCCGGAGTTGATCCGTTCCCGGGTGACCGGGTCGGACTGGTAGGGCAGGCGCACGTCGATGCCGTCGACCTCGGCGAGGGCGCCGTCGAGCTCCGGGGCCGTGGACGCGCCGGTCCACAGGCCGATCTGCATCGGCCGGCCTTCGGCGTTCGCCCCGGCCACCCGCTTGGCCAGCGCCCCCGGTACTTCCTTGGGGTAGCCGGCGCCGGTGAACCCGCTCATGCCGACGTTGTCGCCGGGTTCGATCAGCTCGGCGGCCTCCTCGGCTTCGACGATCTTCGCCGCCAGTTGCCGGTTCCGAATCCTGCCGGTCACTTCCGCCCTCCCGCTGCGCTGGGGTCAAGGGTGTGCGCCGAGGGGTTCCCCTCCGCGGTTGAGCGGAGAGGAACCCGACGTGGCGAGGTGTGCCGGGATGTTAGGCACGGAAACGGCGCTGGAAGTCCGTGATGCACGCCACGTGAACATCCGTGGGCCCGGTCACCTTGTGCTGCGGATCTCATCCCGGAAGCCGTTGAGCTGCGAGAACAGCGACGGGGAGGTGGCGCCGCGGACTCGTCCGCCGATCTGCTCGCCGAGTTGGGGCGAGTTCGCGCCGCGACACCGGCAGTCGTCCAGCGAACATTCCTCGCCGTCTGCGGTCCGCCGAGTGGCGAGTGCGTCGCTGCGTCCCTTTTGTCGCTCGGTCGAGCTAAAAAACCGACACCATCGAGCGAGCAAATATGAGTAACATTCTCGTTTTGCTGGTCGCTCGGTCTTGTTCGTCCTGATCAGGCGCTGTTCTCCCGAGCGCGGATCCGACCGGCCGGTGCCGCCGGTGGCGAGGACGCGGCTAGCGTCCGCTCGGCACTTGATCATCCAGTTCGAGTCGTCGGCGGGTACTTCCCGGCCGGCGCCGGACGCTGCCGACAACAGGTGAGCAAGCGGGTCGGGAGCCGACACCACCGTGGATGGAAGCACCTCTGAACGACGACGACGCGGGAGGAACCCATGCGTAGAAGTGCTTGCCTCGCAGGCGCATTCGCCGCTGGCATCGGAATGCTCACCGGAGGAACTCCGGCGTTCGCGGACACCGCGGGCGACGAGGGCATCAACCTCGGCAACGGCAACAACACCAACGTGGCGCCGACCCAGGTGTGCGGCAACATCACGGTGACCGGCGGAGTCGTGCTGATCCTGGCCCCGGTGGACATCGACTGCGTCAACGCGCCCATCGTGGACCACCCGGAGCAGACGCCTCCGGCCGAGGACGAGACCCCGCCGGTGGAGGGCGAAGTGCCTCCGGTCGAGGAGGAGACGCCGCCGGTCGAGGGCGAGATGCCGCCGGTGGAGGACGAAGAGCCTCCGGTCGAGGAGGAGACCCCTCCCGTCGAGAACGACATGCCGCCGGTGGAGGAGGAGACCCCTCCGGTGCCGCCAGTGCAGGAAACCCCGCCGGTGCAGAGCGAGGCCCCGCCTGCTCACGACGTGCCCCTGGCGAAGCCGGAGCTGCCCACCGCGCCGTCCCCGGCGGTGGTGCGCGGACACGCCGCGGTCACCGGCTGATCGCGGACATCCGCCGGCCTGAACAGCGACAACACGCCGTTCAGGCCGGCCGGTGGCCGAGCTCAGCTCGGTGCAGCGGTGATCCGCAGTCGGCCGGAGCTCACCGGCTGTGGGGCGCCGGTTTCAGGCGGAAGTCGGATTCGATCCGGGAAGCGGTGGCCACCAGTCGCGGCACGATGTCGCGTCGCACGCTCTCCTCGGTCGAGCTGTGGGAGTGCAGCGAGACGTTGACCGCGGCGATGACCTTCCCGTCGGCGTCCCGGACCGGTGCCGCGACGCCGCGCAGGCCCTCCTCCAACTCGTCGTCGGAGATGACGAACCCCTGCTTGCGGACCTTGGCCAACTCGGCGAGCAGCTGCTCCCGCGTCGTCGTGGTGTGCGGGGTGAGCTGCGCCAGGTCCATCGACCGCAGCCGGACCTCCAGGTGCTCCGGCAGCATGCCGGCCAGCAGCGCTTTTCCCATGGACGTCGCGTGCGCCGGGAACCGGGTGCCCACCGGGATCGTCACCGCGAGCAGCTTCGGGCTGGGCACTTGGGCGACGTAGCAGATCTCGTCGCCCTCGAGCACCGCGAGCGCGGTCATCTCGCGCAGTTCCCGGGTGAGCCGGCGCAGGTGCGGTTCGGCGATCTGCGGCAGCGACCGGGTGGACAGGTAGGCGTAGCCGAACTCCAGCACCTGCGAGGTCAGCGCGAAGTGCCGCTCGTCGTGCCGCACGTAGCCGAGGTCGACGAGGGTGAGCAGGATCCGGCGGGCCCCGGCCCGGTCCAGCCCGCTGGCCTGGGCCACCTCGGTCAACGTCAGCTCGGACCGGTCGGGGGAGAAGGCGCGCAGCACCGACAGCGTCCGCTCCACCGAGCGCACGAAATGCCCACCGCGTTCTTCAGGCATGCCGCCCCTCCCGTTCCGACCTGCAATTTTAGAACCCGTTTCGGGTGGTGCTGCCAGGGTGGGCTGTGCCTCCGGCGCATCGGAGGCGAAAGGTCGAAAACGGGCACTCGAGGCATCGCCGAGGAGCGGGAGGACGCCCGCGTCGGGACCGCACGACGTGGTGTTCTCGGAATCGGCGTGATGGCAGCATGTTGTGCCATGACGCGGTCGTTCACCCTGGTCCAGCTCCGCTACTTCTGCGCGGTGGCCGAGTTGGAGAACATGACGGCCGCGGCTGCCGCGCTCAACGTCACCCAGTCGACGCTGTCGTCCGCGGTCGCCCAGCTGGAGCAGACGATGGGCACCGCGCTGTTCACCAGGCTCCCGCGCCGCGGCCTGCGCCTCACACCCGCCGGACGGCGCCTGCACGAGAGCGGACTGCTGCTGCTCGAGGAGGCCGACCAGCTGCCGGGGTTGGTGCGGGAGGAAGGACCGACGCTGGTCGGAGACCTCACCGTCGGGATCTTCGGGCCGCTGGCGCCGTTCCGGGCCTCGCTCATCCTCGAGGAGTTCGAGCGCGAGCACCCGGGGGTGCACCTGTCGTTCTTGGAGGGCGACCAGGAGTTCGTGCGTCGGGCGCTGCGCGACGGCAGGTGCGAGGTCGCGCTGATGTACGACCTCGGGCTCGGCGGTGAGCTGCCGCGCCGGGTGCTGCGGCGCATCCCGCCGCACGTCATCGTCTCGCCGGAGCATCCGCTGGCCGCCACCCCGCAGCGACCGGTGAGCCTGCGCGAGCTGGCCGACGAACCGCTGATCCTGCTGGACCTGCCGCACAGCCGCGAGTACTACCTCAGCCTGTTCAAGCTCCTCGGCGTCGCACCGAAGATCCGCCACCGCGCCAGCGGGTACGAGACGGTCCGGGCCTTCGTCGCCCGCGGCCACGGCTACTCGGTCCTCAACCAGCGATTACCGCACGAGCTCACCTACGCGGGCAGCCCGATCGTCCCGCTGCCCGTGCTGGAGGAGCTGCCGCCGATCGAGGTGCTGCTGGTGCGGCCCGCCGGCAGCCTCCCCACCCTGAAGTCGCGGGCCTTCGAGGAGATCTGCCTGCGCGTCTACGGCGTCGCGCCGGGGCCTTCCATCGACTGAGCCGATCGCGCAGTTCCACTCGAATCTGTTGGACAGATCACATCCGGCTGACCAGCATGGGCACACCTGCGACGGCGAGGTCTCCGGTTCCCCGCCGCACTTCCTGTTGGGAGCAGCCCATTGAGGACCAGCGCACCTACCGCTTCCGGCGCCCCGACCCGCGCCCCTTCGGGCCTGCAGAAGCGAGTCCTGGCCGGTGGCAGCGTCGGTCAGTTCATCGAGTTCTACGACTTCACGCTCTACGGGCTGTCCGCGGTCACCCTCGCCGCGCTGTTCTTCCCCGGTGCGAGCCCGCTGGCCAGCATGCTCTCCACGTTCGCCACCTTCGGCGTCGCGTTCTTCGTCCGCCCGCTCGGCGGTCTGTTCTTCGGCGCTCTCGGCGACCGGATCGGTCGGCGCAAGGTCCTGTACATCACGCTGCTGACCATCGGTTTCGCCACGACGATGATCGGCCTGCTGCCGGGCTACGCCACGATCGGCGCCGCCGCACCCGCCCTGCTGGTGCTGTGCCGCCTCGCGCAGGGCTTCTCGGCCGGTGGTGAGTCGGTGGGCGCACCGGCTTTCGTCTTCGAGCACGCCCCGCTGGACAAGCGCGGCTTCTGGCTCGGCATCACCCTGTCGGCGACGGCGCTGCCCTCGGTGTTCGGCGGAACCCTGATCTTCGTGCTGTCGAACGTCCTGAGCCCGGAGGCGTTCCAGTCCTACGGCTGGCGGATCCCGTTCCTGCTGGCGCTGCCGCTGGCCTTCGTCGGCCTGTGGATCCGCAGCCGGACCGAGGAGAGCCCGGCGTTCCAGCAGGTGCTGCGGAAGGCCGAAGGCCGCGAGCACGCCCCGGTCCGGGAAGCGTTCCGCGAGAACAAGGTCCGCATGCTGCAGGTCGGCTTCGTCATGGGCCTGACCGCGCTCGGCTTCTACTTCCTCAGCGGCTACTTCGTCTCCTACCTGCAGGGATCCGGTGGTCTGAGCCGGGAGGAGTCGCTGCTGGCCAACGCCGCGGCGATGCTGCTCTACGCCGTGCTGCTGCCCGTCGGCGGCATCGTCGGGGACCGGGTCGGCCGAAAACCCATGCTGCTGGCGGGATCCCTCGCCCTCGCGCTGCTGGCCGTGCCGTCGTTCAGCCTGGTCACCAGCGGCTCCCTCGGCCTCGCGCTGCTCGGCCAGTCGCTGTTCGTGCTTTGCTTGATCACCTACGGCGGCGGCTGCTACGCCTTCTTCGTCGAGATCTTCACGACCAGGACCCGGTTCACCTCGGCAGCGGTGAGCTACAACGTCGCGTACGCCCTGTTCGGCGGCACGGCGCCGTTCGTCGGCACCTACCTCGTCGGGCGCACCGAAGTCCCGTCGGCGCCCGGCTGGTACATGGCCGTCGCCGGGTTGATCGTGTTCGTACTGCTGATCGCCACCCGGGTGCCCGAGACCCGGCAGCGCGTGGACGTGGAGGTTGCCCGATGAACTCCGAATCCTTCCTGACCGACTTCCACCAGGTCGCCGCGATCGGGGCGACGCCGGCGAACGGCGTCGAGCGGCAGGCGGCGACACCGGAGGACAAGGAGATGCGGGACTGGTTCGTCGCCTTCGCGGAGGCGCGCGGCTGGTCGGTGCGCGTCGACTCGATCGGCAACCTGTTCGCCCTGGTGGAGTGGCATCCGGACGCCGACTACGTGCTGGTCGGCTCGCACCTGGACAGCCAGCCGCGCGGTGGCCGGTTCGACGGCGCCTACGGCGTGATCGCCGCCCTGCACGCTGCGGACCGGCTCGCCGCACGGGTCGCGGCGGGCGAACCGGCCCCGAAGCACAACCTCGCCGTCGTCGACTGGTTCAACGAGGAAGGCGGCCGGTTCCCGCCGTCGATCATGGGCAGCTCGGTCTTCGCCGGGCTGATGGACGAGCAGGAGATGCTGCAGGTCACCGACCTCGCGGGCGTCACCGTCGCCGACGCCCTGGACGCCATCGGCTACCGCGGCACCGACGAGCGGCCCACCCCGGTCGCCTACGCCGAGATCCACATCGAGCAGGGGCCGATCCTGGAGCGGGAGGGCATCGAGCTCGGCGCGGTGGACCACAGCTGGTACACCCAGAAGCTCGACGTCGAGGTGCTGGGGGAGCAGTCGCACACCGGCGCGACCGCGATGGCCGACCGCCGCGACGCGCTGGTGGCCGCATCCAAGGTCGTGGTGCTCGTCCACGACGTGACCCAGGACTTCGAGCCGGAGTCCATCGTGTCGTCGGTCGGCCAGCTCACCCTGGAACCGAACTCGCCGATCGTCGTGCCCCGCCGGGTCCACCTCGTCGCCGACCTCCGGGCCAACCGGCCGGAGATCGTCCGCGAAGCCCGCGCGCTGCTGCTGGAGCGGATCGCGGCGGTGGCGAGCGAGCACGACCTGACCATCGATGTCCGGGACTTCGACGTCCGGCCGGTGCAGAGCTTCCCGGAGGAAGGCCTGGAGCTCAGCGAGAAGGTGGCTGCCGAGCTCGGCATCGGCATCCGGCGGATCAACACCATGGCCGGGCACGACTCGGTGGCGATGAACCGCATCGTCCCGGCGCTGATGATGTTCATCCCGTCCATCGACGGCGTGAGCCACTGCGAGCGCGAGTTCACCAGCGACGAGCAGATGTCCGTGGGCGTGGACGCGCTCACCGAAGCGACCTGGGAACTGCTCCAGGGCGGGCTGGACCGGGAGGAGACCGGACGATGACGGAGTCCCGGGACGAACTCGCCCACCTCGACGCCGTGTCCGCGCTGCGGGCCTTCCGCAGCTTGGAGCTGTCACCGGTGGAGCTCCTCGACGCCGTCGTCGGCCGGGCCGAGCGGGTCAACAGCGGGATCAACGCGTTCACCGAAACCCTCCACGAGGAGGCGCGGGCCGAGGCGGAACGCGCTGCGGAGGCCTACGTCCGCGCGGCCCGATCCCAGGAACCCACGCCGCCGCTGCTCGGAATTCCCCTGGCCACCAAGGAGAAGCACAACCTCGCCGGACGGCGGATCGAGCAGGGACTGGCCACGCACGCCGGTCGGGTGGCCGACGCGGACCACCCCGTGGTCGAGCGCATCCGGCAGGCCGGCGGCGTCATCCACGCCCGCACGACCACACCGGAGTTCAGCTGCGCCACGGTGACGCACAGCGCCATGTGGGGCGTGACCCGCAACCCGTGGAACCTCGACGCGACGCCGGGCGGCTCGTCGGGCGGGGCGGGCGCTGCGCTGGCCGCGGGCATGACGACGCTGGCGACCGCGTCCGACATCGCGGGTTCGACTCGCGTGCCCGCGGGTTTCACCGGAACCGTGGGCTACAAAGCGCCGTACGGCCGGATTCCGGGGCTGCCACCGCTCGGCGGTGACTGGTACCGCGGCGACGGGCCGATGGGGCGCACCGTGGCCGACACCGCGCTGCTCGCGTCGGTCATGTCCGGACGGCATCCCGCCGACCACACCTCGTGGGGCCCGCAGGGCGTGCCGATCGCACTGCCGGAGGATCCGGTGGCTGCGCTGCGCGGTGTGCGGGTCGGCTTGTCGGTGCGGCTCGGCGACTTCCCGGTGGATCCCGAGGTCGAAGCCGCCACGCTGGACGTGGTGGTTCGGCTGGAGAAGGCCGGTGCCGTCGTCGTGCCGGTGGAGCTGCCGTGGACGAGCGACCAGGTGATGCGCACGATCTTCGCCCACTTCGGCCAGATCCTGGGGCCGGCGATGGAGCAGGAGTCCGGTGACGTGGAGACGCTGGCGCCCTACGCCCAGCGCTTCATCGCCGATGCCCGCCGCCAGGCCGAGCGCACCAGCCTCGTCGAGTCCCTGGCCCTGGACGCCGCGATGCAGCGCGACCTCGCCACCGCGATGGCCGACGTGGACGTGCTGATCTGCCCGACCAACGCGGTGACCGCACTGGACGCCGACGGCGACTACCTCGACGGCATCGACCTCGGCGGGCACCACCACGGGCACTACTGGGAGGCGCACCTGACCAGCCCGTTCAACGTCGCAAACCGGTGCCCGGTGCTGTCGGTGCCCAGCGGTGCGGCGGGCAACGGCGTGCCGACCGGGGTGCAGGTCGTGGGCCACCCGTTCGACGAGGAACCGGTGTTCCGGGTCGCCGCCGGAATCGAAGCACTCGTCCCCCGAGCACCCTGGCCCGCGCTCGGTCGGTGAAGCGGCACCGGCTCGAGCGAGGAGACCAAGCTCGAGCCGGTGCGGACTGCGGCCCGGTCAGCGCAGCTTGCCGACGGCGCCGTAACCGTTGGCGGGCTGCTCGTCGTTGGTCGTCGGCCAGTGGTTGATCGGGGTGAGACCGGGTTCGACCAGTTCGCACCCGTCGAGGAACGCGGCGATCTCATCGCGGTCGCGGACCACCAGCGGTGTCTTCGTGCTGCGGTACACGTTCTGACCGCGGTGGGTTTCGCTCTCGGTCATCGTGATGGGCGACCCGTGCGAGAGCGCCAAGTAGCTGCCCGGGGCGCAGGCCTCGCGGTAGGTGCGCAGGATCCGGGCCGGGTCGTCGGCATCGGGTACGAAGTGCACGATGGCCACGGCCAGCACCGCCACCGGCCGGGAGAAGTCCAGCAGCCCGGAAACGCCTGGTGCGGACAGGACATCGGCCGGGCGGCGGATGTCGGCTTGGGTGATGCTGACGTTCGGCTCGTCGACCAGGAGCGCCCGCGCGTGCGCGACCGCCACGGACTCGTGGTCGACGTAGGCGATCCGGGCGTCCGGGTCGTGCTGGTGGGCGATCTCGTGGACGTTGCCGACGGTGGGCACACCGGAACCGAGGTCGAGGAACTGGTCGATGCCCTGCTCGCACAGGTACCGCACGGCCCGACCTAGGAACAGCCGGTTCATCCGCGCGAACCGGCCGATCTCCGGGGTGATGGCCAGCGCCTTCTCGGCGGCTTCGCGATCGACGGCGAAGTTGGCCGCCCCGCCGAGGTAGTAGTCGTACATCCGCGCCACGTTCGGCGTGGAGACGTCCACCTCGGGTCCGCTGATCTCAGTTCTCGGGTGCGCGTCGTCGCTGCCGGTGCGATCCATCGTCGAGCCTCCCCATGCCGGGTCCGCGACACACTAATCGTTGTCGGAAACCGGAAGTGGGCGATTGGGCTATCCGGGCGAGCCGTTCGAGACGCCGACGCGTTCGGCGAGCCGGCCGATGTAGGCGATGACGTCCTCGGTCGGAGCGTCCGGCAGCCCGAACAGGACCTCGGTCACCCCGCAGTCCGCCCAGGCGGTCAACGCGTCCGGATCCGGTTTGCCGGCGAGCGCGACGACCTCCGGCTCGCCGTCGCGGCCCGCCTCGCTCCAGAGCTCCCGAAGTCGTCGCACCCGGTCCTCGACGTCGCGCTCGATCGGCGTGGTGATCCAGCCATCGGCGTGCCGCGCGACCCAGGCGAGGTTGCGCTCCGTGCCACCCGCGCCGAGCAGGACCGGGACGTGCCCCGCGCGAACGGGTTTCGGCCAGGCCCAACTCGGGCCGAAGCTCACGAACTCGCCCTCGTAGTGCGCCTCCTCCTGCGTCCACAGCGCCCGCATGGCGTCCAGGTACTCGCGCAGCGCGGTCCGCCGCCGGCCGCCGGGGATGCCGTGATCGGCCAGTTCGTCGGTGTTCCAGCCGAATCCCGCTCCCAGCACGACGCGTCCGCCCGACAGGTGGTCGAGCGAGGCGATCGTCTTCGCGAGCGAGATCGGGTCGTGCTCGGCCGGCAGGGCGACGGCGGTGGACAGCGTGATCCTCCGCGTCACCGATGCGGCAGTGGCCAGCGCGACCCACGGATCGAGAGTGCGCAGGTAGCGGTCGTCGGGGAGCTCGTCGCTGCCCGTGCCCGGATGGGCGGCTTCCCGCCGCACGGGGATGTGGGTGTGCTCGGGGACGGCGAAGGAGTCGAACCCCGCTTCCTCCGCGGTCCGCGCCGCCTCGGCGGGCGAGATGCCGCGATCGCTGCTGAACAGCACGATGCCGTATCGCACAGGTATGCCTCCGATCCCGCTGCTCCGCTCGAGCCCGATTAGAACACGTTTCACTCCGCTGCGGAACGGTCGAGCGCGGAAGCGGATCAGCGCACCTGCTCGAGGCAGGCAACGGCTGCGGAGGAACTGCCCGGCTTAGGTCTCAGCGCTTCGGAGCGGGGAGCGCGGCCAGGAGGTTCTCCTCGGTCGTTCGGACCTGGTTGGCCAGTCCGGTCAGCACGGGTTCCAGGCCCTCGGGGGCTTCATCGCTGTCCGGGCGGGCCGGTGCCGGTGGTGTTCGGTCGTCCAGGACGTCGAGGGCGGCACTGAGGTGTTCGGGAGCGGTGAGCGCTGCGGTGGTGCCGAGCGTGGAGAGGTCGTTCAGGGCGGCTCGGTAGCGGTCGAGTTCGGCGAGCTGGTCGTCGTCGAGTTGTTCGCGGTCGGGCGTGAGCTCCGCGCGGGCTCGCGCTGCAGCTCGGTTCAGGGCGACCGTTTCCGGACTCGTGGCGCTGCCCGGTTCGGTCAGCGCGCGCAGCGCTCCTGCGGTTTCCACCCGCGCGGTGACGATTCGGCGTTGCAGGGGTTCTGGGCGCAGGCCCGGGACGACGGCGAAACCGATGACGACGCCGATGGTCGCCGCGGCGAGCGTCAGCAGCGCGTACTCGACCAGGGTGTGGACCGGGTCGGTGTGCCGCAGGGACGTGTTGAAACCGACCGTCACCACGACCATGAACGTGTAGGCGTAGGTCGGGCGGGCCATCATGTTCCACAGCCCGATCAGCAACGCCACCCCCGCGACCACGGGCAGGTACGGGGTGGGCACGACCAGGACGATCACGGCCGACAGGGCTGCTCCGGCGAGCAGGCCGATGACGCGCGGTCGGGCCTTGGACAGCGTTGCGCGCCAGCTCGCCTGCAGGATGCCGAAGGTCGTCATCAGCGCGGTGGCGACCAGCGGATCACCTGGCGGCAGGTACGAGGTCAGGACCAGGGCCAGCAGCAGCCCGAACGCCGTGCGCACCGCGTGCCGGACCTGGATCGAGCGCAGCCGCACGCTCGGCTGCAGGACCGCTTCCCGCAACCGGTGGTGCCGGTCGGCCAGCGGGACCCGCGAGGTGTCGCGCTCGTCGACGGCCCGCTCCACAGCATCGAGGGCGGCCGAGGCATCGGAGAGGAGCCTCGTGCCGGAGGCCGCTTGCTCTGCGCTGGCTTCCGGAGCGGGTTTCTTGGCGCGAATTCGTTCGGCGAGGCCCTCGGCCCGAGTGCGTGCGGAGGCCAACGCCTCGTCGAGTTCTGCCCGGCCTGCGCGCTGGATCGCCTCGGCCGAGCGCAGGGCCAGGCGGTAGCGGGACGCCGCGCCGAGCGCAGCACCGAGCCAGCGGCGGCGGCCATCGGCCAGCCACGTGTCGAAAGCGGCGTCCAGGTCGGGAACTTCGGCGTCGAGGACGTCGGCGATCTTCGCGCGGGTCGCCTTGGACGGGTCCGAGATGCCGAGCAGCACGCGCAGCAGGACGGCGATCACCACACCGGTCACGGCGGCGACGACGACCTGCCAGGGGCCGACGGGTCCGAGCAGCGCCATGCCGTAGGCGAACAGCGTGACCATGCCCAGACCGAGGCCGACCGTGACGAACCGCGGCCCCCGCACCGGCAGCAGCGCCGCGACGAACACGATCACCACGATGACCGCGATCGCAGCGGGCCGGGAGACCTCCCCGAGCAGCCGCGGCACGATCGCCGCGAACAGCAGCAGCGGGCTCAAGGCCGCCGCCAGGCGCAGATCGGGCCGCAGCGGACCGCCGAGGAAGGCGAGCAGGGAGAACAGCGCGACGAACCCGCCCACGACGGAGGCCGATCCGGCGCCCACCGCGTAGCCGACGAGGAACGTCGGGACCAGGGCCACCGCGAACAGGACGAGCAGCAGCGGGCTTCCTTTGGCCCGGGTGGACGCGCTGTCGGTCTTGCTCATCTGCTACCTCGGGGTGCGGATCGGGTGGGGCGGTCGGTGCGCGCAACATGATCGCCCGCCCGAGTGCTCCCCGCAGAGTACGGTCAGCTGCTCACCACCGGGTAGAACAGGGGCATGCCTGAAGACGGTGTTACGGCGCTGGTGGTGCCGCTGCCGGAAGCTGATCGACTGCTGGCCGCGGTGGCGGCGCGGTTCCCGGATGCGGTGCGGCCGGTGCCCGCGCACGTTTCGCTGCTGTACCCGTTCGTGCCCGCTGAAGCGCTCGACGACCGGGTTCTGGCCGCTCTGGCCGAGGTTTTCGCCGGTCAGCCGCGATTCGGGGTGGAGCTCGGCGAGTGCCGTCGAGCAGGCGGATTCGTTTCCCTGCGGCCGACTCCGGAAGACGGGTTCACCGCGCTGACCGGCCGTATTCGCCGGCGGTGGCCGGATCTGCTCCCGTACGGCGGCCGATTCGGCAGCGACGTCGAGCCGCACCTGACGGTCGCGCTGAACACCTCGGACGAAACGGCGGCGGCGGTGGAGCGCGAGATCGTCCCGGAGTTCGCGCCGATCCGGGCCGAAGTCGGCGAGGCCTGGCTGATCGGCTTCCAGGGCGGGTGGGAGTTGCGCCGGCGGTTCGACTTCACCGGCTGACGCCACGCCGTCGCCGGTCCTCGGTCAAGCGGTCCGATGCGCGTCGACCCAGTCCACGATCTCGTCGAGGACCTGCTCCTTCTCGGGCTCGTTGTGGGACTCGTGGTAGAGGCCTTCGTGGAGCCGGTAGGTGAGATCCGCCGAACCGGCGCGTGTGCGCACCAACTCGCTGGCGGTCGGCGGCATCAGCTGGTCCGCGCCGCCGTGCAGGACGAACAGCGGCATGGTCAGCGAAGGCAGCCGTTGCGGCATGGCTTCGGCGGTCCGCATGATCTCGACGGCGGTCCGCGCGCGCATCCTCCCGTTGTGGTTGAGCGGATCGGCGCGGAAGGCCCGCACCACCTCGGGATCGCGGCTGATGGTGTTCGCGTCGATGCGCCGCACGCCGAGGTCGGGCAGCAGCTTCGACAGCAGCGGTGCGAACGCCTTCTCCACGCCCGACACCGGGCCGGGGTCGAGCGCCGGGGCGGAGATCACGGCACCGGCGATCCGGTCCAGCGGCGTGCCGGTGAGGTACTGCAGCGAGATCAGCCCGCCCATGCTGTGCCCGTAGACGAACATCGGAACGTCGTCATGGCGCTCACCGGCCAGCCGTGCCAGCAGGTCGACCCCGGTGACAGCGGCGGCCATGCTGCCGATGTTGCCACGGGTGCCGGGCGATCGGCCGTGCCCCGGGTGGTCCAGGGCGTAGACGGCGTAGCCGCCCGCTCCGAACCGCTCGGCGACGTGCCGGAACCGGCCGCTGTGCTCGTGCACGCCGTGGACCAGCACGACCACCCCGGCCGGCTGGTCCACGGTCCAGCTCTGCCAGTACTGCCCCGAGGACAGGGTTCCTTCGGAGTGCGTCGTCTTCGGCAACGCCTCGTCGTGGGGCTTCGTCATCGAGCACCTTCCCGGCCGACTGCGCTTGCGGAGTGCCTCCGCAAGCCTCGTCCGGTGATCGATTCTCGGCAACCCCGGGATCCGCTCAGCAGATCACGGTGCTGGCTTGGCATCGAGCTCAGTCGAGTCTGCTGTGAACTGAGGAGAACGATGCGGCAATGGTTGTTTAGACGGCCTCGGCCGCCCGTAACGGTATTGCCTGGTCGGGATCCGGCCAGGGGCAGACAAGACGTCGAATCGTCTGCTCCAAGTCACTCGTCTCAGTCGCCAATCGGCCATCACGCGAAATTTCTTCATGCGAGTACTGGCACTCATGGTGGGCTGCCGCGATGTATGGGGTGTCGGTGTTGGGCCGACCGTGACGTAGGAAGGTGGCGATGGGTGTGAAGGCAGACGACGTGCCCGGGCAGCAGGAGGTCGTTCTGGAACGGCCCTTGACGGGTCTGGCATTGGCAGTCGCAGACATGCGCAATCAGGCGATTCGTGCGCGTGATCGCGGGAGGGCGATGAACAGGATGGCCACCACGCTGGCTATGTCTGGAGGGAACGCTCGCGTGGAGGTCGATGAACCGGACGGTGCGCGTTGGTCGATGGTCGTCACTGCGCCGGTGTGCGGCCAAGCGGACGTGCACGGGTGAGCGCGAAAGATCCCGGTCAGGAAGGCGATGAGGAGGACCTCGCGACCTTCCTAACGTCTCACTGGGATGAGCTTTACCGAGTTGTCCGACGCAGAGTGGGCAACCACCACGTAGCCGAGGACATTCGGCAGAACGCGGCCAAGGGTTTCGTGATCTGGTGGCGTAAGCGGCAGCCAGTGCAGACGAACGAGAGGACGCCGATGCTGTTCAGCATCGCACATCGGAAGATCGCCGGCTATTACCGTGAAGGCTCGCGGCGTCCGGTCACACCGATGGAAGGTGGACCGCTCGCAGACGACGCTACTATCTCGACTGAGGAGGAGGTGCTCGCTGAGCTGGGCTACCGCGAGCTCATGCAGGTGCTCTCGTACCTGACTCCTGCACAGCGGCGCGCCTTCGAACTGGTCCGCGTGGACGGCCTCAAACATCGGACAGCTGCGGAGATCATGGGTATCAGTCTGTCAGGTCTGCGAAAGCACTTGGACGCCGCCAGGAAGAATCTGATGCGACGTATCGATGGACTTTCCGAGCCCTTCAATATTGCGGCGTCCAGAGGGAGTTCCCATGACTGACCACCAGGGCACGCACATGTTGAAGCCGTTCGATATGGACCTGCTAAACCGGGCTGTCGAGGAGATGGATCCAGCAGACAGGGATGCTGAGCTGGTAGCGGCCGACCGAATCGCTGTCGGGCACGCCGCTGAGAGCCTCGGTGCCGAGTATTTCTCGCGCGGCGATCTTGATGCCGCCCATCGTTGGTACGGTCTTGCTGTCGACTGCGGAGTGCCGAATGCTCCAGAAACCTTGGCCGACATCGCGATGCTTCGCGAGGCCATCGAGGCACCCGAAATCCGTTGTGCTGCCGCCAACACCTCGCTCGCGCCTCTCAGTGGGGGAGTTGACACTGAGCAGATACCCGTAGCCGATGAGATCTCCAATGCGGCGAGCATAGTTCGAGCAGCCAAGGACGCTGCGGCCCGCATCATCGATGACGCTCATGCTCGCGCGGACCGAATTGTTGCTGATGCCCGTGATTCCCGAGAAGCTGCGCGGGAAACCTCGCGCAGTATCGCTGACTTACTCGATCACGGGTGGTCGAGCGGCCAGGTGGATGCTGGCACTCGCTCGGGCTTGCTTCTGTGTGCTGCTTCTACCGGCAGTGGCAAGACGAATACGATCATGAATCTGATTGATAAGTTGGCCCGCGACGGGCGTCGCACCTTGCTTGTTGCGCCTACGAAGGCGGCCGCTGAACAGGTGGCGCGACACCTTGCCAGGAGATCGCCGTTCTTCCGTGACGCTGAATCTATCTTCGATACGGATGACTGGTCACGGGCCGAGATAAGTCTGGCGTCCGAGTTGGTTCAGTGTGTGGGGCGACTGAACCGGGGCGGCGATCCCCGCATCGGGAGTGCGATGTCCGCGGATTATCGCCAACCTGTTGTGCCGACCTTGACAGCTTCTGCATGCGACGCCAGCGCTTGTTTCACTGCCGAGTTCGCGTCGTCCTTCCGCGTTCTCGCTCGCGATATCGGACCTGATACCGAGCTTTTGCAGTGGAAGAGCGTCCAATCCCGCGCCGTCTCGTACTGGAGGAGGTTGCTCGAAGTATCTGCTGTCTTGTCGGCTGCGGACATACGTGGCAAGGCATGCCCGCATTGGCGACAGGTCTTGGGCGACGTGGGGTGGTCTGTGCAGGCGGATGCAGAGCACGACGTCGAGTGGCTCAAGCTGCTGAGAACTGAACTGAACGAGGGATCGTCGCTGGTCGAGGTTGCTGAGCGCCTGCTTCACCTGCTCGATTCGGCGGGCAAAATGCGGATGGATCCGGAGGCCCGGCGAGATCAGCTCACGCCGGGCCCCGAACTGATCCGGGCACTCGATCAACTAGATCCGGTCGGGAACAGGTCGGACGTGCTCGCGCGATAAGCGGAGTCACCGGACATTCCCGGCCTTGTGTTCGCCGGTGGCAGGCCCGAATGATGTAAAGGACGACGGCGTCCGAGGCTGTCTGGCGCCGTTCTTCGACCAAGTTCCGTTGGTGATGGTTCCGGTTTCGTCCGGCGGACGGCGAGGGGTCAGTACCCGGCTCCGGCTTCTTGCAGGGCCTTCCAGAAGCCGTGGACGATCTCGTCGCCGGGGAGGCCGAAGGTGTTCAGCACGTTCGCCCAGGCCAGGGCGTCTCCGGACTGCGTGAGACCGTCCATCGCGCCCTTGTAGACCTCGTTGTCGTTGAGCAGTTCCCGGGGCATCGGGGCCGGGAACGCGGCCGGGCCCCACGTGATCGGCGCGGAGGGCGGGAGCACGAGGTCGCCGACGTCGGCGAAGTTCGCCGGGCGGGCCCAGTAGTTCCGGTTCGGGTCCGCGTCGCCGTAGGCGCCGTGCGCGGTGGGCAGCCGCTGCATCTCACCGGTGAACGCCTGCGCGTTGGAGATGGGGTTCGCGGCGTTGCACACGAGGTCGTCCTCCCGGCAGATGCTGGCGACCTTGACGCCGCGGAAGTCGCGCGGGCCGGGGGTGTGCATGCCCGGGCCGTCGGGAGCGACCGACATGATGCCGCCGGAGGGGCCCTGCGACGCGGTGTCGGCGACGTGCCTGCGCGGGTCGGCGATCAGCACGGCGTTGAGCAGCTCGTGCGGGACCTCGTTCTTCGCGGCCAGCAGCTCGACCGCATCACCGGAGATCAGCGCGCCGAACGAGTAGCCGACGAGGGTGACCGGCGAACCCGGGCACGCGCGGTGGAAGTCGAGGACCTTCTGCGCCAGGGCCGGGGCAGCCACCCGCCGCGTCTCGTCGAGGCTGTGCGGGTGCACGCCCGGCACGATCCCGTCGTCGTAGCGGAACTTGTCCATCTGCGCCCCGGCGGGCACGGTCGTCCCCGCGTCGTCCCAGGTCTTGCCGGTCAGGCCCCGGCCCCGACCGTCGGTCAGGACGTACAGGTGGCTGCAGTCCGCCGATGCGGTCTGCACCGGTTCGGCCGCCGCGACGTCGGCGGCCGCCAGACCGGTAGCGGTCAAGGCGACGGCGGACAGCGCCAGGCACGCCCTTTTCATCAGATGCATGCGAAACCTCTCCGATCGCGCGCGACGTCGACGTGCATTCCCCGAATGCGCGTTCGCGGCGCTGGACCATTTCAGGCGAATCGAGCCGGTTTACGGGGAGCATGCTCGCCGGGCGATGATCGCGAGTCAACCGGGTTCAGCGTGGAAATTGCGGTCGTCGACCGAATTTCACCGCCGCTTCATCGCCGCCCCGACTCGTCGCGCGGGTGAAATCCCTGGTAGCAGCCCAGGATGACACTGCCATCGAGTTTCTCCCCGAGGTATTCCGCAGGACCAATCGTGCTGCACAGCTGGGAAAATGTGAAAATCTGCCCGCTGCCCCGTGATTCGATCCAGGTGAGGAATTCGCCCTACTAAATGGGGTTCCCCGATTCACCGCGAGAGGTCAATCCGCAACGCGAGGTGCCAAGCGGTCTCGCAGTCGGAGGCCGATGACGGTTCCGGTTCCGTCGCGGCGGACGTCGATGGTCGTGCCGCGTTCGGCGGCCGGTTCGGTGATCACCAGTTCGTCCGCGCCGCACCACTCGACCCGCTCGATCGACGGCGGTTCCAGGTAGTAGCAGCCCGGTCGAGGTTCGGGCCGGTGGATGCGCACCGCCGCGCCGCCGTCCGGGTGCGGGGCGAGCTCCATGCGGTAGAAGGTCGCGTCGAACTCGCCGACCAGCTCGGTCGCGTCGGCGGGGGAGACCTCCGGTGGGGTTTCCGGCTCGACACCGGCCAGTTCGCGCAGCAGCGCGGCGCGGACCTCCTGGTTGACCTGGTCGCCGGACGTTCCGTTGGTCAGCAGCACGAAGGCGGCTCCGCGCTCGGGGATCAGGCACAGCTGCGTGCAGTACCCGATGGTCAGGCCGCCGTGGTGCACCAGGCGCACGCCGTCGACGTCGTCCAGCCGCCAGACCAGGCCGATCCGCTCGGTCGGCCCGCTGCGCTCGCGCTGAGGCGCGAAGGGTTCGGCCGGGGTCGCGCCGCCCAGGTGGTGCTCGGCGTAGCTGAGCATGTCGCGCACGCAGGACACCAGCCCACCGCCGGGCACGTCCCAGCCGGGCAGTTGCCAGCCGCGCTGCCACCCCGCGGTGCGGGCCACCTCGAGCGGATCGCTGCGATGGGGCGCGGCCACGCGGTGGGTGATCACCTCGTCGGCCGCGGTGAAGGTGTGCGACATGCCCGCGGGTTCCAGCACCTCGGTGCGGACCAGGTCCGCGTAGCGCCGGCCGGTGACCACTTCGAGCAGCCGGCCCGCCACGATCAGCCCGGCGTTGCTGTAGGAGTAGTCGCTGCCGGGGGCGAACACCAGCGGCAGTCCGGCGATGTGCTCGACCCCGGTGGCGATCGAGTCGTCCGCGCCGTCCGCGAGCAGCCGGGGGCCGTTGAGGATCAGGTGGTCGCCGAACAGCCCCGACGAGTGGGTGAGCAGGTGCCGGATCGTGATCCGGCCGTCCAGACCGGAGTCCGGCAGGTGGTCGACGACCGGGTCGTCCAGTCCCAGCCGCCCGGACTCGGCCAGCTCGGCGAGCATCGTGGCCACGAACGTCTTGGACACCGAGCCGATCTGGAACAGCGTGCTTTCGTCGACCTGCAGCGGATGGTCCACATTGGTCACGCCGAAGCCGAAGTGCCTGCTGCCCTCCGGGGTGAGCACCCCGACGCCGACGCCGGGCACGCCCCACTGCCGCATCAGCGGCGGGACGATCTCGGTCAGCAGGTCGGCGATGTCGGTCATGCGGGTGCACCATCCTCTGCGGGCGGTCGGAGTGATTCGCCGGGGCGAAGCGGGAAGAAGCAGGACGTGGCCCGGTGGCCCGACTCGACCAGCGGGGGAGCGTCCTGCGCGCACTGCTCCTGGGCCTTCGGGCAGCGCGGGTGGAAGGCGCAGCCGGTCGGCGGATGCATCGCCGACGGCACGTCCCCGGCCAGCACCACGCGCCGCCGTCGCGCTTCGGCTTCCGGGTCGGGCAGCGGGATCGCCGACAGCAGCGACGCGGTGTACGGGTGGGCCGGGGCGGCGAAGAAGTCCGCGCGGTCGGCGACCTCGACCACCTTGCCCAGGTACATCACCGCCACCCGGTCGCACAGGTGCTTGACCACGGACAGGTCGTGCGTGATGAACACGTAGGTGAGGCCGAGCTCGCGCTGGAGGCCTTTGAGCAGTTCGAGGATCTGCGCCTGGATCGACACGTCCAGCGCGGAGACCGGCTCGTCGCAGATCACCACCTTCGGCCGCAGGGCGATCGCGCGGGCGATGCCCATCCGCTGCCGCTGGCCGCCGGAGAACTCGTGCGGGTAGCGGTCGCGGTGGTCCGGGTGCAGCCCCACCAGCTCCATCAGCTCCGACACCCGTCGCCGCACGTCGGGCTGCCGCTGGATGCGCAGCGGTTCGGCGATGATCTCGCCGACGCTGAGCCTGGGGTTCACCGACGCGGACGGGTTCTGGAAGACCATCTGGACGTCGCGGCGCAGCTGGGCCAGCTCGGCGCCCCGCTTGGCGAAGACGTCCTCGCCTTCGAGCAGGACCTGGCCGCTGGTCGGGGTGGCCAGCCGCAGCAGCAGCCGGGCGAGAGTGCTCTTGCCGCAACCGGATTCGCCGACCAGGCCGAGGGTTTCGCCCTTCCGCACGCCGAGGTCCACGCCGTCGACGGCCCGCACCAGGCCGCGGCGCTTGCCGAACAGCCCGCCGCGCACGGGGTAGTGCAGGGCCAGGTTCCGGGTTTCCAGGAGGTGTTCGCTCATCGGCCCGCCTCGTTCGGTTCGTCCAGCGCCGCCGCCAGCGCCCGGAACTCCGCCGCGGTGTGCACGCACGCGGCCCACCGGCCCTCGGCCTTGCGGTCCAGCACCAGATCGGTCGTGGTGCACCGGTCGTCGGCGAACCGGCACCGGGGCGCGAACGGGCAGCCCGGTGGGAGGTCGGCCAACGACGGTGGCTGCCCGCGGATCGGCTCGGGCGCGAGGTCGGCGTCGAGCCTGGGCACCGCGCGCAGCAGGGACCAGGTGTAGGGCATCAGCGGGTCCTGGAAGAGCTCCTTCGGGGTGCCGGACTCCACAGCGCGCCCGCCGTACATCACCAGCACGCGGTCGGCGATCTGGGAGACCACCCCGAGGTCGTGGGTGATCACGATGATCGACATCCCGTGCGCCGCCTTGAGCTGCTCGAGCAGCTCAAGGATCTGGGCTTGGATGGTGACGTCCAGCGCGGTGGTCGGCTCGTCCGCGATCAGGACCTTGGGTCGTCCGGCCAGAGCCACGGCGATCATGGCCCGCTGCCGCATCCCGCCGGAGAGCTGGTGCGGGTAGTCCCGGGCGCGCCGCTCGGCGCTGGGCATCCCGACCTCGTCCAGCGCCTGCACGGCGCGCCGCAGCGCCTGCTTGCGCGAAACCCGCTCGTGGCTGCGGACCGCTTCGGCGATCTGGTCGCCGATGGTGAGCACCGGGTTGAGGCAGGTGGTCGGGTCCTGGAAGATCATCGAGATCTCGCTGCCGCGGATCGCCCGCAGCTCGCGCTCGTCGGCGCTGAGCAGGTCGCGGCCCTGGTACCGGATCCGGCCGCCGGTGTAGCGGCACGGCGGCGACGGGTTGAGCCGCATGATGGACATCGCGGTCACGCTCTTGCCGGAGCCGGATTCCCCGACGATCCCCAGCGTTTCGCCTTCGTCCACGGAGAACGAGACGCCGTCGACCGCGCGGACCACGCCCTCCGGGGTGTGGAAGTGGGCCTGCAGGTCCTCGACTTCGAGCAGGGGCATCGTCATCGCACCGCCTTCGGGTCGAAGACGTCGCGGAAGCCGTCGCCGATGAAGTTCACGCACAGCACCGCGAAGGCGATCGCCAGACCTGGGAAGACGATGGCGAACTGGCTGGTGAGGAACACGTGGAAGCCGGCGCGGAAGGCGTCGGAGAGCATGGCACCCCATTCCGGTGTCGGTGCCTGCGCACCGAGCCCGAGGAACGACAGCGCGGCGATGTCCAGGATCGCCGCGGCGAGGCTGAGCGTGGACTGGACGATCAGCGGACCCGTGCAGTTGGGCAGCAGCGTGCGCAGGAGGATCCGCGCGTGACCGGCGCCCATCGACCGCGCGGCCTGCACGTAGTCGCTGTCCCGCAGCCCGATCACCGAGGACCGGACCACCCGGGCGATCTGCGGGACGGACACGATGCCCACCGCGAGCACGGCGTTCCACAGGCTCGGCCCGAGCGTGGAGACGATCATGATCGCGAGCAGCACGCTGGGGAACGCCAGCAGGACGTCCATCAACCGCATCAGCACGGTGTCGTACCAGCCGCCCCGGTACCCGGCGAGCAGCCCGATCGCCGTTCCGGCCGCGGTCGCCAGCGCGACCGCCAGCAGCCCGGCGGACAGCGTCACCCTGGTGCCGTGGATCAGCCGGGACAGGATGTCGCGGCCCAGCTCGTCCTGACCGAGCAGGTGCGCGCCACCAGGAGCTCGGAAGCGGCCGGCGAGGTCCTGCGCGTGCGGGTCGAAGGGCGCGATGACCGGTGCCAGCACGGCGACCAGCACGAGCAGTCCGAGCACGACGACCCCGAACACGGCCAGCCGGTTGGCGAGGAACGCGCGCCTGCGCCGGGACGGCCGGCTCCGAGCGGTCGGCGGAGCGGTGATCGCCATCAGTACCTCACTCTCGGGTCCAGGACCGCGTACAGGAGGTCGACCGCCAGGTTGACCAGCACGAACAGCAGCGATCCGTACAGCACCACGCCCTGGATCAGCGCGTAGTCGCGCTGGTACACCGCCTGGTAGGCGATCTGGCCGACGCCCGGCCAGGAGAAGATCGTCTCGGTGATCACCGCACCCCCGAGCAGCAGTCCGAGCTGCAACCCGATCACCGTGAGCACCGGCAGCATCGAGTTGCGCAGGCCGTGGCGGAAGGTCGTGACCAGCGGGTGGACCCCCTTCGCCCGCGCGGTGCGGATGAAGTCCTCGGCCAGCGTCTCCCGCAGGCTCGACCGGGTCATGCGCATGATCACCCCGCACGGGATGGTCGCCAGCGCGAGCGCCGGCATCACCAGGTGCGCCAAGGAGTTCCGGAAGGCGGCCCAGTCACCCGCGATCAGCGAGTCGACCAGGTTCAGCCCGGTGACCGCCGGCAGCGTCTCGGCGGCGGGCAGCCGTCCCGGGAACGGCAGCAGGTGCAGGTTCACGCCCAGCACCACCATCAGCAGCATGGCCAGCCAGAAGATCGGCATGCTCACGCCCGCGACGGCGAGCACCGAGGCGACCTTGTCCAGCAGCGAGTTCGGACGGCTGGCCGCCAGCGTGCCGAGCGCGATGCCGACAACAACGGCGATGGCCAGCGCGAACAGCGTCAGCTCCAGCGTGGCGGGAAGGCGCGCGGCCAGCTCGGAGACCACGGGGCGACCGGTCGCAGTGGACTCGCCCAGATCGCCCTGCAGCGCTCGGACGAGGAAGAGCCAGTACTGCGCGAGGATCGGCTGGTCCAGGCCCATCTCGGTGCGCAGCTGGGCGATCTGCTCGGGGGTGGCGTTCTCGCCCAGGATGACCTGCGCCGGATCGCCCGGGATCATCCGCACGGTGCAGAACACGATCACCGACACCCCGAGCAGCACCGGGATCAGCTGGCCCAGTCGGCGCACGGCGTAGGTCAGCACGGTCGCTCACCTCCTCGGTGCCCGAGGCGCGCCTCAGCGGCTGAGCGCATCGAGGTCGTCCATGGCGATGTTGGTGCCGAAGCCCGCGACGGAGGAGCGCAGCGCGACCGGTGGGCTGACGTAGGCGATCGGCAGGACCGGTACTTCGTCGTGCACGATGCGCTGGACGTTGGCGTAGAGGGCACGTTGTTCCTCCGGATCCGTGGTGACCCTGGCCTCGGCGAGCAGCGCGTCGACCTGCGAGTTCTGGTAGAAGGACAGGTTCGAGGAGCTCTCCGGCGTGGCGCTGGCGCTGGCGTACCAGTAGTTCAGCGGGAAGTAGGAGTCCACGCCGATCGTGGTGCCGCCGTAGATGGCGATGTCGTGCAGGCCCTTGCCGGTCCGCTCCGAGTAGGTGGCCAGTTCGTAGGTGACCAGTTCGGCGGTGATCCCGACGTCGGCCAGGTTCGCCTGCGCGACCTGGGCGACTCCCTTGCCGTCCGGCAGGTACGGGCGGGCGGTGGACATGTACCAGAGGCTGGTCCGGAACCCGTCGGGCAGACCGGCTTCGGCCAGCAGCTTCCGCGCCAGCTCGGGGTCGTGGGGGTGCGGCTGGATGGAGCGGTCGACGAACGCGGAGATGCCGTACAGCGGCGCACCCGCCACCTCGGCCCGTTCGCCGAAGAAGTGCTCGACGATCGTCGGGAGGTCGATCGCGTGCGCGATCGCCTTGCGCACCAAGGGGTTCTGGAACGGCGCGCGGCGGGTGTTCATGGCGAAGTAGCTGAAGCACTCCTGCGGGTGCTGCACGACGGTGAAACCCGAGGTGTCGCGGATCGCGTCGGCGTCCTGGGGGACGATGCCGTTGACCGCGTCCAGGCCACCGCCGACCAGCGCCGCCACCCGCGCCGTGCTGTCCGGCATGGGGGTGAGCACCACGGTGTCCACCGGCCGGCCCGGTCCGGTCGGCCGCTTCCCCCACCAGGATTCGTTGCGGCGCAAGGTGATTTTGCTGCCGTGCTCCCAGGACGCCAGGGTGAACGGGCCGGTGCCCACCGGGCGTTCCCAGAACCCGTCCACGTCCTGCCGGATCGCGGTGGGGGAGGCGATGCCGAACTGCGCGCCCGCGAGGGTGGGCAGGAACGGTCCGTAGGGTTCCCGGAGCGTGAAGCGCACCGCGTGCGAGCCGACCGCCTCGACGCCGCTGATCACCGACTTGTCGTCGAAACCGCCGAAGAGGTTCTTGTAGTAGGCGAACTTGCTGCTCTGCGGGCCGCCGCCCCGGTGGTAGGGGTGGTCGCTCTCCCGCCAGCGGCGGAAGTTGAACACCACGGCTTCGGCGTCGAGCGGGGTTCCGTCGTGGAACCGCACGTCTTCCCGGAGCTCGAAGGTGTACTGCCGCCCTTCGTTCTCGGGCGCGGGCACGGCTGCTGCCAGGGCCGGCAGCAGCGTTCCGTCGGGGGCGTAGCGCAGCAGCGAGTCGAAGATCTGGTGGATCACCGCGTAGGACTCGCTGTCGGTCTGGTTCATCGGGTCCAGCGAGGTGGCATCCGCGCTCCGCCCGTAGACGAAGGTCGCGCCACCGGTTTCGGCCCGCCCCGCGGTTCCGCAACCCGCAGCCCCGAGCAGCACTGCTCCGGCCCCGGCGAGCTGGAGCAGACCGCGGCGGGTCAGCTCCGGCCCGGTCCGGGTGAGCTTGTGCGTCATCGCCGCTCCCTCGTGGTGTTTCGGTGCGCCAGGGATTTCCACGTGGCGCGAGATCCTCGTGCGGTCCCGCGCGTCCGGAGCAGAACGGTTCCGGCGTCCCGCAGGTCGTGCGGGTCGGTGCCGTGAATCCCTTGATCTCGCGTCGGGTTGGTCTAGAGTGTGGACTCGCCTGCGGATGAACAAGCTCATTCGCTCGATTCGCTCATTTTCATCCCGTGGAGAGCGAGAAACGTGCATCAGGACTTCTCCGAAGACGATTTGGCGCTCATTCATGCCCTCCAGCTGTGGCCGCGCGCGCCTTGGGCGGCGCTGGCCCCGGTGCTCGACGCCTCGCCGACGGCGTTGGCGCAGCGCTGGACCCGGCTCCGGGAATCGGGGCTGGCCTGGATCACGGCGTACCCCGAGTACGGCGAGCTCTCCGGCGGCGCGATGGTCGCGCTGGTCGAGATGAACTGCGCCCCGGGCGCGGTGGACGACGTGGCCGGACGGCTGGAGCGGACCCACCGCGTGCACAACGTCGAACACGCCGCCCAGGGCCGGGACCTGCTGCTGACGGTGGCCGCCAGCTCGTTCGGCGAGCTCTCCGCGCTGCTGCTCGACGAGCTGCCGAAGCTGCCCGGCGTGGCGTCGCTGCACTCCCACATCGGGACCAAGCGGCACATCGAGGGAAGCCAGTGGCAGCTGGACGCGCTGGACCGGGCGCAGCGCGAGGCGATCCGGCACGCCGGGCGGGCCGAGCGGGACCGTCCCAGCGAGTCGATCTACTTGCGCTCCAAGGTCTTCGCGCCGCTGGTGTCCGCCCTGGCGCACGACGGCCGGGCGTCCGCGGCGGAACTGGCCGAGCGGCTGGACCGGCCGACCTCCACGGTCCGCCGCCAGCTGGCCGCCCTGCTGCGCTCCCGGGCGCTCCGGCTCCGCTGCGAGGTCGCCCAGCTGCACACCCGGTGGCCGATCGCGGTGATCTGGTGGTGCCGGCTGCCCAACAGCGCGCTCCCCGAGGCGGTGTCCCGGCTGCGGGAGGACTCCCGGGTGCGGCTGTGCATGTCGGTGACCGGCTCGGCGAACCTCGTGGTCAACGCGTGGACGGCGAACATGGCGGACCTGATGAGCATGCAGGACGACCTCGAACGGCTGCTCCCGCCAGGAGGAATCGTGAACAACTCGGTGATCCTGCGGACCCGCAAGCGCGTCGGCTGGCTGATGCACCCGGACGGCCGCTGCACCGGTGAGGTCATCCCGCTCCCGGGTCCTTTGGCCGAAGCAGGCGCGGAGTCCTGACGTCGGGAAAGGCCGGCAGCTCGAAGCGATCTGTCCACATCAGACGGCACGAAGTCTGATGTGGACAGCTCCGCTCGGTGAGGTGTTAGCTCGTTGGCGTTGTCGGTGCAGTGAGCAGGCCTTCGGCGGCGTCCACGAGTTCGGCGATCCACGGCTGCGCGCGCTCGGCGGTGTCGTGCGGTCCGGCTCGTTCGTGGTCGGCGATCGTGTGCACGACGAGGTGCTCCAGCATGCGCAGGCGGGCCCGCGCCGTTGCTTCCGGCAAGTGCGACAGGTGCCGGCGGAGACCGCGCCACACCAGTCGCAGGCTCGTCGCGGTGTCCCAGTCCCAGGCGGTGGAGTGGTGGGGATCGGCCGAGAACTGCGCGAGGAACCGGGCGTAGTAGCCGTGCGGTCCGGCCGCGGTCGTCGCGAGCGGGACGATGAACGCCTCCAGCAGCGGGCGCAGTTCGTCGTCGGGCCGCTCGACCTGCATCTCGGCGAGGTGTTGCAGGCGCTGCTCGTTGATGGTGCGCATCCGGTGGTCGAAGATCGCTTCGATCAGCGCGGACTTGTTCCCGAAGTGGTACTGGGCCGCGGACGTGTTGCGCTGGCCCGCCGCGGCGCCGACCTCGCGCAGCGACACCTCGCCGATGCCGCGCTCCGCGAACAGCCGCTCGGCGGCGAGGATCAGCTGCTCGCGCGTGTCGCGCTCAGGCGTGGCCGGGCTCGCCATCTCGTCTCCTCGGGGTGCGCTCGAGCGGTTCGACCCATTGTGACAGGTGCCTTGTGTGATTAACACATGCGCTTTAGCGTCTGGAACACGCGGTTTAGCCTTGCCCGCACCGCCCGGACGCACGCCGGCCCTCGAAGGAGGAGCACCGCCATGACCGCACCCGAGCTGGACTGGGACGACGACACCGATCGGCAGAACGCCACCCGCGGGCTGCTCGGCCGCCTCGACCCCTGCGTCATCCGCGATGCATCTGGGCGCGTCGTCTGGGACATCGAGCGGTGGTCGTTCCTCGCGGAGGACTGCCCCGGCACGGCGCACCCCGGGCTTTGGCGGCAGGGGCGGCTCAACGCCCTGGACGGCCTGTTCGAGGTCGTGCCCGGCGTCTACCAGATCCGCGGGTTCGACGTCTCGAACATGACGCTGGTCGAAGGCGACTCGGGAGTCGTCGTGGTCGACCCGCTGATCAGCGAGGAGTGCTCGGCCGCGGGGCTGGCCCTCTACCGCAGCCACCGCGGTCCGCGGCCGGTGACCGGGGTCGTCTACACGCACAGCCACGCCGACCACTTCGCGGGCGTGGGCGGTGTGGTGGACCGGGCCGACGTGGCAGCCGAGCGCGTTCCGGTGCTCGCACCTGCGGGGTTCATGGAGCACGCGGTCGGCGAGAACGTCTTCGCCGGTCCGGCGATGCTGGCCCGCGCGCGCTACATGTACGGGAGCAGGTTGCCGGCCGGCCCCGGCGGCGCGATCGGCTTCGGGCTCGGGCAGGGCACGTCGACCGGGCGGACCGGCCTGATCGCGCCGACCGGGTCGATCACCCGCACCGGGCAGGAGTGGGAGGTCGACGGCGTCCGGATGATCTTCCAGCTGACGCCGGGTACCGAAGCGCCCAGCGAGATGAACTTCCTGCTGCCCGAGCACGGAGTCCTGCTGGTGGCGGAGAACGCCAACCACACGCTGCACAACGTGCTGACGCTGCGCGGAGCCGAGGTCCGCGACGCCCGGGCCTGGGCGGGCTACCTGACGGAGACGATCCAGCTGTTCGGCGACCGGGCCGACGTGCTGGTGGGATCGCACCACTGGCCCACCTGGGGGCGCGCCGAGCTGATCAGGTTCTTGTCGGAGCAGCGCGACGCCTACGCCTACCTCCACGACCAGACCGTGCGGCTGATGAACCGCGGCCTGACCGGCGCGGAGATCGCCGAGGAGTTGCAGGAGTTCCCGCCATCCCTGGCGAAGGCGTGGCACGCGCGCGGCTACTACGGCTCGCTGAGCCACAACAGCAAGGCCGTCTACCAGCGCTACATGGGGTGGTTCGACGGCAACCCCGCGCACCTGTGGCAGCACCCGCCGGCCGAGTCCGCCCGGCGCTACGTCGAGTTCATGGGCGGCGCGGACGCCGTGGTGGACAAAGCGCGGAAGTCGTTCGCGGACGGTGATCTGCGGTGGGTCGCCGAGGTGCTCGCCCACGTGCTCTTCAGCGATCCGGACCACGCCGCGGCCCGGCAGCTCCAGGCCGAGACCTTCGAAGAGCTGGGGTACGGCGCGGAGAACGGCACGTGGCGCAACTTCTACCTCTCGGGAGCTTGGGAGCTTCGACGGGATCCCGAGGAGCGCCGGACCACGACGGGCAGCGCCAACCTGGCGATGGTTCCGGCGTTGTCCGTCGAGCAGCTCTTCCAGTCCTGGGCGGTGCGCTTGAACGGGCCCGAGGCCGCTGCGCACCGCATCCTGCTGCGCTGGGAATTCACCGATCTGGACGAGACGTGGACGTTGCTGCTCGCCAACGGCGTGCTCACCCCGATCCGAGGAGAAGCACCCCGCGGCGAGCAGCCCCACTGCGCGCTGCGGCTGGAACGCGGGGTGTTCGACCGGATCCTGTCCGGCCAGGCGGACTTCCCGGGTTCGATCGCCGCGGGTGAGGTCGTCCCCGAGGGGGACGACCAGGCGCTGCGAACCCTGCTGGGGCTGCTGGAAGAACCGGCCCGATCGTTCCCCATCGCACTGCCCTGAGACCCCTGCTGCGGACCAGCGGCCCCGGGTGCTCCGCAAATTCAATGGAATTTGGACATCCGATTTCCATTGAATTTGCGTGACCCCCCTGGGAGGGCGTGAGGATCCGTTGCCGGCGGCTGGGTCGCGGTCGGTGAGCACAGTGGACGTCGGTGCGCGGGGATCGATTACAGTGGTGGGGTGGGGAAATCGGCTTCGGACGGCGATTGGGGAAACTCGGTCGGTGCGCGGGTGCGGGAGCTGCGCCGGGGGCGCGGCCTCACCTTGAAGCAGGTCGGCGAGCGCGCCGAGCTCTCGCACGCGTTCTTGAGCCAGTTCGAGCGCGGCCTGACGACCGCCAGCGTGAACACGCTGCAGCGCATCGCAGTGGCGCTGGGCACGACGGTGTCCGCGCTGCTGGCCACCCGCACCGAGCAGGAGATCGGCGTCCTGCGCGCGGGCGAAGGGGTCGCGGTGCCGAGGGCGGACGTGCCGGACGGCACCACGGTCCGGTCCCTGAGCCGCGCCGACTGGCCGGTGCAGCCGATCGAGTACACCGGCGGTCCGGTGGAGTTCGGCGACTACTTCGAGCACGTCGGGCACGAGATGCTGTACGTGGTGTCCGGGCGCATCGAGCTGGACTTCGCCGGTGGTCGGCGGGAGGAGCTCGGCCCCGCCGACGTGGTGACCTACCCGGGCAGCACCCCGCACCGGTGGCGGATCCTCGGCGATGAGCAGGTCCGGGTGCTGGTGATCGTCACCGATCGCTGAGGTCGGTTCAGCGCAGCAGCGGCACCACCTGTTCGCGGAAGCGGTGCATCTGCTCCTCGGCCATCGCGTAGGTGTGGCCCGGGAAGTGCGGGAAGACCACCAGGTGCTCCAGCCCGAGGGAGTCCTTGTGGTGCTGCACGGTCTCGGCGACCTCCTCCGGGGTGCCGACCGCCCACATCTTCTGCTCCGTCGACTGCTGCAGGGTCGGCACCAGACCGGGTCGCGCGGGCTTCCCGTCTTCTCCCCGGTAGCCGCGGCTCCACCCGAACGGTGCCAGCAGGTTCCAGAACTCGTCGTGCCCGGCACCGCCGATGCGCCAAGCGGTCTCGTGGTCGTCGGCGATGTGCACCGGCAGCACCAGGATCCGCTTGGCGCCGCTGGTGAGCTCGACGTCGTGGTGCTGCTGGTACAGCTCGGCGTAGCGCTCCCACTGGTCGCGGACGAACCCGTGGTACTGGTTCCACCAGACGCAGCCGTGGCCGACTTCGGCGGCGTAGCCGAGGGTGGGCGGGCTGGTGACGGCCTGCCAGATCTCCACCTCGTGCAGCGGGCCGGGCAGCAGCGTCAGGGTGTCCACCGAACCGTCCGGCCCGTGCGTGCCGGGAGGCGGAAGCTCGAAGAACTTCCCCTTGTAGGAGAAGGTTTCGTTGTCCAGCGCGGTGCGCACGACCTCCATGTACTCGGCGAACACCTCGCGGTTGTGCGCGTCGATCTCCTCGCGCTTGGCGTCCGATTCCAGGTAGCCCATGTCGGCCTGGTGCATGCCGAGGCTGCGCAGCTCGCGGGGGACCGTGCCGCGCCCGACGCCGAGCACCGCGCGCCCGCCGGAGAGGTTGAGCAGCGTGCTGAAGTCCTCAGCGAGCCGGAGCGGATGCCACTGGGGGACGATGTTGAACATCGCGCCGACCTGGATGTGCTCGGTCTTGGCGACCAGGTGGGACTGCAGCATCAACGAGTTGGGGACGATCTCGTACCCCTCGTGCTGGAAGTGGTGCTCGGCCAGCCAGTAGCTGTCGTACCCCAGCTCCTCGGCGCGCACGCCGAGGTCGACGAGGTTCTGGGTCGCCTGCCACACCTGCCGGCGGGTCGCGCGGCGCTGCCCGGCGGGCAGCGGGTTCCCGGCCAGCACGTCGGGCATCTCGACCGAGCCGAAGAAGAACACCCCGTAGCGCAAGACGACCTCCAAAATGTAAGTGTTACCAACATTTCATGGCTCAGTGTCGCGCATATCCACTCCGAGTCAAGCGCCGATTCTCGTCCTTGACTTGACGTAACCGCAGGTGCACGATCGTTTGAAATGTTGGCTCTACCAACATTTCGTCACCGGTCCTGCGCCATCCGCGCACCGCGGTGCGTCCCAGGGAGGCCGTCATGGTCGAAGACCCCGCCAGAGCCGCCACCGAACCCACCGGTCCACCGCGCCGGGTCGCCGTCGAGCAGAAGGGGATCGAACCGGTCCTCGACGGCGAACGGCACGGATCACCGCTGTCGGCCTTCACCTTGTGGTTCGCCGGCAACCTGCAGTACTCGGCGCTCGCGGTCGGCGCGATCCCGACCGCGTTCCTCGGGCTGAACTTCGCCCAGGCCGCGCTCGCGCTCGTCGTCGGCACCCTGATCGGCAGCCTGCTGCTGGGCGTCGCCGCCACCATGGGGCCGCAGGCCGGAGCGCCGCAGATGGTGCAGTCCCGGGGCCCGTTCGGCTACTTCGGCAACTTCCTGCCCGTCGCGCTGCTGTTCCTGACCGGGTTCGGCTACTTCGCGGTGAACACCGTGCTCGGCACCTACATCGTCCGGGAGCTGTTCGGCATCCCGTTCCTGGCCGCGCTGGTCGTGGTGGCGCTGGTGCAGATCGTCATCGCCATCATCGGCCACGACTTCGTGCACCGCGTCGAACGGGCCCTGGTCGTCGTGATGGCCGTGCTGTTCCTGATCATCACCGGGTACGGCATCGCGCGCGGCGACTTCGCGGCGGGCGGTGATCCGGGCGCGAACACGCTCACCGGGGCGATGCTCATGACGGTGGCGATCAGCTCGTCGCGCACCTTCGGCTGGGCGATCGGTGCCTCGGACTACACCCGTTACCTGCCCCGCGAGACCAGCAGGCGTCGACTGCGGTGGTCGGCGTTCGGCGGTGCGGCCATCGCCGGGCTGTGGATGCACCTGCTCGGCGCCGCGATCGGCACCGCCATCTCGCCGAGCAGCCCGACCGATCTCGTCACCCAGCTCATCCCGAACGGACTGGCGGTGCTCGCGCTGCTGGCCCTGCTGGCGTCGACCGTCGCGGGCAGCGTGCTCGACATCTACTCCGGCTCGCTGGCCCTGCTGATGGCCGACATCCCGCTGCGCCGCTGGGTTTCCGCGCTGCTGACCGGGATCCTGGGCGCGGCGCTGGGGTGGTGGGCCGGGCACACCGAGGGGGCGGTGTTCGAGAACTTCCAGAACTTCCTGTTCCTCGTGGGCTACTGGATCGGCCCGTGGCTGGGTGTCGCGCTGGTCGACTTCCTGGTCCACCGCAAACGGGGCGTGGACGTCGACGTCTTCTACGACCGCTCTCGGCGGGTCCGGCCCGGGCTGCTGGCGTTCGGGATCGGCGTGGTGGTCTCGATCCCGTTCATGCACCAGAGCCTGTTCACCGGACCGATCGCCGCCGCGCTCCCGCAACTCGGCGACATCACCTACTGGGTCGGCGGCGTGGTGGCCGCGGCGGCCTACTACTTCCTGACCCGGGAACCGGAGGCGAGATGACCGGCAAACGCGGCCTGGGGCCGCTCTTCTACGGCGACGTCGAGCAACCGTGGAGCCGCGGCGCTGCCGCCGGGGAGTTCCTCTTCCTCAGCGGGATCGACGGGGTGGTGGACGAGCAGGGCAGGGCCGTCGCGGGGATCGCCGAGCAGACCCGGACGACGCTGGACCGGATCCGCGCGCTGCTGGCCGACGAAGGCGCTGAACCGGACGACATCGTGCAACTGGACCAGTTCGTCGCCGACCCGGCCGAGCGCGCCGAGTACATGCGTGCCCGCGACGAGTGGTTCGCCGAGCACGCGCCGAAGCTGCTCGACGAGCGCTCCTACGCCTCCCTGCTGATCTACCCGGCGCTGGCCACTCCGCAGATGCGGGTGGAGATCCGCGCAGTGGCGCGGAAGAAGGAGGAATCGTGATCGTGTCCCGCTCGTTCGCCGAGTTGAGCGCCGCCGACGTGAGCACCGTCCGCTCGTCGTCGGTGGCGGTGCTGCCGGTGCGGGCCGTGCTGTTC
>NZ_JAQGLA010000044.1 GCF_027853915.1 Saccharopolyspora oryzae
CCACCAGCAGCGGCAGCTTGTAGACCGAAGCGGCGACCACCAGCTCGTCGGCGCCGACGCACAGCTCCCGCCCACCGCCGAACTGCGTCGCGTGCACCCAGCCCTCGGCACCGGCATCGGCGAGCACCTCGCGGATGCGGCGCTCGACCGGGCTCATCGCGTGCTCCGCAGCGCCACCTCGAACGCGGTGCGCACGTCTTCCGCCGCGGATTCCTGCCAGACCAGCCGCACCCGCAGCGCCAGGTCGTCGCCGGCCGGTGCCCGGACCACGCCCGGGCCGTCCAACGCCGGGTCGGCGGTCAGCGCGAACGCCCTCCCGGCGGCGACCGCGGTGATCGCGTCGCGGTCCCCCGGCGCGGGGAGGAACTCGGGGTCCAGTCCCTTGGCGCGGAAGGTGTCCACCAGCAGGTCGAACGCGGCCGTGCCGTGGCTGCGCGGAGCCGTCGCGCACGCGAGCCCGCGCAGCGATCGGAGCACCGGCTTGCGGTCCTCCGGGATCAGCAGCCAGCGCGGGATCTTCAGGACCGGACCGGGCGTCAGCGCACCGATCAGCGCGGGGTGGTGCACCGCCGCGCAGTCGAGCCGTCCCGCGGAGACCGCGTCGACCAGGTCGACGGTCGAGGCGGTCGTGGTGATCACGGTGCGAGCGGCCGGATCCGGCGCCGCCGCCCGCACCGCCGCGGCGCAAGCGGCGACCTGCCAGTCGCTCAGCGCCGCGATGACACCGATGCGCACCGCCCCGCGGTTCTCCCGCTGCCGCCGGGCTTCTTCCTCGAACTGCTCGGCACCGTCGAGCAGGGCTCGCGCGCGAGGCAGCAGTTCAGCTCCAGCGGTGGTCAGCTGGACACCGCGCGAACCCCTGGTGAGCAGGGTGACGCCGAGCTTGGTCTCCAACCGCTGCACGCCCTGCGAGATCGGCGGCTGGGTCATCCCGAGCCGGTCGGCGGCGTGCCCGAAGTGGCCTTCCTCGGCGACCGCCACGAAGAACCGGAGATGGCGAAGCAGATCCACGATCCGATCAAACCACTGCGGGGAACCGGCTCAGCGCACCGGTTCCCCGCGAAACAGCCGAAATGAGGTTTTCCAGAGTCACCTTGCGTGGCGGTGCCGGTAGCGGAACCTCAGACGCCGCCTGGACTCCGGGAGCCCGTTTTTATGTATGCCAATACACGGCAAACGGGCTGTCCTCGCCAGGCGACGTCTGAGAACCCGCGGCGGCGCAAGCTGAGAGGGTGGGCCCGAAAGCGCCTACCGGCGCTTGGCGGCCCCTGACCGAGTGTCGTACTCCTGCACCGCAGATGCGGTCACCGACCAAGATGAAAAGGCTGCGTCAGGCGCGAACGAGGGCGTTGGAGGTCTTGGTGGACGTCCAGTGCATGACCCGCTCCAGCGGTCCGCGCCCCAGGAACGGCCGCCACAGCGCGCAGAACACCAGGGACACCAAGGCGAAACCGAGCAGCGGCAACCACGGCTGCGCCATCAGCGCCTCGCCGGCGGAGTCCATCAGGATCTTCAGCGCGACACCCTGCGCCACGTACACGGTCAGGGCCAGCGCACCGACCGCCGACAGCGGCGCGAACAGCTTGCCCAGGTGGTCGCCCGCGAACAGGCACACCGCCAGGACCGCCAGCGCAGCACCGGTCGACGCCGCGATCTCGAACGACGTCCCGGAGTGGGGCGCGTTGATCAGCAGGAACGCCGGTGTGGTGGTGGGGGCGGTGCCGAAGCCCGTCATCTGCAGCACGTCGAGCGGGTCCTTGCCCATCTGCTCGGCGATCGGGCGCAGGGCCTCCAGAACCGGCTGCAGAGCGCGCATCCCGCCGAAGACGTTCAGCGCGAGCCACGAACCGCCCGCCCCGACCACGGCCAGCACGACACCGCTGACCAGCAGTCGCAGGCGCACCGCGGTCGACCGCAGGTCCAGCCGGCCGACGGCCAGGCCGACGAGCACGAACGGCATCCAGGTCAGCACCGGGTAGGCGCCGTCGAGCAGCAGCCGCTGGATGCCCGCACCAGCGGTGGACAGCGAGGTCAGATCGGTGAACGCCAGGGCACCGCCCGCGGTCTCCCCGCTGATCGCGGTGCGGAGGAAGAACGACGCGACCGGCCCGACGACCGCCCACACCGCCGCGACCACCAGCAGCACCGCGGGCCGCACCCGGAGGAACGGCAGCGCCAGCAGGAAGTAGAGCGCGTAGAACGAGAGGATCACCATCATCGGGACGCCCAGCTCGGTCATCGCCATGCCGAGTACGAAGAGGATCACCGCGCGCACGCCGATGCGCACCCGGTCCCGGCGCAGCGCCAGCCCCTGGTGCAACCGGTCGCCGCCGGTCAGCAGCGCCAGCGACACCCCGGCCAACGTGGCGAACAGGATCGAGGCGTGCCCGTTGCCCAGCATCGCCAGGAAGTCGGCCGCGCCGCCAGCGGTCGGGTTGATCACCGCTGGGCCGATGTGCGCGACGAACATCCCCAGCACGGCCAGTCCCCTGGCCATGTCCACGCCGTCGAGGCGGGTGCGCGCAGGTGCCGCGGTCATCCGGACCGTGGGCGCGTTGTCGTGGGTGAAAAGCATGCCGCGACGCTATGACCGGGAGCGCTGCGCGGTCGTCGCACTCCAGGCCCATTCGCCGATCATCCGCCGGGTGCAGGGAAATCACCCGCCGCGCGACGACGTCATACCCCGGGCGTACGACCCGGGGTTCATCCGGCGCACGGGCCGTTGCCATACGCTCGCGGCGTGGCAATCGAGAAGCTGAGCACGTCCTCGTCGAACACCGCCGAAGCACCGTTCGTCGGCTCGCGGCCGTCCTGGCTGGCGGGTTTGCCCAGGTGGGTGGTGCTGGCCGCGATCAGTGCGATCTTCTCGTTCCTCTCCGCCTGGAGCGTCCTGCAGAACCGGCCGGAGCTCCCGGACGCGCTGCCGCTGCTGGTCCCGGCGCTGGCCGGATCGCTGGCGCTGCTGGGGATGCGCCGGTTCCCGACCGCGGTGGCCATCGTGAACACGGCCCTGCACCTCGTGGCGCCGCTGGGGTCGCTGGCGTTGTTCCCCGCGCTGTACGCGCTGGGCGCCTACGGCCGGAAGAGCTGGCAGATCTGGGGCATCACGGCGATCAGCGCCCTGAGCCTGGTCCGGCTGAACGACATGTCCGCCCAGAACGCCCAGGCGCTCATCACCTCCATCGTCATGCAGGCGCTGCTCTACAGCTTCCCCGTCGTCATCGGCCGCTACATGGCCAGCCGGAGGGCGAGGCTGGTGCACTGGGTGGAGCGGGCCGAGCGGGCCGAGCGCGAACGGGCCCTGATCGCCGAGCGGACGCGCAGCGAGGAGCGCGCCCGCATCGCCCGGGAGATGCACGATTCGGTTGCGCACCAGGTGAGCCTGGTCGTGGTGCACGCGGGCGCGTTGGAGATGGTCGCCAAGAACGACCCGGAGAAGGCGGCCAGCGCGGCGGCGACCATCCAGCAGGTCGGACGCGGTGCGCTGGACGAGCTGCGGCAGATGATCGGCGTGCTGCGCGCCAACCCCGGCGACGACACCCCGGAACCGCCGCAGCCGAAGCTCGACGACGTCGAGAAGCTGGTGTCGGCCTCCCGCGAGGCCGGGCTCGACGTCGAACTGGCCATCACCGGCGACCGCCGCGACCTGTCCGACCAGGTGGAACGCGCCGCCTACCGGGTCGTGCAGGAGGCCCTGACCAACGTCCACAAGCACGCCGGGGGCGCCCGCGCGACGGTCTCGCTCGAGTACCGGGAGAAGAAGCTCGCGGTCTCGATCCGCAACGGCCGCCCGGCCGCGGGCTTCCAGCGCAGCCTGCCCAGCGGTGGTCAGGGCCTGATCGGCCTGGCCGAACGGGTGCAGCTGGCCGGCGGTGAGATCAGCTCCGGCCAGCTGCCCGACGGCGGCTTCGAGGTGTCGGCCGCACTCCCCGCGCGCGAGGTCAGCTGAGCGCTTCGACGCGATCGACGGCGCGGGAGTCGGTCAGCCGCAGTCCGGTCAGGACGTAGGACAGACCGCGGTGCCCGGCCGTGGTGAAGATCGCGATGAGCGACGCCAGGCCGAAGACGAACGACACCAGCCACAGCAGCCCGCCGAGCTGCGAGAAGAGCATGTAACCACCGATGCCGAGCATGCTGCGGCCCAGGCGGGCGCCCGGTCCCGCCGGTCGCCCGTCGCGCGTCGTGGCCTGCAACCGCACGATGCCCTGCCCGAGGCTCGGCGCCTTGCTGGCCAGCGGGACGACGACCGCCAGCAGCGCCCACGGCACCCAGAGCCCCACGGCGCTCGCCACGTCGTGCCCGGGCAGCTCGGTGGGCGGGGTGTCAGAAGTGCCGATCAGCTCACCGTGCACGGCGAGCAGGACCACGTTGGCGAACGTGCCGCAGAGGGCAGCGGTGAACTGGTACGCCAACAGGTCGCACACCATCGCGAGCAGCCGCCGGGACTTGGTGACCGGCCGCGGCTGTCCCGGGTCGACGTCGAGGCGCTGCCCCGGGACGGCGCGCAGCACCGGCGCGGCGAACGCGCCGATCAGCCCGCCCAGTCCGTTGGCCATCAGATCGTCCACGTCGAACAGCCGGTACGCGCACGGGTACAGGAACCAGACGCCGGTGACCTGCGTGACCTCGATCAGCAGCGAAACCCCCAGGCCGATGGCCGTGGTGGCCAGCACGCCGCGCTTGAACATGTACCGGACGAACATGCCCAGCGGTACGAACAGCGCCACGTTCAGCAGCACCTGGGTCAGCGCCGGGTTGCGCAGCGTGGCGGCGACCCCGGTGCCGATGGCGTCCTTCTGCATGTCGCTGAGGAAGTTGAACGGAATCCACTGTGGACCGCTCGTGCCGTACACCGCGCAGAAGTCCGGCCGCAGCTCGGGCAGCGGGAGCAGCACGTAGGCGAACAGCGCGAGGGTGTAGACGAGCCCGGCCAGGGCCAGCGCAGCGTTGCCCATGCCCAGTTCGCCACGTCTGCGGTACTGCCGCGCGACGTACGGAACGAACAGGACCACGGACAAGATGACCGCCAAGCCGACTGCCACCACAGCCGGAACCAACCGCGTGCTCAAAACTCCCCTACCCCGTGAAAGGAAAACGAGAACTGCGCAGGCACCAGTGCACTGCGAACGGACGCGAGCGATCCTATACGGAGCCGTTCGGAACGGCGCTCCGAACGGCTCCGGTCCTCATCGGACGGTCAGCGGTCGACGTTCAGCCCGCTGAGGATCAGCAGCACGCAGATGATGCCGTTGATCACCTTGTGCGACAGGAAGACCGCCACGAACTCGCGGATCGTCGCGCTCGGCCAGTAGTACCGCGCGGTCGGCGAACCGATCACCTGGCCGTTGACCTTCTCCGTCCGGGCGATCCCCGCGGCCCGCATGACGTGGAAGTTGTTGGTGACCACCAGGCAGCGGAAGTCCGGCTTCGCCGCCGCCATGATCGCCTTGCTGAACCGGAGGTTCTGGTCGGTGGTGCGCGACTGGTCCTCGACCAGGATCTGCTCGGCGGGAACGCCGCGCTCGATCAGGTAGTCGGCCATGGCGCGCGCCTCGGGCAGGTCCTCGCCCGGCCCCTGACCGCCGGAGGTCACCAGCAGCGGCTGCCGCCCCCGGGCACGCTCGGCGTCGAACACCTCGCGAGCCCGGTCGAGGCGGCTGGCCAGCAGCGGCGGCACCCGGGAACCGAACAGCCCGGACCCGAGCACCACGATGAAGTCGACATCGGTCTTGTGCGGGAACTTGCCGTAGACAAACGAGTACAGCAGGAAGCACACGAACAGGAACGAGACGTAGGACAGCACGTTGACAATGGCGCCCATGATCGCCTGGAGCAGCCACACGTGGAAGTAGTTGGCCAGACCGCTCACCACGATCACGCCGATGATCCCGACGCCGGCGGCCAGCGACAGCAGGTTCGCCACCCGCCTGCCCTCGCGGCGCAGCATCGTGACCCCGTTGGCGATCAGGAAACCGGCGAGCACGAGCACCATCACCGGCATCAGGATGACCACCGCCATGAGGATCGCCACCGCGGCCCACTCCGAGGCCTTGGCGAGCGTGAACAGCAACCCGGCGGCCAAGAACATCAAGGCGAAGAACAGGTACACGCCGTTGTGCACCCGCCTGCGGTCGCGCAGGAAACCAACCGCAAAGATGGCGAACAGCACTCCGGCGATCAAGAAGAAGAACACCGCAGCAGGCTAACCGACCCTTTTCCCCTCGGCCCGACCCCGCTACTTCTCCTCCGGCGGCCGCGGCGGCTTGCCCCGCAACGCCTCGGCCTCCCAGTCGCCGAACACCGGCGGAGCGACCTTGGGGATCTCGAGATCCTCCCACGCGTCCTTCCCGCTCCTGACGAACTTCCGCCCGTGCTCCTTCTCCTCCTCCCGCTGCCCCCGCCCGCCCGAAGCAGGCCCACCAACCGCAGCACCGCCGGAAGCCCCACGCGCGCCCGGACCACTGGAGCCCACGGCGCCTTGGGCTGGAGTGCCGCTGCCCGTTCCGGAGCGCCCACCGCCACCGGGAGCACCTGGAACACCCCGCCCCGTCCCCGTTCCGCCGCCTCGCCCGGTGCCGGTCCCTGGTCTGGGCAAACTCGCACGCTGGCGACCACCACTTTCGCCCGGCGACACGACTGCCCCGCCGGCGATGCTTCCTCCTGCTCCGCCCTGCCTTTGATCAGGAACCACCCCACCGGCCAACGGAGTTCCGCCGTCAGCCGCCGGGGCAACCCATGCAGAGTCGGATTCAGCCGGAGCGCTCGGCTCGAAGTCCGCCGGTTGCTGCCCTTCCGCCGTGATCGGATTCGATGCGGGCGCCCATTCAACCGGCACGGAGGGTGACGCTTCGGAGGTTGGCTTCGGAGTCGCCCTGTCGATGCTGCTCGTGCTCGGGTCGACCTCGTTCACCGGAACGGTCCGCGCTGGTTCTACGTCAGCGTCGAACTCGGGCGGCGGTGCGAACGGCAGCATTCCGTCGACCCGGTCGTTGCTGTCCCAGGCGTAGGACTCGTACTTCCGCCGGGCGTCGGCCTCGACTTGGGCATGCTTCTCCTCGTGGGCCGCGCGCACACCGCTCTTGAAGCCGAAAGCGACCGGGTTGACGTAGTCGCTCAACCCGATGTTGGCCGGCGGCACCGGATGCGGAGCGGGGAAGGAGTTCTTGAAGTCCGCGGAAACCTGGGTCTGCTGCGCGACCATCCCGCTGACGTGAGCAGCAACGTCGATGGAGTCCTGGATCGACTGCGAGAGCGGAGTCGTGCTCTCCTTCGCGCGCTCCCCGGCATGGCCCTGCATCGCGGCGTCGAACTTCTTCAGCACTCGGCACAGATCCGCGTCGGCCTCGGCGAACGCGGCGCTGACCTGGTCCCGCCACTGGGCCGCGGCACGCGACGCAGCGGCGAAACCCGGTCCGGACTCGAGCGCTCGGTAAATCTTCTGATGGTCGAATTCCACCTGCGCGCGGCCCGGCACCTCTCGAGTTCCGAACAACCAACCGAACAGCTCCACAGCTCCAGCACCCCCAGGTCAGGCAGGCGGAAGGTTCTCCAGCACCAGCGCGGCGACCTTGTCCGTCACCGCGCAAGGATCCGCGTACTCCGGGTTTCCCCGCCCCTCGGAACCCACCTGGAAGCCCACCAGGAAAAGCTCCGTATCCGAAGTAGCCACGTAGGTACCGCACGAATCGCTGCTGATGCCGTAGCGCACCCCTGGGTACCCGTTGACCTCCGCTGTGGGCTTGCCGTTGCCGGCGGTCTTGACCAGCCAATCCAGACCTTGGCCCTGCACCGTGTCCGGCGCGATGTCGATGCGGAGCTGTTGGTTGCGCCACGTGCAGTCCGCTTGCCCCCACTCGGACTGGCCGGAAGAAGTGGGGCCCGCGTTGAGCTGCCGCGCCTGGTCAGGCGTCAAAAGCTGACAGGGATCGCTGATCGCCTTGAGCTGCTTCGGCCGCTCGATGTGCAGCGCGTCGTCGGCCACCGGAGTGGTTTGCTCGCCGGTACTGGCAGGCACCGGCTTGCCGGCGGTGTCCGCGCAGGCCGTGCTCGTGACGATCAACAGACCCACGGCTATCGCGAAGTTGCGTTTGGGATGCAAGATCAGCCCATCTCGGTGTTGTCCTGATCAATTCGCTGGTGCTCGTCAAACGCCTGCTGCACGGCGGCTTTGAAGTCGTCGATCCACTTCGACATAGCGGCGACGTTCTCGTGCAAGTTGCCCCAGCCGCCCATCGCTCGCTCAGCGATCTTCCGGAATACTTCTTCGGTCACACCATCCGCGAACGGCGGTCGCGGATTTCCCAGTTGTTGCGCCTGCTTTCGCACTTCCTCGAATTTCGCACGCACAGCGTCGAGATCGGCGATGAGTTCCGGTACTCGATCCATGTCGAGGTAGAACTTGGTGCGACCGTTGACGATTTCCGGTGAGCTCACGCAGGTCCTCCCCCCGCGCAGATCAGCGTCCGCAGGCGATGGTCTCGACCTTGCTGGCCGAAATCAACCAAAACTCGCCTACCAACCAACTCATTGATCCAATTGGGTGTTTCTACGGCAGGAAGAGCTAGCCCATGAGTCGTAAGCAAATTTCACGTCGATAACGGGACAACGCGGCAACGAGCCCGTTGACTCCGGCCGGAGCGATCAGGGTGTGCGTGCCGCGAGGCGGCTGAACGGTGCTGGCAACCCGCCCCGAAGGCGCGTGATGCGTGACGATCGCCCACGGCGCGAAATGGATTCGCCCTGCATCGTCCCGAATCGCAGCGTTCAGCTGCCCGATGACGCGGTCGCTCAGCGTCACGAGCCGGCCCACTTCTCTGGCGTCGGCTGGGTCCAGGTCCGCTTGACCGAGTTCGTAGGCTATCCAATCGCCCTGGTCTGACTTGTGATTCTCGGCTTCTAGGGCTGCTGCAGACAGGATTTCCGTTGGCACTAGGACACTTCGCCCGTTCGCCGGGTTGACGTCGGGCAAGCAGTCCACGACCGATCGTTCCGCCTCGGCGGCAGCGACTTCATCGATCCATACGCGGTCACCTCTCAGGACGATGCGGAACGCCAGGTTGTTCACCGCCGCCATCGCGCGGGTTTCCGGCTCGTCGGGCGCCGTCAGGTACAGGTACGTCAGCGAGTGGCCGTAGGCCAGGGCGGACACGATCTCGTACCACTGGTCGCTAAGCCGCCCGCGGTCGATCCAGCCCTTGGCGCGCACGCTGTCCTCTGCTGCTTCCAGCACCGCTTTCGGGTCTTCCGGCTGGTCGAGTCCGCTGTCGCGGGACGTGACGAACGCCGGGATGTCGAACCTGCGCTGCGCTTCTACCGACGACACGCCCCCGGAGTCGTGGCGGGCTTTCTCGTGTCGCACGATCGCGCCGAATTCCCAGAAGCTGCACTCCACCCCAGACCTCGCAATGCCGCTCGCACGGATCTTCCGAGGATCTTCCAGGTTAGCCAGGAGTGCTGGAACGCATAGGGAAAGCCAGTTGTTTCACCGGAAAAGACCAGATGCCGTCAGTCCTTCTTCTTGTCGTCCTCGTCGATGATCTCGGCGTCGACGACGTCTTCGTCGCCCGGTTCGGGTTCCGCGCTCGGGGGCGTTTGGCCGTACATCGCTTGGCCGATGGCTTGGGACGTGGACGCCAGGTGGTCGACCGCCGAGCGGATGCGTTCCACGTCGTCGCCCTTCAGGGCTTCGTTGACGTCCTTGATCGCGTCCTGGACCTGGGTGCGGGTGTCGGCCGGGATCTTGTCCGCGTTGTCGGTGAGGACCTTTTCCGTTTGGTAGACCAGGGTTTCCGCCTGGTTGCGGGTTTCCGCTTCCTCGCGGCGCTTCCGGTCCTCTTCCGCGTGCGCTTCGGCGTCCTTGACCATGCGGTCGATGTCGTCCTTCGGCAGCGCGGAGCCGCCGCTGATCTTGATGGACTGGTGGCGACCGGTGCCCAGGTCCTTCGCGGAGACGTGCACGATGCCGTTGGCGTCGATGTCGAAGGTGACCTCGATCTGTGGCAGACCGCGCGGCGCCGGCGGCAGGCCCGTCAGCTCGAACATGCCGAGCTTCTTGTTGTGCGCCGCCATCTCCCGCTCGCCCTGGAACACCTGGATCATCACCGACGGCTGGTTGTCCTCGGCCGTCGTGAAGGTCTCCGAGCGCTTGGTCGGGATCGTGGTGTTGCGCTCGATCAGCCTCGTCATGATGCCGCCCTTGGTCTCGATGCCCAGCGACAGCGGGGTGACGTCGAGCAGCAGGACGTCCTTGACCTCACCGCGCAGCACACCGGCCTGCAGGCTGGCGCCCACGGCGACGACCTCGTCCGGGTTCACGCCCTTGTTCGGTTCCTTGCCGTCGGTGAGCTCTCGCACCAGGTCGGTCACCGCGGGCATCCGCGTCGCGCCGCCCACCAGCACCACGTGGTTGATGTCGCCGACCTTGATCCCGGCGTCCCGGATCGCGTTGCCGAACGGTTTGCGGCAGCGCTCCAGCAGGTCGGAGGTGATCCGCTCGAACTCGGCGCGGGACAGCGTCTCGTCCAGGAACAGCGGGTTCTTGTCCGCGTCCACCGTGATGTAGGGCAGGTTGATGCTGGTCTGCGAGGAGCTGGACAGCTCGATCTTGGCCTTCTCCGCGGCTTCCTTGATCCGCTGCATGGCCATCCGGTCCTTGGTCAGGTCGATGCCCGCGGACGCGCGGAACCGCTCGACCAGCCATTCGACGATCCGCTCGTCCCAGTCGTCACCACCCAGGTGCGTGTCACCGGAAGTCGCCTTGACCTCGACCAGCCCTTCGCCGACGTCGAGCAGCGACACGTCGAAGGTGCCGCCACCGAGGTCGAAGACCAGGATCGTCTGCTCCTTCTCGCCCTTCTCCAGCCCGTAGGCCAGGGCCGCGGCGGTCGGCTCGTTGATGATCCGCAGCACGGTGAGCCCGGCGATCTGACCGGCTTCCTTCGTGGTCTGGCGCTGCGAGTCGTCGAAGTAGGCGGGCACCGTGATCACCGCGTCGGTGACCTCCTCGCCCAGGTACGCCTCGGCGTCGCGCTTGAGCTTCATCAGCACGCGGGCGCTGATCTCCTGCGGCGTGTAGTCCTTGTCGTCGATCTTGACGGACCAGTCGGTGCCCATGTGGCGCTTGACCGACCGGATGGTGCGGTCCACGTTGGTGACCGCCTGGTTCTTCGCCGGTTGACCGGTGAGCAGGTCACCGTTCTTCGCGAAGGCCACCACCGACGGTGTCGTCCGCGAGCCCTCGGAGTTCGCGATCACGGTGGCTTCGCCGCCCTCCAGCACGGCCACCACGGAGTTCGTCGTCCCCAGGTCGATACCTACCGCGCGCCCCATCACGCACCCCTCTCGAGTCCCGCGAGGCCGACAACCTCAGTATGGGAACTGCGCGCAGGGGCGTCCACCTGGGCAAAGAGGTGCGCGAGTGGCGGGAGCGACCACCGCCGCTCACGAGGCCGGTTTGGCCCGGACGTGCATCCGCTCGCCCTGCGGGCCGAACAGGCTCAGGACTTCGACGGGCGCCTCACCGGTGCTGCCGAACCAGTGCGGGAGGCGGGTGTCGAACTCGGCGGCCTCCCCCACCTTGAGCACCACGTCGTGCTGAGCGAGCACCAGCCGAAGCTTCCCGCTCAGCACGTACAGCCACTCGTAGCCCTCGTGGGTGCGCGGGTCCGGTTCGCTGCGCGCCGGACCGATGATCATCTTGAACGCCTGCAGCCCGCCCGGCTGCTGGGTCAGCGGGACCACCGTGGTGGCGTCGCCGTGCTTTACCGGCTTCATCCGCACCCTCGGGTCGCCGACCGGTGGGGCGCCGACCAGCTCGTCCAGCGGCACCTGGTGGGCGTGGGCGATCGGCAGCAGCAGCTCCAGGCTCGGTTTGCGCTGCCCGGACTCCAGGCGCGAGAGCGTGCTGACCGAGATGCCGGTCTTCTCCGACAGCGCCGACAGGGTGCATTTGCGCTGCTGGCGGATACCTCTGAGGCGCGGTCCGACCGCGGCGAGCACTTCGTCCATGACCTCATTGCAGAAACAGCAACAAGGTTTGTCAAGTCGGCCGGCACGCGCGCATCGTGGCTCCAGACCACCTCGGATTGGAGTGCGGATGACCGACCTCGACTGGGCCGCGATGGCCGATGTGATGGAGCTCGAAGGCGAGGTGAACCGCCCGTACGTGCAGCAGGCGCTGGCGGAGCTGGCGCACCTGGAACCGCAGCGGATCATGGACGTCGGCAGCGGCCCCGGCGTGGCCGCCTGCCAGCTGGCGGCGGCGTTCCCGCCGGCCCAGGTGACCGCGGTCGACGGCACGCCGGAGCTGCTGGTGCGGGCCGAGCAGCGGGCGAAGCGGCTCGGCGTCGAGCTGCGCACCCGGGAGGCCGAGTTCCCGGCCGGGCTCGACGAGCTGGAGGCCGCGGACCTGATCTGGTCGGCGCAGGCCGTGCACCACGTCGGCGACCAGCAGGACGCGCTGAACCGGATGGCGCGACTGCTGACGGCAGGCGGCGTGCTGGCGGTCGTGGAGGGCGGGTTGCCGACCCGCTGGCTGCCGAACGACCTCGGCTTCGGCCGCCCCGGCCTGCAGACGCGGATCGACGCGGCGATGTCCGAGCGGTTCAACCAGATGCGCGCCGAGCTGCCCGGATCGGTCGCGACCGCGGAGACCTGGGCGGACATGCTGCGGACGGCCGGGCTCGTCGAGGCGCGCAGCAAGACGTTCCTGGTGGACCGGCCGGCGCCGCTGGACGGCGACACCCGGCGGTGGGTGCGCGGAACCCTCGAACGCTACCGCCACGGCCTCGACGGCCAGCTGGACGCCGAGGACCTGGCGACGGTGGACCGGCTGCTCGACCCGGCCGATCCGGCGGGCATCGACCGGCGCCCGGACCTGTTCCTGCTCACCGCCAAAACGGTCCACTTCGGACGCAGAGCGGCCTGAAAGAGCGCGATCTCGCGGTACTTCCCACCGCGAGATCGCGCCTGGGCTCACGGGGTCGCGGAGCCGCCCTGGGAGACGTCGTTGCCGCGCGGGTTGATCACCTGCGGCTGACCGGTGGCGTAGCGCACCGTGTCGCCGGTGCCGACGGCGATGATCTTCTGCGCCGAGCCGACCTGGACGGTGGAGTTGGCGCCCTGGACCTTGACCAGGGTGCAGGTGCCGTTCAGCGTCAGGTCGACGTCGCTGCCCAGCACGATGACCTTCCGCGACTGGCAGTCCTCGGTCAGCTTGGTGCCGCTGTCCCGGACGATCAGCGGCTGACCGCCGTGCTGCTGCCCCTGGAAGTTCCCGCCTTCGGAACCGTCGTCGAACTGCTCGTCGGCGTCGGTCGGCTCCTCCACGACCGGCAGCGGAGCAGCCGCGTCACCGGAGGAGACCGGCGGCTCACCGGGCATCCCGGCGAAGTCGGAGGGCGCCTGCTCGCTCGAGGAGCAGCCCGCGACCAGCAGCGCGGTCAGGCCGGCCCCGGCCAGGACCGCGCCGAAGCGCCTCGCAGCGCCCGTCGCGCGCACCCGGGCTGAACCGTTCACCTGTCGATCTACCTGCATGTTCAACAAATTATCAACCACTACCGCAGGTCAGCCGACCAGGCCCTCCTAGGGCTTGAACGGGGGCGGCGGTGGGACCGGGTCCGGGATCGGCGCGCGCGGCGCGTTCTGGGAGCCGCGGACGCTGATCACGCTGCCCGGGGGCTCGTCGCAGCCGAGGTCCTCGTTGACCGGGCCGGGCGCCGTTTCGCTGCCCGGGCGGCGGGGCGTGCCCTCGTAGCCCCGGGTGCAGGCGATCGGGTTGAAGAAGTTCAGGACCAGCCCGAGGTGACCGGTGCCGTCCGGGGACAGCGTGTGCGAGAAGGCCGAGATGACCGGCAGCGCCACCAGCATCTGCTCCATGCCCGCCGTGCGGACCTCGGTGATCTTCATCGTGGTCAGCAGGTTGGCCGTCACCACGCCGAAGTCGGTGCCCGCGCTGTCCAGCAGCCCCTGCACCTCCTGGCTGGCGACCGGCGCGTCCCGGATGATCCCGCGCAGGTCCGGGTCGGACTCCTTGAGCCGCCCGGAGATCTGGCGCAGGCCGCTGCTGAACGACTTGATCTGCTCGCCCTGCTCCTGCTGGGTGCGCAGCACGACGTCGCTGTTGTTCAGCAGCTCCGTCGTCTGCGGCAGGTGCTGCTGGGCCGCGGCGGTCACCGAGCTGGTCGAGTCCAGCAGGCGTTGCAGGTGCGCACCGGTTCCGTCGAAGGCGGTGCCGACCTCGTCGACGACCGTGCGCAGGTCGTCGACCGGGACGCTTCCGACCAGCCGGTCCAGGTCGACCAGCAGCGACTCCGGGGGCAGCGGCACGTCGGTGCGGTCCTGCGCGATCACCGCCCCGTCCGCCAGGTGCGGACCGCCGTCGCGGCCCGGCCGCAGGTCCAGGTACTGCTCGCCGACCGCCGCCCGGTTGGCCACCGCCGCCCGGGTGTCGGCCGGGATCGGCGGGGCGGAGTCGTCGATGTGCAGCTCGGCGTCGAGGCCGGCGGCGGTCAACCGCATCGCGGTGACCCGGCCCACCGCCACACCGCGGTAGGTGACCTCGGAGTTGGTGAACAACCCGCCGGAGTCGGCCAGCTGCACAGTCACCGAGTAGCCGTTGCCGCCGAAGAACCGGTCCAGCCCGGCGTAGCGACCACCGGTGTAGCCGATGCCGACGACGGCCAGGACCAGGAACAGCGCCAGGTGCACCTTGGTCTTGCGGCTGAACATCACTGGCCTCCCAGCAGCGGCGGGACGGGGAGCAGCGGCTTCGAGCCGGGTTGCGACGGGCTCGGCAGCGGGAGCGGTGGCAGCGGCGGGGCCGGTGGCGGCAGCCGCAGGCCCGACTGCCCGGAGTCGCTGATGCCCGGGATCGGGATCAGCGGCCCGGAGGAGCGGGTGAGGTTCTCCACGATGCCGCTCAGGTCCAGGTCGAAGCGGACGTCGGCGTTGACGAAGTCGCCCTTGAGCGGCTTCATCACGTATTCCGGGAACGGGTAGGTCGCCAGGTAGCCGATGGCGTCGGGCAGCTTGTCGCCGGTGTCGGCGAGCTTCTGCAGCGTGGGGGTCAGCGCGCGCAGGTCGGCCAGCATGTCGTCCTTGCTGCGGTTGACGGTGTCGACCGCGACGCCGGAGAGCCGGTCCAGCGACTGCAGCATCCCCACCAGCTGGTCGCGCTGCTCGTTCAGCGCCTGCAACCCCGGCCCGATCTTGTCGAGCGCTTCGGACACCGTGCCGGTCTCCTCCCGCAGCGTCGTCGACAGCCGGTCGAGACCGTCGATGGCCCGGGTGATGTTCTCCTTCTGACCGTCCAACCTGGACACCGTCTCGTTCAGGTTGTTCAGCAGCGAGCGGATTTCCGGCTCGTTGCCGGTGAAGGCCTTGTTCAGCTCCCGCACGATGTCCTGCACCTGCGCCACCCCGCCGCCGTTGAGCAGCATCGACAGCGCGCCGAGCACCTCCTCGACCTGCGGGTTCCGGTTGGTGCGCTCCAGCGGGATCACCGCGCCGTCGGCGAGCTGGGCGGATGCGGGTTTAGCGGGTTCGGCGAGTTCGACGAACTTCTCCCCCAGCAAGCTGGACTGGCGGAGCCGGGCGTCGGCGTTGGCCGGCAACCGCACGTCGCCGTTGACCGACATCCGCACCAGCGCCGTGGTGTTGTCCGGGCCGAGCTCGATGCTCTCCACCCGGCCGACCGGCACGTCGTTGACCTTCACGCTGGACTGCGGCACCAGGTCCAGCACGTCGGCGAACTGCGCGCTCACCTGGTACGGCCGGTCGCCCAGCTCGGCACCACCGGGCAGCGGAGCGTTGTACAGGCCGGTGAACCCTCCGGCCGAGCAACCGGACACCATGAACATCACCAGGACCAGCGCACTCCGCTTCATTGGCCGCCTCCCTTGCGGTTGGCGTCCACCAGCGGCAACGGCAGCGGCGGCAGTTGGCCCTGCTGGAGGTAGTGCATGGTCTCGCCGATCGAGGGCAGTCCGAGCTTGCCGTCGAGCACCGGCGCCACTTCGTCGCACGCCTTCTTGAGCTCTTCGGGCACCGGTTCCGGCATGGTGTTCTGGATCAGCTTGCACACCATCAGGATCGGCGGGTTGGTCAGCTCGTTGATGTGACCGCGCACGGTCACGCTGCCCGAGGCGGAGTCGTAGGCGTTGATGAAGTTCGTCGCGCCCAGCGGCGCCACGTCGAGCACTTCGCCCAGCGCCTTGCGCTGGTCCACCAGCGCCTGCGTGACGCCGGTCAGGTTGTCCACATTGGACGCGATCTGCTCGCGGTTGTCCCGGATGAACGCCGAAACGTCGCCCAGCGCCCCCGAAAGCGACCCCAGCGCCGCACCCATCTGCTCCTGCTCGCTGCCGAGGAACCCGGCGACGTCGGCGAGACGCCCGTTGAACTGCCGGATCTGCCCGTCGCTGGCGGCCAGCGCGGCGGTGAACTTGTTGAGGTTGTCCACCGTGGCGAACAGGTCTCCCTGGTTCTCCTGCAGCGTTCCGGCCAGATCACCGAGCTGCTTGACGGTGGTGTTGAGGTCCGCGCCGTTGCCGTTCAGGGCCGCGGCCGAGGTGTTCAGCACGTCCGTCAACGCCCCGGTGTTGTTCGCCCCGTCCGGCCCGAGCGCCTGCGCGAGCGTCCGCGCGCTCTTGTAGAGCTCGTCGAGCTCGGCCGGGGTTGCCGTGCGGTCCTTCTGCAGCACCGCGCCGGAGGCCAGCTCCGGACCGCCGGAGTAGGCCGGGGTGAGCTGCACGTACCGGTCGCTGACCAGGCTCGGCGCCACCACCACGGCCTTGACGTCGGCGGGGATCTGCACGTCCTCGTCGACGTGCAGGTCCACCCGGACCACCTCGCCCTGCGGCACCACGGCGTCGATCCGCCCCACCTCGACGCCGAGCACCCGCACGGTCGACCCGGCGTAGACGCCGACGGCCTTGTCGAAGTAGGCGGTCAGCGGCTTGACCGTCCCGCTGAACACCCACCACACACCCGCGCTGACCAGCAGCAACAGCACGCACCCGAGACCGATCACCTTGCCGGTCAGCGTTCGGGAACGGGGTCGCGACTCGTCCGGTTCGGACATCAGCCACCTCCGACGGGTCGGCTCGGCACCGGGAGCTCGCAGGAGTTCGTGTTCGTCTGCAGCGGACCGGCGTTGATCGGGGGCGGGAACAACCCGCAGATGTAGCCGTCGAACCACCGGCCGTTGCCGACGGTGTTGTTGAACCCGCGCACGTACGGCGCCATCGCCGCGATGGTGCGGTTCAGGTTGTCCTGGTTGCGCTGCAGCATCTCGGTCAGCTGGTTGAGCTTGTCCAGCGTCGGCCGCAGCTGCGCCTGGTTGTCGGCGACCAGACCGCGCAGCTCGTCGGAGAGCTTCTGCGTCCCGCTCAGCAGCGAGGAGATCGCGCTGCGGCGCTGCTGCAGCTCGCCGAGCAGCAGGTTGCCGTCGGCGATCAGCCGCTGGACCTGCTCGTCGCGGTCGGCGACGATCTTGCTGACGCCGCTGGTGTTGCGCAGCAGCTCCGCCAGCTGCTGGTCGCGCGACGAGATCGTCTGCGACAGCGCGGAAAGCCCGTCCACCGCCTCGCCGAAGTGCTGCGGCGCGCCGCGGAAGGTGTCGGCGAGGGTGCGGAAGCTCTGCGCGAGCTGCTGGGTGTCGACCTGGTCGGCGGTGCGGGTGAGCTGGTCCAGCGCGTCGGGGATGTCGTAGGGCGCGGCGGTGCGCTCCACCGGGATCGGGTCGGACAGCTCCTGGTCGCCTTCCGGTTGCAGCGCCAGGAACTTCTCGCCGAGCAGCGTCTTGATCTCGATCCCGGCCCTGCTGCGGTCGCCCACCTCCGCGTCGTCGACGCGGAACGACACCAGCACCCGGTTGCCCTCCAGCGAGACGTCGGTGACCTCGCCGCTGCGGATCCCGGCGATGCGCACGTCGTTGCCCGCGGCGAGGCCGGCCGATTCGGTGAAGTACGCCTGGTAGGTGCGCCCGCCGAGCACCGGCAGGTCCTTGGCGAAGAACGCGCCCGTCGTCGCGCACACCAGCAGCACGACCGTCACCAGCCCGACGACCGCTTGGTTCCGCTCCCGCAACGGTTTCACGACTGGCACCTCTCCGGCATCTCCGAGGGCGGCGCGGGCAGGATCGGGACCTTGATGTTGAGGTCGGAGATCCCGACGGTGCCCGACATCCGGCACAGGTAGAAGTTGAACCAGCTCCCGTAGCTGACGGTCCGGGTCAACGCGTTGAGCCGGTCCGGCACGGTCTGCAGGTCGTGCTCCAGCTTGGGCATGTCGGTGTTGAGCACGGTGGTGACCCGGTCGAGCTCGACGATGTTGCGCCGCAGCGGTTCCCGGCCCTGCTCGAGCAGATCACCGGTGGTCCCGGCCAGCTCGTCGAGCGCGGAGATGGCTTCGCCGACGGGTTTCCGCTGCTCGGCGAGCCCGGTGGTCAGCTGTTGCAGCGAGTTGATCAGATCGCCCAGCTGCGGGCCTCGCGCGTTGACCGCGCCGACCGCGGTGTTGAGGTTGTCGATCACCTGGCCGATCACCTCGTCCTTGCGGGCGAGCGTGGTGGTCAGCGACGCGGTGTGCGCGAGGAGGCTGTCCACAGTGCCCGATTCGCCTTGCAGCACCTGGACGATCTCACCGGAGAGCTGGTTGACGTCCTGCGGCGACAGCGCCTGGAACAGCGGCTTGAACCCGTTGAACAGCGCGGTGAGGTTCAACGCCGGGTGGGTGCGCTCCAGCGGGATCTCCCCGCCCGGCGGCAGCACGTCATCGGGGTTGCGGATCGCCGCGTCCAGCGCCAGGTACCGCTGCCCGGCCAGGTTGCGGTACTTCACCGTCGCCGAGGCGTCCCCCGGCAGCTTGCGGTTCGCGTCGACGTCGAAGCTGACCAGCGCGTGCTTGCCGTCGACGACCTCCAGCCCGGTGATCCGGCCGACCTTCACCCCGGCCATCCGCACGTCGTCGCCGAGGTTGAGCCCGGAGGCGTCGACGAACCGCGCGGTGTAAGCGCTGGACGAACTGGACGTCTGCGCCGAGATGGTCATCGCCAGCACGCTGGTCAGCACCACCGTGACCAGCGCGAACAGCCCGAGCTTGAGCAGCGGCGCAGTGATCGACCTCATTTGACCTCCACCTCCGCTCCGCGGTACACCGGCCCGACCAGCAGGCCGCTCCAGCCGGGCACGTCCTCCCTGGCCACGCCCATCTGCGGCGCGAGCAGCGTCGAGAGCAGGTCGCGTTCAGCGGACGAGTTCGCCACCGACTGCGTCGTGGTCGAGGCCGGCGTGGACCACGGGAACACCTCGTCGCGGTCGCGCGGCGGTTCCGGGAACGTCGAGCCGTCCTGCACCGGACCGCCCGGCGGGTACTGCGGGAAGGTGTCCGGCGGCTCGACCCACGGGTAGCAGCGCGGCCCCCGCTGGTCCAGGTACTTCGGATCGTCCCTGCCGGGCACGTACTTGCCGCGGCTGCCGGTGATCTCGATGGTGAACTTGGCGATCTCCGGGTTCTCGCTGCCCTTGCCGAAGGAGCGCTCGCCGGGCTCGATGGAGTCCGCGAACTGCTTGAGCATGCACGGGTACTGCGGCGAGTACTCCGCCAGCAGTTCCAAAGTGGACCGCGACGTGCTGGTCAGGTTGATCAGGTTGTTCTTGTTCAGGTCCAGGAACCTGTTGAGGCTGTCAGCGCTGCTGGTGACGCCGCCGATCATGTGCTGGAGCTGCGTGCGCTGCTCGGCGATGGTCTGGCTGGTCGTGGTCAGATCCCCCAGCGCCTGCGCCAGATCCGGGGCGGCCTCGTGGTAGGTGTCGGCGACGTCGTCGATGCGCGAGAGGACCGACTCCAGCTTCGGCAGCGACGGATTCATCTTCTGCAAGTAGTCGTCGAGCTGCACCAGCGTGTCGCCCAGCTGCTCGCCGCGCCCGTCCAGCGCCTGCGACACCGCGGTCAGCGTCGTGGACAGCTTCTCCGGCTGCACCGCCTGCAGCACCGGCAGCAGCTCGTCGAGCACCTTCTCGACCTCGATCGCCGAACCGCTGCGGTCCTGCGGGATCACATCGCCGTCGGCCAGCACCTGCGAACCGGCGTTCTCCGGGATCTGCAAGGAAACGTAGCGCTCGCCGAACAACGTCTTGGGCAGCAGCCGCGCCGATGCGCTGGCCGGGATGAGCTCGGCCTGATCGGGCTTGAGCGCCAGGTCCAGCACCGCGTGATCACCGACCGCGCGCACACCGCGCACCTCACCGACCACCACGCCGCGCGCCTTCACGTCGGCACCGACGCGCATCTGGTTGCCGACCCGGTCGGTCTCCAGGCTCACCGCCACCACCGAGGTGAACGCCTTGCGGTAGACCGCGATGGTGCCCGCGAAGAACGCCCCTGCCACCAGCAGGAACACCGCCCCGAGCGCCTGGTAGCGGCGCCTGCTCCACCCGGCCCTCATCCGGAGATCCGCACGGTCGTGGTGGAACCCCAGATCGCCAGGCTGAGGAAGAAGTCCAGCACCGAGATCAGCACGATCGAGGTGCGCACTGCGCGCCCCACCGCGACCCCGACGCCGGCCGGGCCGCCGCGCGCGGTGTAGCCGTAGTAGCAGTGCGTCAGGATCACCGCGATGCTGAACACGATCACCTTGCCGAAGGACCACAGCACGTCCTCCGGCGGCAGGAACAGGTGGAAGTAGTGGTCGTAGGTGCCCGCGGACTGGCCGTAGAACCACACGGTGATCTGCCGGGAGGCGAAGTAGGAACCGAGCAGCCCCACCACGTACAGCGGGATCACCGCGGTCACCCCGGCCAGCACCCGGCTGGTCACCAGGTACGGCACGGTCCGCACGCCCATCACCTCGAGCGCGTCGATCTCGTCGGAGATCCGCATCGCGCCCAGCTGCGCGGTGAACCCGCACCCCACGGTCGCCGACAGCGCCAGACCTGCCGCCAGCGGCGCGACCTCGCGGGTGTCGAAGTAGGCGGCGATGAACCCGGTCAGCGCCGAGGTGCCCAGCTGGTCCAGCGAGGAGTAGCCCTGCAGGCCGACGACCGCACCGGTGGCCACCGTCATGCCGATCATCACGCCGAGGGTGCCGCCGATGACGGCCAGCGCGCCGCTGCCGAACACCACCTCGGTCAGCAGCCGCGCGGTCTCGCGCGAGTAGCGGCGCAGAGCGACCGGCGCGAGGGCCAGGGCGCGCAGGTAGAACGACAGCTGCCAGCCCAGATCGGCCAGCGCGTCACCAGGTCCGCGCAAGAAGCGGTTCCGCGCCGGGGAGGCGGCTTCGACGACGGCCATCGGCTCACAGCCCCTTCGGCGGCACGAGTTGCAGGTAGATCCCGGTGAGCACCAGGTTGATCAGGAACAGCAGCAGGAACGTGATCACCACGGCCTGGTTGACCGCGTCGCCCACGCCCTTCGGCCCGCCGGACGGGTTGAGACCGCGGTAGGCCGCGACCACGCCGGCCACGAACCCGTACAGCAGCGCTTTGAACTCGCTGATCCACAGGTCCGGCAGCTGCGCGAGCGCGTTGAAGCTGGCCAGGTAGGCGCCGGGGGTCCCGCCCTGCAGGATCACGTTGAAGAAGTAGCCGCCGAGCACGCCGACGACGCTGACCATGCCGTTGAGCAGCAGCGATACCAGCATCGCGCCGGCCACTCGGGGCACGATCAGCCGGTGGATCGGAGAGACGCCCAGCACCTCCAGCGCGTCGATCTCCTCGCGGATGGTGCGCGCACCGATGTCCGCGCACACCGCCGAGCCGCCCGCCCCGGCCACCAGCAGGGCGGTGATCAGCGGGCTGGCCTGCTGGAGGATGGCCAGCGCGCTGGCGGCGCCGGTGAACGACTGCGCCCCGATCTGCTGGGTCAGCGACCCGAGCTGCATGGCGATGACGGCGCCGAACGGGATCGCCACCATCGCGGTCGGCAGGATCGTCACGCTGGCGAAGAACCACGCCTGCTGGACGGCCTCCCGCACCTGGAAGGGGCGCCGCGGCATGGTCCGCAGCACCTCCCAGCCCAACGTGGCCATCCGCCCGACCTGGACGAACGCACCCGCCCCAGCACTCCGCACCGCCACCAGCACACCTCCCGATCCACGTCGATCCGAGGCCTTCACCTGCTCCGGTCCAGTCCCGGAGCACCGGATTCCCGCAATTTCAATGGAAATCGCGTGGGGGTCACCCCTCCGGGGATTCGGCCCCGGAGGAGGAACTCCCGGTCACCCTCCCGCTCAAGCGAGCGAGTGCGTTGCCGTCGCACCGCCGTCGGCGACGAACTCCGCGCCGGTGCAGTAAGAGCTCTCGTCGCTGGCCAGGAACACCACCAGGTCCGCGACCTCCGAAGCCTGACCGACGCGGCCGAGGGCGACCCGCTTGCCGACGTGGTCCATCGGGACCGGGCCGCCCGCGGCGTCGGAGACCATCTGGGTGTCGATCACCCCGGGGTGCACCGAGTTGACCCGGATGCCGTGCTTGCCCAGCTCCATCGCGGCGACCTTGGTCATGCCGCGGATGGCGAACTTGCTCGCCGAGTACGCCACCAGCAGCGGCATCCCGCCGATTCCCTCCACCGAGGACACGTTGATGATCGAGCCGCCGCCGTCGGACATCGCCGGGATCACCTCCCGCATGCCCAGGAAGGTGCCGATCTGGTTGATCCGGATCACCCGCTCGTAGTCGGCCAGGCTCGTGTCGGCCAGCTCCGACAGGTGGAGGACCCCTGCGTTGTTGACCAGCACGTCGATCCGGCCCAGCTCGCCCGCGGTGCGCACCGCGTCGACCCAGTCGTCCTCGGAGGACACGTCCAGGTGCTGGTAGACCGCGGCCGATCCGAGCTCCTCGACCAGCTCCTTGCCCTGCTCGTCGGCCACGTCGCCGACCAGCACCCGCGCGCCTTCGGCGACGAACCGCCGCGCGGCCGCTGCGCCCTGCCCCCGCGCGCCACCGGTGACGATCGCGACCTTGCCCGCCAGCCTCACCTCACATCAGCTCCTCTGTCAGCGGCAGCAGGACGGTCTTGAGCTCGGTGTAGGCCTCGTAGGCGGAACGCCCGCCTTCGCGGCCGATCCCGGACTGCTTGTAGCCGCCGAAGGGCAGGTGCGGCTCCACCTGGAACCCGTTGATGCCGACCGTTCCGCAGCGGATCCGCTTGGCCACCCGGAACGCCCGCTGCACGTCCTTGGTGTACACCCCGGCGCCGAGCCCGTACTCGGTGTCGTTGGCCAGCCGCACCGCTTCGTCCTCGTCGTCGAAGGGCACCACCGTCAGCACCGGGCCGAAGATCTCCTGCTGCGCGATGGTCATCGAGTTGGCCACGTCCGCGAAGATGGTCGGCTGCACGAAGTTCCCGGCGCTGAGGTCGCCGTCGGCGCGCCCGCCGCCGGTGACCAGCCGGGCGCCTTCCTGCTGGCCCTGCTCGATGAAGCCGAGCACCCGGTCCAGCTGCCGCTGGTTGATCAGCGGGCTGGAGAGCACGCCGGGATCGAACGGGTCGCCGTAGGTCACCGAGCCGGCGATCATCTCCGCCGCGCCGACGAACTCGTCGTAGGCGTCGCGGTGCACCAGCGCCCTGGTCGTGGCCACGCACGCCTGCCCGGACAACCCGAGGGTGACCATGCCCATCGCGGTCATGCCTGCCAAACCGACGTCGCCGTCCGGGAACACGATCGCCGGGCTCTTGCCGCCGAGCTCCAGCGACACCCGCTTCATGGTGCCCGCCGAGGCCTCGACGACCCGCCGCCCCACTTCGCGGCTGCCGGTGAAGCTGACCTTGTCCACCTGCGGGTGGGTGATCAGCGCTTCACCGGTCGGATCACCGGGTCCGGTCACGACGTTGACCACGCCGTCCGGGATTCCGGCCTCCTGCAGCAGTTCCACCATCCGCAGCACGCAGAACGTCGCGTACTCCGACGGCTTGATCACCACGGTGCAGCCGGCGGCCAGCGCGGGAGCGATCTTCTGCGCGAACAGCAGGAACGGCGCGTTCCACGGCAGCACCGCGGCCACCACGCCGATCGGTTCGCGCAGCGTCATCGCCAGGTGGTCGCCACCCTGGTACGGCGGGAACGTCTCGCCGCCTGCCTTGTCGATCCACCCGGCGTGGTGGTCGAAGACGTCGGCGGCCACGTCGACCGAACCCGCGTAGACGGTGGCGAACGACAGCGGCACGCTGTTGTCCAGCGCCTGCCGCGCCCGCAGGTCGGCGGCGTTGTCCCGGAGCAGGTCCGCGCACCGGCGCAGCAGCCGGGAGCGCTCCCCCACCCGCATCGTCGGCCACGGGCTCTCGTCGAACGCGCGGCGCGCGGCGCGCACCGCTTCGTCGACGTCCTCGACGTCGGCGACGGCGATCTCGCCGATGGTCTCGCCGGTCGCCGGGTGGTGGTGGGTCCAGGTGCGGCCCGCGCGGGCCTGCCGCCACTGGCCGTCGACCAGCAGCAATCCGTCCTTGAGCCCAGCAGCGTCGCGGTGCTGCTGCACGGTCAGCGCCATCGGAAGTCCTCCCTGCACAGCGGGTTCGGCGTGGATGGTCTAGGGGAGCGAGAGCAGTTCCGCGGCGGCGAAGTTCCGCTCCGGATCTCTCTCGGCGAAGTAGGACCCGACGGTGTCGGCGAGCTCGTCTTCGGTCCACAGTGGTCCGCTGGTGTCGAAGCGCTGCTCGACGACCGGCGCGGCCATGAGCGCGATCATCCCGCTGTGCACGACGAACACCTGCCCGCTGATCCGCTCCGCAGCCGGCGAAGCCAGGTAGGCGACCAGCGGTGCGACGTGGTCCGTCGACAGCGGGTCGACGCCGTCCTCCGGCGCCGGGCCGAACACTTCCTCGGTCATCGCCGTCCGGGCTCGCGGGCAGATCGCGTTCGCGCGCACGCCCATGCGGGCGAGGGCACGCGCGCTGGACACCGTCAGCGCGGCGATCCCGGCTTTGGCCGCCGCGTAGTTCGGCTGCGCCGCGGCACCGAGCAGGAAGGCCTCCGAGGCGGTGTTGATCACGCTGCCGTAGGTCTTCCCGTCCTGCTTGTACTGGTCGCGCCAGAACGCGGCGGCGTTGCGGGACAACAAGAAGTGGCCGCGCAGGTGGACGCGGATCACGTCGTCCCACTCCTGATCGGTCATCTTGAACAGCATCCGGTCGCGCAGCACACCGGCGTTGTTCACCACCACGTGCAGTCCGCCGAATCGTTGCACCGCGGTGGACACCAGTTCCTGCGCGGTCTCACCGGCCGAGACGTCGCCGAGCACCGCGGCCGCTTTGCCGCCGATCTCCTCGATCTCGGCGACCACGTCCGATGCGCGTTCGGCGACGTCGTTGACCACCACGTCGGCTCCGGCCCGGGCCAGCGCCAGCGCTTCCGCGCGCCCCAGCCCGGCACCGGCACCGGTGACGACTGCGACCTTGCCTTCCAGACTCCGCACCACCACTCCTCGCTTCGTCGTGCGTCCGCGTTCCGCGCAGCCGCGGATCCGGGACGGGGGTTCTCAGTCGAAGGTCACGATCTGGCGGATCAGCGCGCTGCCCTGCTCCTGCAGGGCGGCCAGTCCGTCGTTGATCTCGTCCAGCCCGATCCGGCGGGAGATCATGCCGTCCAGGTCGAGGCGTCCGGCGCGCCAGAGGTCCACCATCCGCGCCGTGTCGCGCCGCGGATCGACCGAACCGTAGAAGGACGGCAGGATCTTCTTCTCGTTGATGAACAGTTCTTGAGCGTTGAACTCGACCGTCTCCTCGGGACCGCCCGTGCCGACGACGACCACGCTGCCGCCGCGCCGGGTCGCGTCGTAGGCCGCGCGGATCGTGCCCGCCTGGCCGACGACCTCGATGGCGTAGTCGAACCCGCGACCGCCGGTGACTTCGTGCTTCACGTCCTCCAAGCCTTCCGGCGTGGTGGCGCGCGTGGCGCCGAACCGCTTTGCCGCGGCGTGCTTCTCGACCACCGGGTCCACCGCGACGATCTGCGCCGCACCGGCCAGCCGAGCCCCCTGGAGCACCGAGATCCCCACCCCACCGCAGCCGATGACGGCCACAGTGGACCCCGGCTCGACCTTCGCGGTGTTGAGCACCGCACCGACCCCGGTGAGCACGCCGCACCCGATCAGCGCGGCGATCTCGAAGGGGACGTCCTGGTCGACCTTGATCGCGCCGGCGCTGGGCACCACGACTTCTTCCGCGAACGCCCCGCACCCGCCGAACCCGTAGGCCGGTCGGCCGCCGATCTCGAAGCGCGGCGTGACGAAGGCCGCTACGGTGTGCACCTCGCAGAGGTGCGGCTGTCCGCCCAGGCAGTACGCGCAGCGCCCGCACGGCGGCACGAACGAGAGCACCACCCGGTCACCGGGCCGCAGTTCGGTCACCCGGCTGCCGACCTCCAGCACCTCACCAGCGCCTTCGTGTCCCATCACGCCTGGTGCCAGCGCGGGCAGCGCGCCGCTCATCGCGGACACATCGCTGTGGCAGACCCCGGCGGCCTTGATGCGCACGCGCACCTCGTCCGGCCCGGGGGTGGTGGTGGCGACGTCCTCGCGCACGTCCAGCCCGCCATCACCGATCTGCTCGAGCACCGCTGCCTTCACCAGCCGGTCACCTCACCGCGATAGCCGAGGACTGTAACTCGCACAACAGTAGAACGTGTTCTTTCACAGTGGCAAGGCTCATGGGAAAAACCCTAGAAAAAACGGTTTTCCGCACGTCTCATAACGTGCAACTGGTTCTAACTGGTCCCATTCGGAACATCTGCTCAGCTGCTCAACGACCCATTGGTGCGAGCGTGACTGCTCCGTTCGGCGCGATTTCGCTCCGCCACCGCACCGTAGAACCAGTTTCCGCACGCCGATCCGCGAGCGACACCCGGTCCCACTACTGATGTGTCGACCTGGCACCCCTCTCCGGCTTATGGTTGTTGAAACATGTTCCACACGCTCCCGATCGCAGGAGGGGTGCATGCGCATCGCCTACACGCCCGAGCAGGAGCAGCTGCGCGAAGAGCTGCGCGACTACTTCGGCAAGCTCATGACTCCCGAGATCCGCGCGGAACTGGCCGCGCACGGCGACTACGGCGACGGCGCGGCCTACCGCGAAGTGGTCCGGCAGATGGGTGCCGACGGGTGGCTCGCGCTGGGCTGGCCCACCGAGTACGGCGGCCAGGACCGCAGCACGCTGGACCAGCTGATCTTCACCGACGAGGCGGCGATCGCCGGTGCCCCGGTCCCGTTCCTGACGCTCAACAGCATCGCGCCGACGATCATGCGGTACGGCACCCCGGAGCAGAAAGCGCACTACCTGCCCAAGATCGCCGGCGGCGAGATCCACTTCGCGATCGGCTACTCCGAGCCGGAAGCCGGCACCGACCTGGCCTCGCTGCGCACGACGGCTGACCGCGACGGCGGGGACTACGTGGTCAACGGGCAGAAGATGTGGACCAGCCTGATCCAGTACGCCGACTACGTGTGGCTGGCCTGCCGGACCGACCGCGAGGCCAAGAAGCACCGCGGGCTGAGCATCCTGATCGTGCCCACCGACTCCCCCGGCTTCTCCTGGACACCGGTGCACACCGTCGCCGGGCCGACCACCAGCGCGACCTACTACCAGGACGTGCGGGTGCCCGCGTCCGCGCTGGTGGGCAACGAGAACGAGGGCTGGCCGCTGATCACCAACCAGCTCAACCACGAGCGCGTGGCACTCACCTCGGCCGCCCCGCTGCGGTCCGCGCTGGACGAAGTGCTGGACTGGGCGCGGGAAACCCGGCTCACCGACGGGCGCCGGGTGATCGACCAGGAGTGGGTGCGCCACCACCTGGCCCGCGCGCACGCCGGGGCGGAGTTCCTCAAGCTGGTCAACTGGAAGATCGCCACCACCATCGAGCAGCAGCCCGCCCCGGCGACCGCGTCCGCGACGAAGGTCTTCGGCACCGAGTTCGCCACCGAGGCCTACCGCCTGCTGATGGAGGTCCTCGGCAGCGCGGCACACGTCCGCCAGGGCTCCCCCGGCTCGGCCCTGCGCGGCCGCATCGAACGCATGCACCGCTCCTCGCTGATCCTCACCTTCGGCGGCGGGACCAACGAGGTGCAGCGCGACATCGTCGCCGCAGTGGGCCTCGGCCTCCCACCCGCCAAGCGCTGACCCGGGCACGACCCGACTTCGAAGGAGGACTTGTGGACTTCGCACTGACCGAGGCGCAGGACGACCTGGCCGAACTCGCCCGGAAGATCCTCGACGACCACGTCACCAACGAGCGGTTGCGCGAGGTGGAGCGCGGCGAGGACCGCTTCGACCGTGCACTGTGGACACAACTGGCGACCGCTGACGTGCTCTCCGCCGGGCTGCCGGAAACCGTCGGAGGCGGCGGGTTCGGCCTGCTGGAGCAGTGCAGCGTGCTGATCGAACTCGGTCGCGCCGTCGCTCCAGCACCCTACCTGAGCTCGATCACCACTGCCGCGTCCGCCATCGCCCAGTTCGGCACGGACCAGCAGAAACGCACCTGGGCGGCGCCGGCGGCCCGGGGCGAGCTGGTGCTCACCGCCGCGCTGGTCGAGGAGCACAACCCGAATCCGGCCGTTCCGTCCTGCCGCGCCGAACGCCAGGACGGCGCATGGGTGCTCAGCGGCAGCAAGACCGGTGTCCCGGCTGGCACGATCGCCGATCTCGTCCTGGTCCCGGCGTGGACCCCGGACGGCCCGCGGGTGTTCCTGGTCGGATCGGGCCAGCTGAGCCCGCAGCGCCAGCGCATCGTGGACTCCGACAGCGAAGCCCGGCTGGACCTCGACGGGGTCCGGGTCGACGACGACCACGTCCTGCACGATCGCTCGGTGCTGGACTGGCTGCTCGCCCGCGCCACCGTCGGGGTGTGCGCGCACCAGGTCGGCGTCATCTCCCGAGCCCTGGAGCTGACCAGCGAGTACGCCCGCGAGCGGGTGCAGTTCGGGCGGCCGATCGGGAGCTTCCAAGCGGTCGCCCAGCGGCTCGCCGACGCGTTCATCGACGTCGAAGCGGCCCGGCTGACGCTGTGGCAGGCCGCGTGGCGCCTGGACGAAGGACTGCCGTGCGAGGCGGAGCTGGCCACCGCGAAGTTCTGGGCGGCGGACGCCGGGCACCGGGTCGCGCACACCGCGGTCCACGTGCACGGCGGTGTCGGCATCGACCTCGACCACCCGCTGCACCGCTACTTCGTGGCGGCCAAGCGCAACGAGTTCGCCCTCGGTGGCGCGGCGGTGCAGCTCGGTCGGCTCGGCGACGCCTTGGCGGGTTGACATGACACCGACCGTGACCGAACTCCTGCTGAACCGCACCAAGGACGAGCACTGCGGCCTGCGCTTCGAAGACCGCTCGTGGTCATGGGCCGAGGTCGTGCGCACCAGTGCGCAGTACGCTTCGCTGCTGCGCTCCCTGCGCGGCCCAGGCCCGTTCCACGTCGGGGTGCTGCTCGGCAACGTCCCTGAGTTCGCCTTCCTGCTCGGCGGCGCGGCCCTCTCCGGCGCGGTGCTGGTCGGGTTGAACCCGACGCGGCGCGGCGAGGCGCTGGCCCGCGACGTGCGGTTGACCGACTGCCAGGTGATCCTCACCGACTCGGCGCACGCCGACCTGCTCGCGGGCCTGGACCTGGGCGTTCCGGTCCTGCTGGTCGACACTCCCCCGTGGTCGGCCCTGCTCGCCGAGCACGCCGGGGCCGAGATCGCCCCGGTCGCGACCGATCCCGACGACCTGCTGGTGCTGGTGTTCACCTCCGGCACCGGCGGCGACCCGAAAGCGGTCCGCTGCACGCACGGCAAGATCGCCTTCCCCGGCCGGATGCTGGCCGACCGCTTCGAGCTGACCAGCGACGACGTGGCGTACGTGGCGATGCCGCTGTTCCACTCCAACGCCCTGATGGCGGGCTGGGCGGTCGGCTTGGCCGCCGGCGCGACCATCGCCCTGCGCCGCCGCTTCTCGGCATCCGGTTTCCTTCCCGACGTGCGGGAGTTCGGCGTCACCTACGCCAACTACGTGGGCAAACCGCTCTCCCACGTGCTCGCCACCGCACCGCGGCCGGACGACGCGGACAACCCGCTGCGCGTGGTCTACGGCAACGAGGCCAACGAGCAGGACGTGCGGCGCTTCGCCGAGCGGTTCGGCTGCCGGGTGGTCGACGGGTTCGGCTCCACCGAGGGCGGCATCGCGATCCCCCGCACCCCGGACACCCCGCCGGGCGCGCTCGGCCGCCTCCCGGACGGCGTGGCGGTGCTGGACCCGGACACCGGAAATCCCTGCGCCACAGCGGAGTTCTCCGCCGAAGGACAGCTGCTCAACCCCGGCGAAGCCATCGGCGAGCTGGTCAACACCACCGGTTCCGGCTGGTTCGCCGGCTACTACAACGCCCCGGACGCCGACGCGGACCGGATGCGCCACGGCATGTACTGGAGCGGCGACCTGGCCTACCTGGACGCCGAAGGCTTCTGCCACTTCGCAGGCCGCACCGCCGACTGGCTCCGCGTCGACGGCGAGAACCTCGCCACCGCCCCGATCGAACGAATCCTGCTGCGCCACCCGGAGATCCGCGAAGCGGCGGTCTACGCGGTCCCGGATCCGAAGACCGGCGACCAGGTGATGGCCACCCTGGTCACCACCCCCGCCTTCACCCCGGCCGAGCTTGCAGACTTCCTCGCCGAGCAACCGGACCTGGGCCCCAAGCAGTGGCCCCGCTACATCCGCCTAGCGACCGATCTCCCGCGCACGGCCACCCACAAGATCCTCAAACGCCACCTGATGGCCGAAGCCCTCAACACCCAGGACCCGGTCTACCACCGCGAGGACTCCACCTACGTCCCCCGGCCCTAACCCCACCGACTCCCGCAGAACGACCTGCTGCGCCAACGGAAACCGGACACCGACCCCCGCTGGAACACCAGAACTCATCTCACCCGCCGGTGGGACAGGTCCCGACACGCCGGTGGTCCGCAGTTTCAATTGAAACTGCAATTCCCAGGCACGGCGGATCACAGTTTCAATTGAAACTGCGGTTCCACGGACCACCGGAGCGCAGGCATCAGGACCGGGGTGGGTGACACCCCGGTCCCGATCGCTCAGCGGAGGTCGTTGAGACCGGTGATGGTCTTGTCGAGCTCGGCCAGCAGGTCGGCCATGACGTCCGCGACCGGTCGGACCTCGTTCATCCGGCCCACGATCTGCCCCACCGGCATCGACACCACCGACGGGTCCTCGGCCCGCATGATGCGCTGGTGGGCCTCGCTGACCAGGATGTTCTGCAGCGGCATCGGCAGCGGATCGGGCGCACCGTCCACCGCCCACGCATCGGTCCACCGGGTCTTGAGCAGCCGAGCCGGTTTGCCGGTGTAGATCCGGGAGCGCACCGTGTCGCTCGACCCGGCCGCCAGCAGTGCCTGCTGCGTCACCGAGTTGCCCGGGATCTGCTGGTACTCGACGGTCGTCAGCCAGTACGACCCCATCCACGCACCGCTGGCGCCGAGCGCGAGCGCCGCCGCGACCTGCCGTCCGGACCCGATGCCGCCGGCCGCCAGCACCGGAACCCGGTCGCCGACCGCGTCGACGACCTCCGGCACCAGCACCATGCTGGCGATCTCACCGGTGTGCCCACCGGCCTCGTGCCCCTGCGCCACGACGATGTCCACGCCGTTGTCCACGTGCCGCACCGCGTGCTCGGCCTTGCCCGCCAGCGCCGCCACCAGGACGTCGTGCTGGTGCGCCTGCTCGATGACGTCCACCGGCGGTGAGCCCAGCGCGTTGGCGATCAGCCGCACCGGGTGCCGCAGCGCGACGTCCACGTGCGACCGGGCCACCGAGTGCAGCCAGCCCAGCACGCCTTCCCGCTGCTGCTCGTCGGCGGGCAGCTCCGGTACGCCCAGCTCGTCGAGGGTGCGCCGGACGAAATCCCGGTGCTCCGGCGGGATGTACTCCGCCAGGTCCACCGCGGCGCCCTCGGTGGGGATCTTCGCCGGCATCACCACGTCCACCCCGTAGGGCTTGCCGCCGGTGTTGGCGTCCATCCAGTCCAGCGCCGCGTCCAGCTCGTCGGGGTCGTTGAACCGCACGCAGCCCAGCACCCCGAGCCCGCCGGCCCGGCTGATCGCCGCCGCGACGTGCTCGGACGGCGTGAACCCGACGATCGGGTGCTCGATGCCCAGGGTGTCGCACAGTGTCGTTCGCATTGATCGGTCCTCTCGAGATCCGGCGCGCTCCGGGCACCGGCGGGGACGCAAATTCCATTGAAATCGAAGGTCCGATTTCAATGGAATTTGCGGGATGTCCGGCGCGGCTCAGCCCGGAGCCGTGCGGTTCGCGGGCTCTCGCACCTCCGTCGGCGGGTGCGCCTCGGTGTGCTTCTTCGCCCAGGTGTAGTCGGGTTTTCCGCTGGGTGAGCGGGTGATCTCGTCGACCAGCCACAAGCTGCGCGGCACCTTGTACCCGGCGATCCGCTCCCGCGCGTGCGCGTCGATGTCGGCCAGCCGGGCCACTGCTCCCGGTCTCGGCTGCACGACCGCCGCGACGCGCTGGCCCAGCCGCTCGTCCGGCACGCCGACGACCAGCACGTCGAAGACGTCCGGATGCGACTTCAGCGCGGCCTCCACCTCTTCCGGGAAGACCTTCTCCCCGCCGGTGTTGATCGACACCGAACCGCGGCCCAGCATCGTCACCGTGCCGTCGTCCTCGATCCGGGCGTAGTCGCCGGGCACCACGTAGCGCGTGCCGTCGATCTCGACGAACACCTTCCGCGACTTCACCTCGTCCTTGTAGTAGCCCAGCGGCACGTGCCCGCTGCGCGCCAACCACCCGACCTCGCCGACCTCGGCGAAGGTCCCGTCGTCGCGGATGACCCTCGTGGAGGCGTCGGCGTTGACCCGCGGGCCACCGGACTGCTCGGTGTCGCGGGAGACCACACCGATGCCGCTGAACCCGGTCTCGGAGGATCCGATCGAGTCGGTGATGACCACGTTCGGCAGCTCGTCGAGGTACTGCCGCTGCACCGACGGCGAGAACAGCGCCGCACTGCTGGAGATCGCCAGCAGCGAGGAGGCGTCGTAGTCGCCGTCGCGGTAGGCCTCGATCAGCGGCCGGGCCATCGCGTCGCCGACGATCGCCAGCACGTGGACCTTCTCGCGTTCGATGGTCCGCCACACCTCGTGCGCGTCGAACTGCGGCACGAACACCACCGCGCTGCACGCGAAGAGGTTGCCGAAGCTCGCCCACTGCGCGGCACCGTGGATGAACGGCGCGGCCGGCAGGCGGACCAGGCCGCCGCTGTCGGCCCCGGCGCGCGCCTGCTGCCACTCGTCCTGCATCGCTTCACCGGTCATGAAGTCGATGCCGCCGCCGAGCACCCGCCAGACGTCCTCGTGGCGCCACATGACGCCCTTCGGCATGCCGGTGGTACCGCCGGTGTAGAGCAGGTACAGGTCGTCCGCGCTGCGCTCCGGGAAGTCCCGTTCACCGGACTGCCCGGACAGCGCGGATTCGTACTCGGTCCCGTCGTGCTCGAGGTCCGTTCCGTCCTCGATGACGAGGACTTCGCGCAGGCCCGGGAATTCCGGGCGGATCTGCGCGACGTTGTCGCTGTAGCGGCGTTCGTGCACCAGCGCCGCCAGGTCGGCGTTGTCGAAGATGTAGCGGAGTTCCGCCGGCACGTAGCGGTAGTTGATGTTGATCGGTACGGCGCGGATCTTGTAGGCGGCCAGCATGGCCTCCAGCGCCTCGATCCCGTTGCGCGAGTAGATCCCGATGTGCGAGCCGCGCCCGAGTCCACGAGCGGTGTAGTGGTGCGCCAGCTGGTTGGCCCGCTCGTCCAGCTGCGCGAAGGTGAACCGTCGCTCGCCGCAGATCACGGCGACGCGATCTGGCACCAGATCGACGGCGTGCTCGAAAAGATCTGCGATGTTGTACGCCACCCTGAAGAAAGTAGAACGTGTTATCGTCCGGGGCAAGAACCCGTTGGGCCCAACCGGATTTCACCGGCAGTATCGGGCTCCTTGGACGATCCAGATCCGGTTTCCCCTTGACACAAGGAAATCCGCCAAGTGGAAGGTTCCCCCATGACGTCGAGCACCGAGGTCGTCGAACAACCCCACTGCCTGCTCGAGCGCCGCGGCCCGGTGCTCGTGGTGACGATGAACCGCCCCGAAGCCCGCAACGCGCTGTCCGGCCCGATGATGCAGATCATGCGGGAGGCCTGGGACGAAGTGGACCGCAACGACGAGATCCGCGCCTGCATCCTCACCGGCGCGGGCGGCGCGTTCTGCGCGGGCGCGGACCTCAAGGCGATGACGCAGTCCCACCCCGGCGACACCACCCGGGGCATGGACATGTCCGTCATCGAACCGCTGCTCAAGGGCCGCCGCCTGACCAAACCGCTGATCGCCGCGGTGGAAGGCCCGGCGATCGCGGGCGGCACGGAGATCCTGCAAGCGACCGACATCCGGGTGGCCGGCGAAAGCGCCCGCTTCGGCGTCTCAGAAGCCCGCTGGGGGCTGTTCCCCCTGGGTGGCTCAGCGGTCCGCCTGCCCCGCCAGATCCCCTACACCGTGGCCGCGGACATCCTCCTCACCGGCAGGCACGTCCGCGCCGCCGAGGCCAAGGAGATCGGCCTGATCGGGCACGTGGTCCCGGACGGCCAAGCCCTCGCCAAAGCCCTGGAGCTGGCCGACCTGATCGCCGCCAACGGCCCCCTGGCGGTCCGGGCGATCCTCCGCACGATCCGCGAAACCGAAGGCATGCCGGAGAACGAGGCGTTCGAAGTGGACGCCCGCCTGGGCGTGGAGGTCTTCACCAGCGAAGACGCCAAGGAAGGCCCCCGAGCCTTCGCCGAGAAGCGAACCCCCCACTTCCGCGCCCGCTGACCTCCCCGCCGAACGGCACCCGATCGTGGACCGCAGTTTCAATTGAAACTGGGGTCCACCGGCGTGTCCGGCACCCGACACGCCGACACGTGTCGGCAACCGGCCTGTTCCGTGGCGGAGGTCCGCAATTTCAATGGAATTCGAACCTCGAAATTCCATTGAAATTGCGGATCACCCGGTCACGACCGGACGCCGGTGGGCGGGGGAGCGGTGCTCGATGGGTTCAGATCGCGCGGTCGTGGTCTTCCCAGTAGGGGGCTCGGAGCTTGCGCTTGTAGAGCTTGCCGTTGGGGTCCCTGGGGAGCTCTTCGGCGAAGTCGATGGTCCGGGGGGTTTTGAACTTCGCCAGGCGGTCGCGGGCGTAGGCCAGCAGCTCCTCGGCCAGATCGTCGCCGGGGTGCGCGCCTTCGGCGGGCTGGACCACGGCTTTGACCTCTTCCCCCCAGTCCTCGTTGGGGACCCCGAACACCGCCACGTCGGCGACCTTCGGGTGCACCGACAGGGCGTTCTCCACCTCCGCCGGGTAGATGTTCACCCCGCCCGAGATGATCATGTCGCTCTTGCGGTCGCACAGGTACAGGTAGCCGTCCGCGTCCAGGTAGCCGACGTCGCCGAGGGTGAACAGGTCCCCGACGCGCGCCTGCTCGGTCTTGCGGGCGTCCCGGTGGTACTCGAAGCTCGAGCCGCCCATCCGCATGTACACCGTGCCGATCTCGTCCGGTGGCAGCTCCGCGCCGTCGTCGCCGAGGACCTTGACCGTCGAGCCCGGCCACGGCTTGCCGACCGATCCCGGTTTGTCCAGCCACTCGGCCGCGCCGATCGCCGTGCCACCGCCTTCGGTAGCCGCGTAGTACTCGATCACGACCGGCCCCCACCACTCCAGCATCGCCCGCTTGACCTCCTGCGGGCACGGCGCGGCGCCGTGGATCGCCGCGCGCAGCGACGACACGTCGTAGCGCTGCCGGACCTCGGGCGGCAGCGCCAGGAGCCGGTGGAACTGGGTGGGCACCATGTGCGTGTGGGTCACCCGGTACCGCTCGATCAGCCGCAGCATCTCGGCCGGATCCCAGCGGTCCATCAGCACCGCGGTATGTCCTAATTGGATGGAGTGGGTGACGAAGTTGAGCACCGCGGTGTGGTAGAGCGGCGAGCCGCACAGGTGCACGTGCCCGTCGAAGGGCTTGATCCCGAAGATGCCGAAGAACCACGTCGCTGCGGCCGGCACCACATCGGGATCGGCTCCGGTCAGCGGCCGCCTGACGCCCTTAGGACGACCGGTGGTCCCGGAGGTGTAGAGCATCGGAGAGCCCATGGTGCGGACGTCCGGGCGCTTCGGTGGCTCTTGCGCACCGAGCTGGGACAACTGCTGGAATCCCGGGATCTCCCCGACCGCGAAGCGCGCCGAACCCGGGAGCCCGCAGCGCGCCGCAGCGTCGGAAGCCGCTGCGCTGAACCGCTCATGAGCGATGAACGCCTTCGCACCGCTGTCCTCGATCAGGTAGGACACCTCGGCGCCGACCAGGTGCCAGTTCACCGTGACCGCGTACAGCCCGCACTGCATCGCGGCGAAGTAGGCGGCCAGCAGATCCGGCCCGTTGGGCAGCATCAGCACGACGCTGTCACCCACGTCGAGCCCCATGCTCTGCAACCCGCGGCCGTACCGGTCCGCGGCAGCGGCGAGTTCTCCGTAGGTGAGCTCACCGCCATCAGGGGCGATCACGGCAACCCGGTTCGGCTCCTGCTCTGCGATCTTCCACAGCCCGATGTCGGACACGGCGAACTCCTGTCAACGACGACGCGGAAATCGGAAACTCAACAAATCTAGAACCTGTTCCACACGGCGGGCAAGCCCCACATCCATCCACATAGGACTCAATCCGCACCAGGAAGACCGAGAGCCGCGGCGATGTCGCGGATGTGGTCGGTGCTGCGGCATCCGACGAGGAGGGTGTCCACTCCGGACTTCTCCCACTCCACCACCCGGCTCCGCACGGTCTCCGCGTCGCCGATGATCGCGATGTCGTCGACCATCTCGTCCGGCACCGCGGCCGCCGCCTCGTCCCGCCGGCCCTCGCCGAACAGGCGCAGCACGTCGTCCACGACCTCGTCGTAGTCCATCCGGCGGAACAGCTCGGCGTGGAAGTTCATCCCCGGCGCACCCATCCCGCCGATGTAGAGCGCGAGCGAGGGCTTCAGCTTCGCCCGTTCGGCGGCCGGATCGTCGGTCACCACCACCTGGCAGCTCGCGGCGACCTCGAAGTCCGCGCGGCCGCGGCGAGCGCCCGGCCGGGCGAAGCCCTCCCCCAGCCAGTCCTCGTACATCCCGGCGACGCGCGGCGAGAAGTAGACCGCGATCCACCCATCGGCGATCTCAGCCGTCTGCGCCACATTGCGCGGACCTTCCGCACCGAGCCAGATCGGCAGGTCGGCGCGCAGCGGATGGGTGATCGGCCGCAGCGATTTGCCCAGCCCGATCGAGCCCGGCCCGTCGTAGGGCAGCCGGTAGTGCGGCCCGTCGTTGCGCACCGGAGCCTCGCGGGCCAGCACCTGGCGCACGATCGAGACGTATTCCCGAGTCCGCGCAAGGGGTTTCGCGAAGGGAGTGCCGTACCAGCCCTCCACCACCTGCGGTCCGGACACCCCGAGCCCGAGCACGCACCGACCACCCGAGAGGTGGTCCAGGGTCAGCGCGTGCATCGCGCACGAAGCCGGGGTGCGCGCGGCGACCTGCGCCACGGACGTACCCAGCCGCACGCGACTGGTCCGCGATCCCCACCAGGCCAGCGGGGTGAAGGCGTCCGAACCCCAGGACTCCGCGGCGAAGACCGAGTCGAACCCGGTGCGGTCGGCTTCGAGAACGAGTTCCTCCGCGTTCGGCGGCGGCGCCGCGCCCCAGTAACCGAGCTGAAGTCCGATTCTCATCAGCGATCCTCCTCGTCCCGACGGATCCACCGGTTCCCATCCTGCCCGCATGTTGCCCCAAAATCGAGAACATGTTTCACTTCAGTTCGTGACTGGGCTCTCCGAACCACTCAGCGCACCGCTCGAAGTCGGCTTCGACTACACCCGCTCCCTGGGACCGGTCCACCGCCGGTTCGCCACCGAACTGCGCGGCCGCCGCATCGTCGGCGTGCGCGGCAGCGACGGCCGGGTCCACGTGCCCCCCGTCGAGTACGACCCCGACACCGCCGCCGCGCTCGACGAGTTCGTCCAGGTCGGCACCAGCGGCACGGTGCTGAGCTGGTCGTGGATGCCGCAGCCGATCGAAGGCCAGCCCCTGCAGCACCCGTTCGCCTGGGCGTTCGTGCTGCTCGACGGCGCCGACACCCCGATGCTGCACGCGGTGGACGTCGGTTCGCCCGACGCCATCCGCACCGGCATGCGGGTCCAGGTCCGCTGGTCGGCCGAGCGCGGCAACGGGATCCGCGACATCGCCTGCTTCGAGCCGGTCGGCGACTCCCCCGCCGCGCCCGAGGAGGATCCCGAACCGGTCACCATGATCACCTCGCCGGTGCACCTGCACTACCAGCACTCGGCCTCCCCCGAGGAGAGCCGCTACCTGCGCGGGCTCGCCGAGGGCAGGCTGCTCGGCCAGCGCTGCCCGGAGTGCGGGAAGGTCTACATCCCGCCGCGCGGCGCCTGCCCGACCGACGGCGTGCCCACCGAGGAAGAGGTGGAGCTGCCCGACACCGGGACCGTGACGACGTTCTGCATCGTCAACGTGCCGTTCCTGGGCCAGCGCATCAAGCCGCCGTACGTGTCGGCCTACGTCCTGCTCGACGGCTCCGACATCCCCTTCCTCCACCTGGTGCTGGGCTGCGCCGCCGACGAAGTCCGCATGGGCATGCGGGTCCGCGCGGAGTGGAAACCGCGCGAGGAGTGGAACTACACGCTCCAGAACATCGACCACTTCCGCCCCACCGGCGAGCCCGACGCCCCCTTCGAGACCTACTCCCAACACCTCTAGCCCGCCGAGGAGTTCACCGTGGAAGACGTAGCCGTCGTCGGGTTCGCGCAGGCACCGAACGTGCGCGCCACCCACGGCACCACCAACGGGGTCGAGATGCTGGTCCCGATCTTCCGGGACGTCCTCACCAGCACCGGGCTGCGCACCGAGGACATCGGGTTCTGGTGCTCCGGTTCGTCGGACTACCTGGCGGGCCGGGCGTTCTCGTTCATCGCGGCGGTCGACGCCATCGGCGCGTTCCCCCCGATCAACGAATCGCACGTGGAGATGGACGCCGCCTGGGCGCTGTACGAGGCGTGGGTGAAGATCCGCACCGGCGAGGTCGACACCGCGCTGGTCTACGGCTTCGGCAAGTCCTCGGCCGGTGACCTGCGCCGGACGCTCGCCCTGCAGCTCGACCCGTACACCGCCGCGCCGCTGTGGCCCGACTCGGTGAGCATCGCCGGCCTGCAGGCCCGCCTGGGCCTGGACTCCGGCGCGTGGACCGAACGGGACATGGCCGAAGTCGCCGCCCGCAGCCGGGCCTCCGCCGGACCGGACGCGCAGCGCTCGGGCCAGGTCGACGTCGAAGACCTGCTGGCCCAGCCCCACATCGCGGATCCGCTGCGCGAGCATGACTGCGCACCGATCACCGACGGCGCCTCCGTGGTCGTGCTCGCGAGCGCCGAACGGGCCCGGGAGCTGCACGAACGTCCGGCGTGGATCACCGGGTTGGAGCACCGGATCGAGTCCGGCAGCCTCGGTGCCCGCGACTTGCTCCGGTCGCCGTCGACCACCGCCGCGGCCCGAGCGGCCGACGTCGGCGACGTCGAGCTCGCCGAACTGCACGCACCGTTCACCCACCAGGAAATCCTGCTGCGCCGTGCCATCGGGCTCGGCGACGACGTGGCGATCAACCCGTCCGGCGGCCCGCTGTGCGGCAATCCGATGTTCGCCGCGGGACTGGCGCGCATCGGCGAAGCCGCTTCCCGCGTGATGTCCGGTACCGCGACGCGGGTGCTGGCGCACGCCACCAGCGGGCCCGCGCTGCAGCAGAACCTGGTCTGCGTGATGGAGGGAAGGTCCTGATGGGCAAGCGGTTGGCGGCGGTCATCGGGACCGGCCAGACGCACCACACCAGCAAGCGCCTCGACGTCTCGATCGCCGGGCTGTGCCGGGAAGCCGCCGAGCGCGCGCTGGCCGATGCCGGCCTGGACTGGCCGGACGTCGACGCCGTCGTGGTCGGCAAGGCCCCCGACCTGTTCGAGGGCGTGATGATGCCCGAGCTGCACCTCGCGGATTCCCTCGGTGCGACGGGGAAACCGATGATCCGCGTGCACACCGCTGGATCGGTCGGCGGCTCGACGGCCAACGTGGCGGCGAGCCTGGTGCAGGGCGGGGTGCACCGGCGGGTGCTCGCGGTGGCCTTCGAGAAGCAGTCCGAGTCCAACGCGATGTGGGCGCTGTCGATCCTGCCGCCGTTCAACATGCCGGTCGGCGCGGGCGCCGGCGGTTACTTCGCGCCGCACGTGCGCTCCTACATCCGCCGCTCCGGCGCGCCTGAGCACATCGGCGCGATGGTGGCGGCCAAAGACCGCCGCAACGGCGCGCGCAACCCGTACGCGCACCTCAAGCAGAGCGACATCACCATGGAATCGGTGCTGGCCTCGCAGGTCCTGTGGGATCCGATCCGCTACGACGAGACCTGCCCGTCCTCCGACGGTGCGTGCGCGGTGGTCATCGGCGACGAGAGCGCCGCCGGGCAGTCCGCGGCGTGGATCCACGCGACGGCGATGCGCACCGAACCGACCACCTTCGCCGGGCGCGACCAGGTGAACCCGCAGGCCGGGCGGGACGCGGCGGCAGCGCTGTGGCGGGAGGCCGGGATCGGCGACCCGCTGTCCGAAGTGGACGCCGCGGAGATCTACGTGCCGTTCTCCTGGTTCGAGCCGATGTGGCTGGAGAACCTCGGTTTCGCCGCCGAAGGCCAGGGCTGGAAGCTCACCGAAGCAGGCGAGACCGCGCTGGACGGGCGACTGCCGGTGAACCCCTCCGGCGGCGTGCTGTCGTCCAACCCGATCGGCGCCTCCGGCATGCTGCGGTTCGCCGAGGCGGCGATGCAGGTCACCGGCAAAGCAGGCGAGCACCAGGTGGACGGCGCGCGCACCGCGCTCGGCCACGCCTACGGCGGTGGCTCGCAGTACTTCTCGATGTGGGTGGTCGGCGCCCGGAAACCGGGGGAACGATGAAGTTCACGATGTCGGTGGCGATGAGCCCGCTGGACCAGCTCACCGAGCTGGCCCGCACCGCGGAGGAATGCGGCTTCGCCGCCATCGCCCTGCCCGATTCGCTGTTCTACTCCGAAAAGGTCTCCGCGGCCTACCCGTACACGCCGGACGGCTCGCGGATGTGGGACGCCGAAACCCCTTGGGCGGACCCGCTGATCGCGGCCGCGGCGATGGGTGCGGCCACTTCGCGGATCCGCTTCTACACCTCGGTCCTCAAGCTGGGGCCGCGCAATCCGGTGCTGCTGGCACGACAGCTGGCGTCGGTCGCGGTGCTCACCGGCGACCGCTTCGGCCTGGGCATCGGGCTCGGGTGGGCGCCGGAGGAGTTCGAGTGGTGCGGCGCGCCGTACGCCAAGCGCGGTGCGCGCGTGGACGAGGCCATCGAGGTGCTGCGGCTGATCCTCGGCGGCGGGATGGTCGAGCACCACGGCGAGTTCTTCGACTTCGACCGCCTGCAGATGAGTCCGGCGCCGGCCAGCCCGGTGCCGATCTACATCGGCGGGCACACCGAGGCCGCGCTGCGGCGAGCAGCCCGGATCGGCGACGGCTGGGCGTCGGCGATGATGACGCTGGACGAGCTGCGCAGCACGATCGACCGCCTCACCGAGCTGCGCGCGTCCTACGACCGTTCGGACGCGCCGTTCGAGATCCAGGCGGTGTGCGTGGACCGCTTCGGCGCGTCCGGCTACCGCGAGCAGGCCGAGATCGGCGTGACGGACGCGATCGTGGTCCCCTGGCTGTTCGACGGCCACGGCTTCGACGCCGACCTGAGCGCCAAGCAGGACTCGATCCGGAAGTTCGCCGACGAAGTCCTCAGCCAGTTCTGAGGCGTTCGACCGGGAGCAGCGGCGCGAAAGCCCGGTTCCGCGGGAACCGCCCGGGATTCTTGCACTGCTCGGAAGTCACACCACCTGATCGGAGGATGGCATGGTCGAGGGCGTGCACTGGTCGGCCAGCACCGAGCCGCACCCGGCTCGCGATGCGGCGCTGAAGTCGATGAGCGCGGTGACCCGCGGCGCGAAGGACGAGTGGGTGGCGCTGTTCGCGCCGGACGGCGTGGTGGAGGACCCGGTCGGCCCGTCGATCTTCGACCCGGAGGGCTGCGGTCACCACGGCCACGACGGCATCGCGGCGTTCTGGGACCTCGCGATCGCCCAGGCCGACCGCATCGAGTTCCACGTCCACGACTCGTTCGCGGCGGGCCGCGAGGTCGCCAACGTCGGCTGCATCTCGACGTTCCTCCCCGACGGCAGCACCATGGACGCCGAAGGCGTCTTCGTCTACCACGTCGACGAATCAGGCCTGATCCGCTCCATGCGAGCCTTCTGGGAGTTCGACCGAGCCGTGAAAACCCTCCGCCCGGCCGACTGACCCCCGATCGGACCCCGAGTTCCGCAGTTTCAATTGAAACTGTGATCCGCCGTGCCTGGGATCCGCAGTTTCAATTGAAACTGCGGTCCCCCGGTGTGCCGGCCCCGGCGTGTCGGACACCGACACGCCGACGGATGTGGACGACCCGTCCGGCCTGGGGAGAAGTTCCGCAAATTCAATGGAAATCGGAGGTCCGATTTCCATTGAATTTCGATCAGACGACCGCAGCGGCGAAGCACGACCGGCACCGCCGCGGGTTCTCAGACGTCGCCTGGCGAGGACAGCCCGTTCGCCGTGCATTGGACAACGGGATCCCGCAGCCAAGCGGCGTCTGAGGTTCCGCCACCCGCACCGCCGCGCGAGACGAGGATGGAAACCGCCGCTGGTCGGGTCAGGAGTACTGGACCTGGACTTCTTTGATGCCGTTGAGCCAGCCTGAGCGGAGGCGGCGGGGTTCGCCGACGCGCTGGATGTTCGGCATGTGGTCGGCGATCGCGTTGAAGATCAGGTCGATCTCCAGGCGGGCCAGGTTCGCGCCGAGGCAGAAGTGGGCGCCGGTACCGCCGAAGCCGACGTGCGGGTTCGGGTCGCGGGTGATGTCGAAGCGCTCCGGCTCGTCGAAGACATCCGGGTCGAAGTTCGCCGAGCTGTAGAACAGCCCCACCCGCTGGCCCTCCTTGATCCGCACCCCGCCGAGCTCGGTGTCGGTCAGCGCGGTGCGCTGGAACGACACCACCGGGGTCGCCCAGCGGACGATCTCGTCGGCGGTGGTCTTCGGCCGCTGCTCCTTGTACAGCTCCCACTGGTCCGGGTTGTCCATGAAGGCCAGCATCCCGTGGGTGATCGCGTTGCGGGTGGTCTCGTTGCCGGCCACCGCCAGCAGGATCGCGAAGAAGCCGAACTCGTCGGAGGTCAGCGCGCTGCCGTCGACGTCGGCGTGCACGAGCTTGGTCACGATGTCGTCCATCGGGCAGCCGCGCCGCTCCTCGGCCATGCCGCTGAAGTAGCCGAGGATCTCGGCCGCCGCGACCTCGGGGTCGACGCCGTACTCCGGGTCGTCGTAGCCGATCATCTGGTTGGACCAGTCGAAGATCTCCTTGCGGTGGTCCTGCGGCACGCCGAGCAGTTCGGCGATCGCCTGCAGCGGCAGCTCGCAGGCCACGTCGGTGACGAAGTCGCCGCTGCCGTTCGCGCGGGCCTCGGTGACGATGCGCTGCGCCCGGTCCTTCAGCGCCGCTTCCAGGGTCTTGATCGCGCGTGGCGTGAAGCCGCGCTGGACGATCTGGCGCACCTTGGTGTGCTGCGGCGGGTCCATGTTGAGCATGATGAACCGCTGCAACTCGATCTGCTCGCGGGTCATGCTGTCGTTGAACCGGATGATCGCGGTGTTCTCCCGGGTCGAGAAGACGTCGGAGCGCCGGGAGACCTCCTTGACGTCGGCGTGCTTGCTGACCACCCAGAAGCCGCCGTCGTCGAAACCACCGCACCTGTTGGGCTGGTCGTTCCACCACACCGGCGCGGTGTTGCGGAGCTCGGCGAACTCGGCCAGCGGTAGCCGTTCGGCGAGCAGATCGGGATCGGTGAAGTCGAAGCCCTCCGGAATGCGCGGTGCGACCACGGCTACCTCCTACGCGGGGAATCCGATCAAGAAATGAAACGAGTTCTACGCCAGAAAAGCACATCGTCAGCGCTCAGTAAACCCCTGTAACTCACCCCGGATCGAGCAAGATTACGAAACTTCGCGCAATCCCTCCGGAGAGCTTGTCGAACAATAGGAACATGTTCTAATTTTGATCGACAATGCTGTTCGAAGGGAGGACCAGGTGGGCAACCCGGTGATCGTGGACGCCGTCCGCACCCCGATCGGCAAGCGCCGAGGCGCGCTCTCCGGACTGCACGCGGCCGAGATCCTCGGCGCGGCACAACGCGGCCTGCTCGAACGCGCCGGTGTCGACGGCGCCGACGTGGACCAGGCGATCGGCGGCTGCGTGACCCAGGCCGGCGAGCAGTCGAACAACGTCACCCGCACCGCGTGGCTGCACTCCGGCCTGCCGCACCACGTCGGCTGCACCACGGTCGACGCCCAGTGCGGTTCGGCGCAGCAGGCCACCCACCTGATCGCCGGGCTGATCGCGGCGGACGCGGTGCGCGTCGGGATCTCGTGCGGTGTCGAGGCGATGAGCCGGGTCCCGCTGCGCAGCAACCTCGGCGTGGACGTCGGGATGCCGCGGCCGGATTCGTGGGACATCGACCTGCCGAACCAGTACGAGGCCGCCGACCGGATCGCGGCCCGCCGCGGCCTGACCCGCGAGGACATCGACGCCTTCGGCCTGCGCTCCCAGGACCGCGCCGCCGCGGCCTGGCGGGAAGGGCGGTTCGACCGCGAGATCGTGCCGGTGCAGGTCCCCGGCGGTGATCCGGTCACCCGCGACGGAGGTCTGCGCGACACCAGCATGGAGGCCCTCGGCGGGCTGAAACCCGTTCTCGCGGACGGGATGCACACGGCGGGCACGTCCTCGCAGATCTCCGACGGCGCTGCCGCGGTGCTGCTGGCCGACGCCGACCGCGCGGCCGAGCTCGGGCTCCGACCCCGCGCCCGCATCGTCGCGCAGTGCCTGGTGGGCGGCGAACCGTACTACCACCTGGACGGCCCGGTGCAGGCCACGCAGCGGGTGCTGGAACTCAGCGGGATGAAGATCGGCGACATCGACCTGTTCGAGGTGAACGAGGCGTTCGCCTCGGTGGTGCTGTCGTGGGCCGCGGTGCACGAACCGGACATGGACCGGGTCAACGTCAACGGCGGCGCCATCGCCCTCGGCCACCCCGTCGGCAGCACCGGCGCCCGGCTGATCACCACGGCCCTGCACGAACTCGAGCGCCGCGACGCCACCACGGCCCTGATCACCATGTGCGCGGGCGGTGCACTGGCCACCGCCACCATCATCGAGCGCCTGCGCTGAGTCACCGTGAGCACTTTGGGCTGCTCCAGCGACCCAAAGTGCTCACGGGACCCGGCGAGCCAGGCGGACCCGTGAGCACTTTGTGGTGCCATAGCCCCAGAAAGTGCTCACGGGCCCGGTGGCGCCGTCACATCCAGTCGTCGGGGTGGAGACCGGTCAGGAAGGCTTCGAGGTCCGGCGGCGGGGGCTGCGATGTCGGGCCGAGGCCTGCGTAGGCGCCTCGGTAGAACAGCAGCGGGCGTTCCGGCGTCGTTTCGCCGAGGGTTTCGACCCGGCCGACGACGATGTAGTGGTCACCCGCTTCGTGCACCGCCTCGATGCTGCAGTCGATCCAGGTCAGCGCACCCGTCAGCACCGGCGCGCCGGACGGGGCCGGGCTCCAGGACACCTCGGCGAACTTGTCGTCGCCGCTGCGGCCGAACACCGTGCTCACCGGCTGCTGCGACTCCGACAGCACGTTCGCGCAGAAGTGCCCCGCGCGCTCCAGCGCCGGCCAGGCGCGGGACTTGCGCGCGGGGCAGAACAGCACCAGCGGCGGGTCGAGGGACAGCGCGGCGAACGACTGGCAGGCGAAGCCGACCGGTCCCGCCCCGGTGATCACCACGACCCCGGTGCCGAAGTGCCCCAGCACCCGCCGGAACGCCGCCTGGTCCACCGCGACCACGCTCATCGAGCACCGACGCTGAAGTCGTGGCCCCACAAGCTCACAGCGGTGCTCTCGCGGGCGATCCAGTCCTCGTCGTCGACCTGGCGGCCTTCGCAGCCGAACTCGACGTCGAAGCCGCCGGGGGTCTTCATGTAGAACGACAGCATCAGGTCGTTGACGTGCCGTCCCAGCGTCGCCGACAGCGGCACCTTCCGCCGCTGCGCCCGGTCCAGCGTCAGGCCCACGTCGTCGACGTCGGCGACCTCGACCATCAGGTGCACGATGCCGCTGGGCGTGGGCATCGGCAGGAACGCCAGGCTGTGGTGCCGCGGGTTGCAGCCGAAGAACCGCAGCCACGCCGGGTCGCCGTCGGACGGGCGGCCGACCAGCTCCGGCGCCAGCCGCATCGAGTCGCGCAGCCGGAATCCCAGCACGTCCCGGTAGAAGCGCAGCGCCGCCTCGTCGTCGTGGGTGGACAGCACCACGTGCCCGAGCCCCTGCTCCTCGGTGACGAACCGGTGCCCGTACGGGCTGACCACGCGGCGGTGCTGCAGCGCCACCCCGTGGAAGACCTCCAGCCCGTTTCCGGACGGGTCGGCGAACTTGATCAGGCCGTTGACCCGCCGGTCCGCCAGTTCTCCAGCGGTGCCCTCCTTGTACGGGACGCCGGCCGCGTCCAGCCGTTCCCTGACCTCGTCGAGCTCCTCCTCGGTGGCGACCTCCCACCCGGCCGACTCCAGCCGGTCCTGCTCGCCCGGCAGGATCACCAGCCGGGCCGGGAAGTCGTCCATCCGCAGGTAGAGCGCGTCCGGGTCGGGTCCGCTGCCTTCGACCATGCCGAGCACTTTCAACCCGTACACGCGCCACGCTTCGACGTCGGTGGCTTCGATGCGCAGGTAGCCGAGCGAACGAATGCCCACGGCGGGCCTCCTCCCACGTGCCAGGACCTCAGTCGAGCAGGAAGTCCTGGGCGATCCGGTTGAATTCGGCGAACTTCTCCAGCTGCGCGCGCGGGATCAGCTTCAGCGCGAGCAACGCGCCGTCCAGCGGGTTGACCCGGTCCTCGCGGCCCCAGACCAGCAGCACCCGCTGCCGCAGCCGGTGCACCTCCCGCCACAGCAGGCCTTCTTCGTAGGTGTCGGGCTGCATGAACGACGCGCCCATGGCGCGCATCGCGGCCAGCGACTCCGGCGTGGACGCTGCGGCGAAGCGCTCCTCGACGAGCTCGTCGGTGATCAGCGACTGGTCGTGGACCATCGTCCGCAGGAAGTCCGCGAGCTTCTCCTTGCTCGGGCCCGGTGGTGCGCCGAACGCGCTGAGCTTGCGCACGCCTTCGGTGGGATCGGGCGCGAACACGTTCAGGCTCAACCCGCCCGGCCCCATCAGGACCAGTCGTCCGGCGCGGTCCGGGTGGTTGAGCGCGAAGCGGACCGCGGTGCCGCCGCCCAGCGAGTTCCCGAGCAGGTGCGCGCGTTCGACGCTGAGCTCGTCGAGCAGTTCGAGCAGCGCGGAGGCGCTGTGCGTGAAGTACTGGCCGTGCTCGGTGGGCTTGTCCGAGCGCCCGAAGCCGGGCTGGTCCACCGCGATGACGTGGAAGCGCTCGGCGAAAACGGGGATGTTGCGGGAGAAGTTGCTCCACGACGAGGCGCCAGGACCACCTCCGTGCAACATGACCACAGTGGACTGGGCCGGGTCGCCGGCCTCGTGGTGGTGCAAGGTCAGCCCGGACGGCAGCTTCGTCGTCCGGCTCGTGCTGTCGAAAGTGACCATCAGACCATCGTGTCCTTCACTGGCTGGCCGAATTCTCCGGTACCGAACATCAGGTAGGCGCGTTCCAGGTCGTTGGCGGCGTGCACGCGGCCGGCGTGGGCGTCGCGCCAGAAGCGCTGGATCGGGGTTCCCGACCACAGCGCGCGACCGCCGGAGTTCTCGAAGAGCCGGTCCACCGCCGAGATCGCCCGCGCGGTACCCCGCACCTGGTCGCGACGAGCGCGCAGCCGCAGCGAGAACGGGATCTCCTCACCGGCCTTGGCCAGCTCGTACTCCTCGGACAGGTTGTGGGTCAGCTGCAGCCAGGCCGCGTCGATCTCGCTGGCCGCTTCGGCGATCCGCACCTTGGCGAACGGGTCTTCCTTGACCTTCTCCCCCGCGAACGCCGCCCGCACGCGCTTGACCTGGTGGTCGACGTGCGCGTCGTAAGCGCCCTGGGCCATGCCGATGATCGGCGCGGTGATGGTCGAGGGGTGCACCGTGCCCCACGGCATCCGGTACAGCGCCGAGGTGTTGACCTCGTGACCGGGGCACTTGTTCTGCGACATCGCGATGAAGCTCAGCGCCCGGTGCTGCGGGATGAACGCGTTCTCCACCACGACGTCGTTGCTGCCGGTGCCGCGCAGGCCGACGGTGTCCCAGACGTCCTCGATCCGGTAGTCGCCGCGCGGCAGCAGGTAGGTGCAGAAGTCCACCGGCTTGCCGTCGCCGTCCTCGACCGGGCCGCCGACGAACACCCACGAGGCGTGGTCGCAGCCGGAGGAGAAGCTCCAGCGCCCGTTCAGCAAGTAGCCGCCGTCGACGACCTTCGCCTTGCCCATCGGCGCGTAGGACGAGGAGATGCGGGTGTTCGGGTCCGCGCCCCAGACGTCGTCCTGCGCCTCCTGCGGGAACAGGGCCAGGTGCCACGGGTGCACCCCGAGGATCGAGGCGACCCACCCGGTGGATCCGCAGGCGCTGCCGAGGAGTTTGACCGCGGTGTAGAACTCCAGCGGGTCGGCCTCGCAGCCGCCGTAGCGCTCCGGCTGCAGCAGCGAGAAGAACCCGATCTCCTGCAGGTCCGCGATGGTCTCGTCCGGGATCCTGCGCAGCTCCTCGGCTCGCTGCGCCCGTTCCCGCAGGTCGGGCAGCAGTCCCCGGACCCGTTCCACGACTGCTCGACTGTCCTTCATCGGCGCTCCCGTTTCCGCATCTCGTTACCTTCGTGAGCACTTCGGGGTGCTGTGGCGCCCCAAAGCGCTCACGAGCGCTTGAGCTCCAGCGCGATGTCGATGAGCTGGTCCTCCTGGCCGCCGACGAGCTTGCGCTCGCCCGCCTTCACCAGCAGTTCCGCCTCGCTGACGCCGTAGCGCTCGGCTTGGCGGGCGGCGTGCTTGAGGAAGCTGGAGTACACCCCGGCGTAGCCCATCATCAGCGCCGAGCGGTCCAGCAGGCATTCCTCCGGCATGGCGGGGCGCACCACGTCCTCGGCGGCGTCGGCGATGGCGAAGAAGTCGACGCCCGTGCGGATGCCGAGCTTGTCGCACACCCCGACGAACGCCTCGACCGGCGTGTTGCCCGCCCCGGCACCGAAACGCCTTGCGCTGCCGTCGATCTGAACCGCGCCGGCACGGGCCGCGGCCACCGAGTTGGCCACCGCGACACCGAGGTTCTCGTGCCCGTGGAACCCGACCTGCGCCTGGTCGCCCACCTCCGCGACCAGCGCGGAGACCCGCTCGGCGACCTGCTCCAGCACCAGGGCGCCAGCCGAGTCCACGACGTAGACGCACTGGCAGCCGGCGTCGACCATGATCCGCGCCTGCTCCGCCAGCACCTCCGGTGGCTGCGAGTGGGCCATCATCAGGAACCCGACGGTTTCCAGGCCGAGCTCGCGGGCCAGGCCGAAGTGCTGCTCCGACACGTCGGCTTCGGTGCAGTGGGTGGCGATCCGGCACACCGACGCGCCGTTGTCGCGGGCGACCACGATGTCGTCCTTGACCCCGACGCCGGGCAGCATCAGCACCGCGATCTTGGCCCGCTGCGCGGTTTCCGCGGCGATGGTGATGAGTTCCTGCTCCGGCGTGCGGGAGAAGCCGTAGTTGAACGAGGAGCCGCCGAGACCGTCGCCGTGGGTCACCTCGATCACCGGGACGCCCGCGCCGTCCAGCGCCGCGACGATGTCGCGCACCTCGGTCGCGGTGAACTGGTGGCGCTTGTGGTGCGAGCCGTCGCGCAACGAGGTGTCGGTGATGCGCAGGTCCAGCGCATCGGAGTAGGTGCTGGGCAGACCGGTCATCGCACTGCCTCCTTCCGCACGAGCTGCTCGCCCACCCGCACCGCGGCGGCGGTCATGATGTCGAGATTCCCCGAGTACGGCGGCAAGAAGTCGCCCGCGCCCTCGACCTCCACGAAGATCGCCACCCGCGCCTTGCCGCCGGTGGCCGCGGACGGCGGGTCGAACTGCGGCTCCACCAGCAGCCGGTAGCCGGGCACGTATTCGGCGATCTCGGCGGCCATCTTCTCGATGGAGGCGGCGATCGCGTCGGTGTCGGCATCGGCGGGGATCGCGCAGAAGATGGTGTCGCGCATGATCACCGGCGGGTCGGCCGGGTTGAGCACGATGATCGCCTTGCCGCGCTGCGCCCCGCCCAGCACCTCGATCCCGGTGCTGGTGGTGCGGGTGAACTCGTCGATGTTGGCGCGGGTGCCGGGTCCGGCCGACACCGACGCCACCGAGGCGACGATCTCGGCGTACTCCACGGGCACCACCCGCGAGACCGCGTGCACCATCGGAATGGTGGCCTGGCCGCCGCAGGTGATCAGGTTGACGTTCAGCGCGTCGAGGTGCTGGTCGAGGTTCACCGGCGGCACCACGTACGGCCCGATCGCGGCCGGGGTGAGGTCGACGGCGCGGATGCCGGCTTCGGCGTAGCGAGGCGCGTTGGCCCGGTGCACGCCCGCCGAGGTGGCTTCGAAGACGACGTCAGGCCGGTGGTTGTCCAGCAGCCAGTCCACGCCCTCCGCGCTGGCTTCCACACCCAGGTCCGCGGCCCGGCGCAGCCCGGCGCTGGACGGATCGATGCCGATCATCCACCTGGGCTCGATGTGCGCGGACCGGCTCAACTTGTACAGCAAGTCGGTACCGATGTTCCCCGACCCGACAATCGCCGCAGTCGCAGTTCCGCCTCTCCGCGATTCACAGTGGTGGTCGCGTTCGCGATCGATCTCGCGTTTCGCGGTTTCTTGTGGCTGGTTTGCGTCACGGTCCCCTGAGGTGCGGCTGAGGTGGTCCGGGGTTGGCACAGAACTGCTCATCCCGCCTCCTTTCTGCAGGTCATGGGTCGTGAGTGCGAAAACCGGCTGGAACCGGCTTTCGCGCTCACGAGCGGAACTCCAGGGACACGGAGCCGAGGTCGGCTCCTGCGGACCGGAAGTCGGCTCGGAAGATGTCGCCCGGGGTGACGTCGATGGCTCTGGTGCAGGAGCCGGGGAGGACGACGTTCCCCGCTCGCAGCCGGACGCCGTAGGCGGACACCTTGCGGGCCAGCCAGGCCACCGCTGTCGCCGGGTTGCCCAGCACCGCGTCGGACCGGCCGCGCTCGATCGGTTCGCCGTTGCACAGCAGCGTCGCGTCGATCGCGCGGAGGTCGACGTCGCCAGGCGCGATCCGGGCCTCGCCGAGCACGAAGCCGGCCGACGAGGCGTTGTCGGCGATGGTGTCCACCAGGCTGATCCGCCAGTCCGCGATCCGGCTGTCGATCAGCTCGATCGCCGGGACCAGCGCCTCGGTGCCCGCCAGCACGTCGGCCTCGGTGCACTCGGCGGGCAGGTCTTCGCCGAGCAGGAAGCCGACCTCGACCTCCACCCGGGGCACGCAGTAGCGGCTGATCTGAACGGGCTCGTCCTCGGCCAGCCGCATGCTCGCCAGCAGGTGCCCGTAGTCCGGTTCGGAGACGCCCATCATCTGCTGCATGACCGGCGAGGTCAGGCCGACCTTGTGCCCCAGCACCGGTTCGTCGCGGCGCTGCACGTTGAGCAGCTGGACCTGGTAGGCGTCCACCGCGTCGAGCTCCGGGTGCGTCTCCACCAGCGGCGGGATCGGCTCGCGGTGGACCTCGGCGTCCCACAAGCGCTGCGCGATCTCGGTGCGCGCCTCAACTGTCAGCATCGCTCAGCTCCTTCACCGAGTGGACTCCGGCGCGGCGGCCGGAGAAGACGCAGTCGGCCAGGGACAGCCCGCTGATGTAGGAGTTCGAGCAGATCCCGACCGCCGACCGCCCGGCCGCGTACAGCCCCGCGACCGGATCGCCGCGTTCGTCGAGCACCTGCCCGGTGTCCTCGTCGACGCGCAGGCCGCCGAGGGTCAGCACCGGGCACGGGTAGGCCGTGCTGGGTCGCACCGACACGTCCAGCAGCGAGTACGGCGGCTGGTCCACCGGCCGCACGAAGTCCGCCGGTTTCCCGGCGGGATCCGGCTTCCCGGCCCGCGCCGCGTCGTTGTGGGTGTCCACAGTGGCCTGGAGGTGTCCCGGGTCCACGCCTGCTCGGCGCGCCACCGCCTCGACCGTGTCGCCGGTCGCCGCGGTGGCCAGCAGGTATTCCGCCTGCATCCGCTGGAACCACACCGTCTGGCTGCGCAGCTGGTGCTTGGCCCGGCGGCGCAGGTCCCGGTCGACGAGCAGCCAGGCGCGTCCGCCGTGCTCCTCCACGATCGCCTGGCCGTGCGCCGCGCCGTAGCGGGATTCGTCGCCGATGCGCGATCCGCGCTGGTCGACCAGCAGCCCGGACAGCAGCGCGCTCGGCGGTGTGATGAACCGCCATGCGGACACCCGGTCGAGCTTGTCCGGTACCCCGCCGACGCTCTGCCCCAGCCGGATTCCGCTGCCGTCGTCGCCTTGGGTGCCCAGCGGCAGCCCGGCGCGGTAGGCGGGTGCGTGGCGGCGCATCATCTCCCGGTTCGACACGAACCCACCGGCCGCGATGATCACCGCGCGGTCGGCGTGGATCCGCAGCGGTTCCGCGCGGCGTTCCAAGCTCTCGGCGCGCCGGTGCAGCTTCCGGGCCAGTTTCGGCACGTAGAGACCGGGTTTCGCGGCCACCCGACTCACCATCCGGTGCTCGCGTGCCGCCGTTCCGCGCAGCTGCTCGCACTCCACCGCGCAGACCCGCCCGTCGGCGTCGACGACGAGCTCGGTCGCCCGCGTCTGAGTCAGGACCTGCACACCGGCTCGCCGCACGGCCGCGGCCAGTGCGTTGAAGAGCACCTTCCCCGACGTCCCCCGGCCCTTGGTTCGGTGGCCGCGCGGGGCCGGAGGGGCGACGTCGCGGAAGCCGCCGGCGGCTTCGCTGCCCGAGTAGTAGAGGTAGTGCCGGTTGCTCGGGTACGAGGTCTTGTACGGGCACAAGCTGCCTTCGAACGGCACGCCGTGCTCCGCCAACCAGGTGACCATCTCGGTGCTGCCCTCGCAGAACCGCCGCAGGGTGCGCTCCGAGACCGCGTCGCTGACCTCCTGCCGCAGGTAGGCGAACATCGCCTCGGGCGAATCGGACACCCCGGCCGCGCGCTGCTCCCGCGTGCCGCCGCCGGCGTAGACCACACCGCCGGACAGCGCACTGGCGCCGCCACCGCCGAACCGGTCGAGCACCACCACCCGGGCCCCGGCGTGCGCCGCTTCCAGCGCGGCGCAAGCCCCGGCCGCGCCGAAGCCGATGATCACCACATCGGCGTGCAACGTGCTGCGCTGGGCCATCGCATCCTCACCAGTTTGAAACAGGTTCTCTTCACGGCTTCGAGCGAACAACTGCCTGATTTCTGGCTACACCATAGCGCCACTGGCGCAGAAATCTATAACATGTTTCAGTATTGATCGCGAGGCTGATCGCGAGGAGGTGCGATGACCGCAGACAGGTTCGACGTCGTGGTGGTCGGCAGCGGAGCCGCGGGGATGGCGGCGGCGCTGACCGCCGCGCTGCACGGGCTCGACGCGGTGGTCGTGGAGAAGGCCGCCAAGTTCGGCGGATCCACGGCCCGGTCCGGCGGCGGCGTGTGGATACCCAACAACCACGTGCTGGCCGACGCGGGCATCACCGACACACCCGAGGCAGCGCGCAGCTACCTCGCCCACATCGTCGGCGACGCGGTCAGCGCCGAGCGGCAGGAGGCGTTCCTGGACGCCGGGCCGCGGATGCTCGCCGAGCTGCTGCCGCGCACGCCGCTGCGCATGCACTGGGTGACCGACTACGCCGACTACTACCCAGAAGCCCCCGGCGGCCGGGTCGGCGGGCGGTCGATCGAACCGGCGCCGCTGGACGGCCGGCTCCTCGGCGACCTGCTCCCCGACCTCGAACGCGGCTACCGCAAAGCACCGGCGAACCTGGTCATCACGCAGGCCGACTTCCGCTGGCTCAACCTGCTCGCCCGCCACCCGCGCGGTCCCCTCCGCGCCGTGCGCGTCGGGCTGCGCTGGCTGTTCGCCCGAGCCCGCCGCAAGCACCTGCTCGGCCTGGGCCAGGCGCTGACCGCCGGGCTGCGGGTCGGACTGCGCGACGCGGGTGTGCCGGTGCTGCTGAACACGCCGCTGGTCGAGCTGGAGCAGGACGGCGACCGGGTCACCGGTGTCGTCGTGGAACGCGACGGCGAGCGCCGGACGTTGCACGCGCGACGCGGAATCGTGCTGGCAGCAGGCGGTTTCGAACACAACGAGGTGATGCGCAAGCAGCACCAGCGCGATCCGATCGGGACGCAGTGGACCGTCGGCGCCAAGGCCAACACCGGCGACGCCATCCTCGCCGCGCAACGGCTCGGCGCGGACGTGGAGCTGATGGACGACGCCTGGTGGGGCCCGTCGGTGCCGCTGCCCGGCGGCCCGTGGTTCTGCCTCGCCGAGCGCACCCTGCCGGGCTGCATCCTGGTCAACGGCGCAGGTGAGCGCTTCGTCAACGAGGCGGCGCCCTACGTCGACGCGGTGCACGCGATGTACGGCTCCGGCGACGGGCCCGCGCAGAACATGCCGACCTGGCTGATCGCCGACCAGCGCTACCGCAACCGGTACATGTTCGCCGGGCTCGGCCCGCGGCAACCGTTCCCCGGACGCTGGTACAAGCACGGCGCCGTCCACCGCGCCCCCACCATCGACGAGCTGGCCTCGCGCATCGACGTCCCGGCCGACGCGTTGCGCAGCACCGTCGAGCGGTTCAACGGGTTCGCGCGCAGCGGTGTCGACGCCGACTTCCAACGGGGCGCGAGCGGGTACGACCGCTACTACGGCGATCCGACCAACAAACCCAACCCCAGCCTGGCCGCCCTGGAGGTCGCACCGTTCTACGCGGTGAAGATCGTGCCGGGCGACCTCGGGACCAAGGGCGGACTGCGCACCGACGTGCACGCGCGCGTGCTGCGCGAGGACGGCACGCCCATCGACGGGCTCTACGCGGCGGGCAACACCAGCTCCGCCGTGATGGGCCACACCTATGCGGGCCCGGGCGCAACGCTCGGACCTGCGATGACGTTCGGATACCTCGCCGCCCGGCACCTGGCATCCGGCGCGGAACGAGCGGGAGGGACGAGATGACCGCGGCAAGCAACGACGAGGTGCGCACCATCGACGTCGGCACGCCACCCACCAGGTTCGCGCGCGGCTGGCACTGCTTCGGCCTGGCCGAGCAGTACAAGGACGGCCAGCCGCACGCGGTGGAGGCGTTCGGCACGAAACTCGTGGTGTTCCAAGGCGAAGACGGCGAGCTGAACGTGCTCGACGCGTACTGCCGGCACATGGGCGGCGACCTCAGCCAAGGCACCGTGAAGGGCAACGCGATCGCCTGCCCGTTCCACGACTGGCGCTGGTCCGGCAACGGGCGCTGCGCCGGAATCCCCTACGCCAAGCGGGTTCCGCTGCGGGCGCGCACCCGCGCGTGGCTGGCGATGGAGCGCAACAAGCAGCTGTTCGTGTGGAACGACCCGCAGGGCAACCCGCCGCCGGAGCACGTGACGATCCCGGAGCTGCCGGAGGTCGACTCCGACGAGTGGAGCAACTGGACCTGGGACTCGGTGCGCATCGAGGGCTCCAACTGCCGCGAGATCGTGGACAACGTGGTGGACATGGCGCACTTCTTCTACATCCACTTCGCGTTCCCGACCTACTTCAAGAACGTCTTCGAAGGCCACGTCGCCAGCCAGTACCTGACCACCAAGGGCCGGCCCGACATCGGCGCGGGCAGCTACTCCGGCAGCGACAACGTGGCCCGCTCGGAGGCCTCGTACTACGGGCCGTCGTACATGATCGACCGGCTGTGGAACGAGTACAAGGGCTTCACCATCGAGACGATCCTGATCAACTGCCACTACCCGATCACCGCGGACTCGTTCGTGCTGCAGTGGGGCGTGCTGGTCAAGAAGCTGCCCGGGCTCTCCGACGAGGACGCCGACAAGCTGGCCGCCAAGATCGCCAAGAACACCGGCGTCGGATTCCTGCAGGACGTGGAGATCTGGCGGAACAAGACCCGCATCGACAACCCGCTGCTGTGCGAGGAGGACGGCCCGGTGTACCAGCTGCGCCGCTGGTACGACCAGTTCTACGTGGACGTCGAGGAGGTCACCGAGGACATGGTGGCGCGCTTCGAGTTCGAAGTGGACACCACCCGGGCCAACGAGGCGTGGGAGCGCGAGGTCGCGGAGAACCTGGCGCGCAAGGAGGCGCAGAGCTGATGTCCACCTGGGCCAAGGCACCGGACCTCGCCGACCGCCCGCACCAGCGCGACGCGGTCCGCGAGGGCACGGTCGCCGACCGGGACGCCTACCTGCGCGACGGCCTGCGCCCGGTCCAGTGCGAGCGGTGCGCGACGACGGTGCTGGCGAAGAAGAACAGCCCACAGCACACCAGCGTCCAGTGGAGCGCCGAGAGCACCCAGCAGTGCGCGGTGTTCGCGTCCCGCTCCCCCGGCGAACCCGCGGAGTCCTGCCCCGACCTGCGCCGCAGCATCGCCGCAGCCGCCGACGAAGGCCGGCTGGACACCTCCGACCGGTCGTGGGGTGGGTTAA
>NZ_JAQGLA010000045.1 GCF_027853915.1 Saccharopolyspora oryzae
CTTCGGCTCGCAGATCGGCGTGACCCCGACGCCCGCCGCCATGCTGGTCCGCGACGACCACGCCGTGCACCACCTGGTCCGCGGGAGCGCGCCGGCGCAGGTGCCGGCGGCCGCTGGTTACGCCGACCAATCGCACCTCGCCCACGAGGTCCGCGCGTTCACCGGGGCGACGCCCGCGGTCGCGGCGAACGAGCCGTGGCTGGCCGTCGACGACCCCGCTTGGCCGACATCCGCCGGGATCTGACCGGAACGTCCATAGTGGACCCCGACGAGGCGGGGTGCTCGGCGCTGGCGGGCGGGTGCCCGGCAGCGACGTTTGTGCAGGTCACGGGCTCGATGCTCGGCCGGTTCAGACGGCGTCGGCGAGACCGGTGTGCCACAGTGGCGCTGTGCGTGAGCCCCCACGGCGCCTTCTCTCCAGACCATCGCGGTGGCTGGTAGCGCTGTGGCTTGCGGTCCTCGCGGCGACGGCGACCGTCGTGGTCGTCACCTACGCGCAGCCGGTCGCCAGGTTCGCCGACGACCTCGCCGCCCTGGCCAACGCGGTCGTGGCCGTCATCGCCTACGCCTGGACCGGCTGGCTGCACACCGGTCCGGAACGGCGCTGGCGGCTGATGATGGCCGCGGGCCTGGGCGGCTGGGCCGTGGCGCACGCGATGTGGACGTGGCATCGCGCGGTGAACGGCGAGGCGGTGGCCGTGCCCGGCCTCGCCAGCGTGCTCTACCTGCTGCTCCCGGCCGGTGTGTTCGCCGCGCTGTTCGTGATCGCCCGGGCCGACCAAGCCACGCTGCGGATCTACGACACGGCCGATCCGCCGAGAGTCCTGCTGCTCGACGGCCTGATCGTGGTCACCTCGCTCGTCGCCCTCGCCTGCGAGGTCCTCGCGGTGAACTCGAGCACCGGCGACTCCCCGGCACTGGCGCTGCTGAGCGTCTCCTACACGGTCGGCGACCTCGTGCTGATCGTGCTCGCGCTGCTGATGACCCTCGTCCTGCGCAGCACCTGGCGCCCCAGGCTGCTCTGGCTGGTGGCCGGCCTGTGCGCGATCGGAGCCAGCGACGTCACCTACGCGCACAGCACGGTCACCGACGCGGCAACACCCGCAGCCGCCGAACTCGGCTACATGATCGGCATGGCCCTGCTGCTTCCCGCAGCGCTCGCGCCGCCCCGGCCGGCAACCGCCCGGCGCCGCAGCATGTCGCTGGCGATGCTCGCGGTGCCCTACGTGCCGCTGGCCGCCGTCCTGGCCATGGTCGTCATCAACGTCGCAGGTGGGAGCCCGTACCCCGACGTCGTCTACGTGCTCAGCGTGATCATCGCGCTGGTCGTGGTCCGCCACGTCATCACCCTGCTGCAGCTCTACCGGTCCCACCAGCGGCTGGCCCGGGCGATCCTGCGCGATCCGCTCACCGGCGTCGCCAACCGGGTGCTGCTGGCCGACGTGCTCGACGAAGCGGTGTCCAGCCCCGAGTTCGAGGAGCGCGGGCTGATCTACGTGGACCTCGACGACTTCAAGGCGGTCAACGACCGGCTCGGGCACCGGGCGGGCGACGAGCTCCTGCGCACCACCGCCCAGCGGCTGCGCAGCTGCGTGCGCGAGGGCGACACGGTCGCGCGCATCGGCGGCGACGAGTTCGTCATCGTCCTCGTGCCGCCGCCGAAGGATCCCGAAGTGCTGATGCAGCGGCTGGCCGACGCCGTGGCGGAGCCGGTCAGCTTGGTGGGGGAGGACCTGCCGGTGTGGATCACTGCCAGCATCGGCTACCACTGCATCGCCCCAGGTCAGCACCCGAGCGATGCGCTGGCGCACGCCGACCGCGCGATGTACCGGGACAAGCGCAGCCGGACGGACTGAGCGGGCAGTGCCTCGCAGGTCACTTCGCGTGGAGGGCCCAGCGCGGTTCCCGCGCCTCCTCGATAGCGTGGGCCGGATCGCGATGCTGCTCGACTTGTGAGGATGCGCTGGTGACAGACCACGACAGCTCCATGGTCCGCTTGCGCGGAGTGCGGGTGCACAACCTGCGCGACGTCGACGTCGACTTCCCGCGCGACGCGCTGGTCGCCGTCACCGGCGTCTCCGGATCGGGCAAGTCGTCGCTGGCGTTCGGAACCGTCTACGCCGAGGCCCAGGCCCGCTACCTCGAATCGGTCGCGCCCTACGCCCGGCGGCTCATCGACCAGGCCGGCGCGCCGGACGCCCGCGAGATCACCGGCCTGCCGCCCGCCGTCGCGTTCCAGCAGGCCCGCGGCGCGGTCCAGGCCCGGTCCACGGTCGGCACCGTGACCTCGCTGTCGAACTCCTTGCGGATGCTGTTCTCCCGCGTCGGCACCTATCCCGACGGTGCGCAGCGGCTGGACTCCGACGCCTTCTCCCCGAACACACCGGCCGGCGCGTGCCCGCACTGCCACGGCCTCGGGCGGATCCACGAGGTCAGCGAGTCCTCGCTGGTGCCCGACCCCGGGCTGTCCATCAACCAGAAGGCGATCGCCGCGTGGCCGGGCGCCTGGCAGGGCAAGAACTACCGCGACATCCTGGCCACCCTCGGCTACGACGTCGACCGGCCGTGGCGCGAGCTGCCGCAGGCCGAACGGGAGTGGATCCTGTTCACCGACGAGCAGCCCGTGGTCACCGTCCACCCCGAGCGCGAGGCGGGCCGCATCCAGCGCCCCTACCAGGGCACGTACCAGAGCGCTCGCCGATACGTCCTGCACACCCTGGCCACGACCCAGAGCGCGACGCTGCGCAAGCGCGCGCTGCAGTACGCAGAGGTGCTCCCGTGCCCGGCCTGCAACGGGTCGGGGCTTCGGCCTGAGGCACTCGCGGTGAAGTTCGCCGGTGCGAACGTCGCGGAGCTCGCCGCGCTCCCGCTCACCGTGCTCGCCGCCAAGCTGCGCCCCGAGCAGGACGACGAGGTCGCGCGGGTCATCGTCACCGACCTCCTGGCCCGCATCGAAGCGCTGGTCGAACTGGGCCTGGGCTACCTCGCGATGGACCGGACGACCCCGACGCTCTCGGCCGGTGAGCTGCAACGACTGCGCCTGGCGGCCACGCTGCGCTCCACGCTCTTCGGCGTCGTCTACGTGCTCGACGAGCCCTCGGCCGGACTGCACCCCGACGACACCCAGGCGCTGCTGCGCGTGCTGGACCGGATCCGGGAAGCCGGGAACTCGCTGGTCGTCGTCGAGCACGAGCCAGAGGTCATCCGGCACGCCGACTGGCTGATCGACGTCGGTCCCGGCGCGGGGGAGCACGGCGGGCACGTGCTGCACAGCGGCCCGTTGGCGGGACTGGCGGACGCCGCGGACTCGGTCACCCGCACCTACCTGCTCGACCCGCCCGCTCCGGCCAGCCGCGACCGGGAGCCGACCGGGCACGTGCGGATGCGCGGCGTCAGCCTGCACAACCTGGTCGAGACCGACGTCGACGTCCCGCTCGGCGTTTTCACCGCCGTCACCGGGGTTTCCGGTTCGGGCAAGACGACCCTGGTCACCGGTGTGCTGGCCGCAGCCGTCCGCGACCACCTCGGCGCGTCCGCCCCGGACGACGAGGACGAGCCGCAGGACTCGGCGTCGCGGTACGTTCGCGACATCGCCGGTCTGGAGGCGATCAAGCGGCTGGTCGAGGTCGACCAGCGCCCCATCGGGCGCACCCCGCGGTCGAACCTGGCGACCTACACCGGCCTGTTCGACGGGGTGCGCAAGCTGTTCGCCGCCACCGACGAAGCCCGCGAGCGCAAGTACACGGCCGGCCGGTTCTCGTTCAACGTCGACGGCGGGCGCTGCGAGACCTGCCAGGGCGAGGGAGCGGTGGCCGTCGAGCTGCTGTTCCTGCCCAGCAGCTACTCGCCCTGCCCGGCCTGCCACGGCGCCCGGTACAACCCGGAAACCCTCGAGATCCGCTACCGCGACAAGTCGATCGCCGACGTGCTCGCCATGACCGTCGACGAAGCCCGGGACTTCTTCGCCGACGTGCCTGCGGTGGCGCGCAGCCTGGACACCCTCCGCGACGTCGGGCTGTCGTACCTGACCCTCGGCCAACCGGCCACCGAGCTCTCCGGTGGCGAGGCGCAGCGGATCAAGCTGGCGGCGGAACTGCAGCGGACCCGCCGCGGCAGAACCCTGTTCGTCCTCGACGAACCCACCACCGGCCTGCACCCGGCCGACGTGGACGTGCTGATGCGCCTGCTGCACGCGCTGGTCGACGCGGGCAACACGGTGGTGGTGATCGAGCACGACATGTCCGTCGTGGCGGGCGCGGACCACGTCATCGACCTCGGACCGGGTGGCGGGGACGAAGGCGGCTCGGTGGTGGCCGCCGGTGCTCCGGCGGACGTGGCGCGCGCCGATTCCAGCCGCACCGCGCCGTACCTCCGCGAGCTGCTCGAAAACCCGCTCTGAGGAAGCGAAAACCTCCAGGAAGCCCGACTTCTCCCAGCTGGGGAAGGCATTTCCGGCTACCCGGAGGTGCGATCAGTGCTTGCGGAAGACGAGGAACAGGACCACCAGGGCGATCAGCGCGGCGACCACCGCGAGCGCGATCTTCACCTTGCTCCACGGGCGTTCGCCCTGGATCTCGCCGGTGCGGCCGTTGATCAGGATCTGCCAGCTCTTGCCCGCGTACATGTAGGTCGCGACCCAGATCGGCAGCAGCATCAGCTTGAACGTGACGTTGGTGAAGTTGGTGTTCACGTGGTCGACGCGCTGCGCGTCGCCGCCGATGTCGCGCCGGCAGTCCTCGTTGATCACCTTCGACATCCGCGACTTGGCCTCGCCGAGCCCGTTCTCGGGTTCCACGTCGTAGCGCAGCGCGTAGTAACCGGCCAGGTACTGCTGCTGGAAGGGCTGGGCCTCGGGCAGCGGCCACGGCGCGAGGTCGTCCACCTTGTCGACCGGCAGCGCCATGCTGGCAGGTACTAAGACGTCGTCGAACGCGCGGGACACTTGTCCGCTCACGTTGTACCAGCGGGTCCGGCGCTCCGTCCGGGTGTTGCCGTTGCTGTCCCGCGTGGTGACGTAGTAGTGCACGCCCCGCTGGCCGCGGTAGTGGGAGAAGGTGGCCGAGTCGTAGGTCCAGTGCGGCACGTAGGTGCCCTTGGTCGACTCGGCGTTGACCACCTTCTTGAACGAGTTCGGCGCGAACCACCGCGACGACACCCATTTGCCCAAGGACGTCCGGATGCCGTTGTGGTCCACCGCGAACGGCAGCACGCCCTCGGGGATGATCTGCCCGGTGGCGTTGGGGTCCAGCACCAGCGGTGAACCGCAGAACTGGCACAGGCCCGCGGTCGCGGTGGTCTGCGTCTGCGCGGAGCAGCGCTGGCAGACCAGCGTGTACGGGGCGAGCTGGCCGACCGGTTTGCGGGGCAGCGAGCCCAGCTCCTCGATCGCGATCTCCCGGATCTGCTGGCCGCTGGCCTGGATCTCCTGCCGGAACCCGCAGTAGGGGCACTGCAGCACGTTCGTGCCGGGCGAGAACTCGAGGCGGGCACCGCAGCCACCGCAGGGATAGGTGGCCGACGCGGCAGGGCTTCCGCCGTGCGGGTTGGACATCGGGTCCCCTCCGGGGTCAGGCTTGCGGCGGCAGCGGCGGCGGCACCTGGCCGAACAGGGAGTTGAGCTCCGGAACCTGGCGCGCGGCCGTCCACGACGGCATGCCCTGCTTCCACACCAGGGTGTCCGCGGTCAGCGTGCCGCTGGAGATCTGCCGGCCCAGCGCCGAGAAGTCGAACGGGCCGAGCTGCTGGCCGTTCGCACCGAGGTACCACTGGTCCTGCTGTGGCAGCGGCGGAGGACCGGCCGGTGCGCTCTGCTGCGGCGCGGGCTGGTGAGCGGCGGCCGCGGCCTGCTGGCCGAGCGCCATGCCCATCCCCATGCCCATGCCGGCACCGGCGCCGCCGTCGTTCTGCGCGGCCTTCTCCATCGCGTTGGCGGCCTGGAACTGCGAGTACTGGTTGAGATCGCCCGCGATGCCCATCTGGGTCCGCTTGTCGATCATCGCCTCGACCTCGGGCGGCACCGAGACGTTCTCGATGATGAACCGCGAGATCTCGATGCCCAGCGGGCGCAGCTCCAGGTTCAGCGCGTTGGCGATCCGCTCGCCGATCTGCCCCTGCTGGGTGACCAGGTCGAGCATCGGCACGCCGGAAGCGGCCAGCGCGGGCCCGAGCTTGCCGATGATCATCTGCCGGAGGTGCTCGGAGACCTCCTCGGTGCGGAACGCCGGGTCGGTTCCGGCGAGTTCGCGCAGCAGCGCCACCGGCTCGATCACCCGCAGCGCGTACCCGCCGAAGGCCCGCAGCCGGACCATGCCGAACTCCGGGTCGCGCACGATGACCGGGTTCTGGGTGCCCCACTTGAGGTCGGTGAACTGCCGGGTGTTGACGAAGTACACCTCGGCCTTGAACGGCGAGTTGAAGCCGTACTTCCAGCCCTTGATGGTGGACAGGACCGGCATGTTCTGCGTGTCGAGCGTGTACATGCCGGGCGGGAAGGCGTCGGCGACCTGCCCCTCGTTGACGAAGACGGCCGCCTGCGACTCGCGCACGGTCAGCTTGGCGCCCATCTTGATCTCGTTCTCGTGGCGGGGAAACCGCCAGACGATGGTGTCGCGACTGTCATCGGTCCAATCGATGATGTCGATGAACTCGCCGCGGATCTTGTCGAACAAACCCACCGTGGAACCCCCGCCGACTACTAGGACTGCGACGGAGACGTTAGCAAACCGATCACCCGACCAACCGCGACTTCGACCGGACCACCCAGCTCAATCTCCTATGCCCCTGGTCACAGCGCTTTTCGCGATGCTAGGTGAGCAGCAGGCCGAACGACCGCCCCGACGTGCGTCATCCACTTCCCGGGGCGACGCGGAATTCCAGTGCTGTGCGACCTTCGGCCACCGGGCTCCAGCTGCGGAGTTCGAGCCCGGAAGCGGTTGCCAGGTCGGTCAGCTCGTCCGCGGTTCTCTCCCGACCGCCGAAGCACATCAACATGAACAGGTCTATCGCCGTGTCGGAGCCCTTTCCGCGGATCGGTTCGATGACGACCACCGTTCCGCCGGGGGCGGCGGCCCGGCGGCATCCGATCAAGATCTTGCGGGCGTGCTCGTCGTCCCAGTCGTGCAGGACGTCGGACAGCAGGTAGATGTCGGCGCCTTCGGGAAGCGGGTCGAAGAAGCTGCCGGGGACAGCGCTCGCCCGATCGGCGAGTCCGGCCGCCGCGAATCGGTCGGTTGCTGCGGCGGCGGTCGGAGCCAGGTCCAAGACCTGGCCGCGAACCTCGGGATGGGCGCGCAGGACCGCTGAGAGCACGGTTCCGTCACCGCCGCCGACGTCGAGGACCCGGGCGAATCGGCTCCAGTCGAAGCGCTCGGCGATCTGCCCCGCCTGCACCTGGAACCGCCAGTTCATCTGGGCGTCGAAGGAACGCCGCAGCTCTGGCTCGGCGTCGAGGTCCGCCCAGAAGTCGCGTCCGTACCGGTGCGGATAGGCGGGCGACCCGGTGGTGATCGTCCCGAGCAGTTCGACGAAAGCGAGATCTGCTCGTCCACCAGCGCTGTTGATGTCGAGCAGGGGCTTGATCCCTTCCGAGGAGTCCTCGCTCATCTGGGCGCCGAGTTCTGTCGGCCGGTAGCGACCGGACGCGTCGTCGAGGGCGAAGACTCCGACCGCGACCACGTGATCGAGCAGGCATCGGAGAGCCGGCGTGGACGTCGCGGTCTCGGCGGCGAGTTGTTCCGCTGTCGCTCCTGCACTGCCCGCGTGCTCCACCAGGCTGAGGGTCGCGGCCACGCGGATGGCCATGGGAGTGGCCAAATCGGCCATGGCCCGGAGGGACGGTGTCGTCGGCAGATCCACGGTTCAAGGCTATCTGCGCAGGGGAGACGTCTGGTGGTGGTCGGAGTGCGCCGGTCGTGGGCAACCTGATCGGTTCTGCGGGCGTCTTGTGGGGGTACGGATCGTCTGCTGAGGGGTTTTGATGGCGAGGAGCGGAGTTGTGCTGGCCGCGGCGGTGGTTTCCGTCGTGGGTGTGGCTGGGACGGCGGTGGCCGACGGCGCTTGGCACCGGGAGGAGTTCCCGGGGCGGCCCGACATGGCGTCCTACGTGAGCACCGTGTCCAGTGGGGGAGGCTCGACCTGGGCTTTCGGCAGCTACAACGAGCCGGGGTCGCCGATGTCGATCAACGCGCAGGGTTTCCGGCGGGAGGAGAGCGGGCGTTGGGCGGAGGTGGGGATTCCGAACATCGGCCAGGTCGTGTCCTCCGCCGCGACCGGTCCGGACGACGCTTGGGTGGTCAGCCAGTTCACCAAGGTCAGCGCAGGCCGAACGGTGCACTGGGACGGCAGGGCGTGGACCGAGGTTCCGGTGGAGGTGCCGGACGCACCCCGCGTCTCGCCCCGCGACGTCGCAGCCGTCGGGCCCGACGTCTGGATGATCGGGAGCGCCTACCGGGACGGTGAGAACCCGTTGTCCCGGAGCTTCGCCGCGCGTTGGGTCGACGGTGCTTGGCAGACCGCTGCGCTGCCGCCCGAGACCGACGAGCAGGGGTTCGACAGCATCGGCGGTGCGGCGCCGGACGACCTGTGGATGGCCGGGAGGACCGTCGGGCGGCCCGAACAGCTCGTTTCGATGCACTGGGACGGCGTGCAGTGGAGCCACGTCCCGGTTCCACCGTTGGACACATCGGACTCCGACTACCTCACCGTGCACGACGTCGCGGCCTACCGGCCGAACGACGTCTGGCTCTCGGCCACCCAGACGCCCTACGACACTCCCGATGCCAGCCAGCCGGTCTTGATGCACTGGGACGGGGCGCAGTGGAGCCGGCAGGACCCGCCGGTTCCGGTCAGCAAGCTCGGCAAGCTCGTGCTGGCCGGTGGCGCCCTGTGGAACCTCTCGCCCGACGCGCTGCTGCGCTACGACGGGACATCGTGGCAGCAGGTCGAAGGACCGCAGGACGGTTCCCTCATCAACGGGGCCGAACTCCCGGACGGGCGCCTGGTCGGCACCGGCAGCAACGGTGATTCGTACCGGCCCCAGCCGTTCGCCGTGGTGCAGAGCCGCTGACCGGTCGACGCCGAGGGCCGCGGGAAACCCGGTCCTCGGCGTCGAATCTCGACGACGATCGACTCGACGGCGCCGCTCATGCCGGCATGTACTCGCCGCCGTTGACGTCCAGCGTCGCTCCCGTGATCTCGGAAGCATGGCGGGACAGCAGGAACAGCACCGCGCCCGCGCAGTCCGCATCGGTCGGGATCCGGCCGAGCGGGTTGCGCGCCGCGATCTCGTCGTAGACGTCCTGCTCCGAAATGCCCCGCTGGTCCGCGGCCATCTTCAGGTGGAACCGAACGCCGGGCCCGTCCAGCCAGCCCATGGCCGCCTGGTTGACCCGGATGCCGTGCTCGCCGAGCTCCAAGGCGAGCGACCGGGTCGCCGCCGTCATCGCCGCTTTGGCGACCGCGTAACCGCCGTCGCCGCGCATCGGCTTGCGGGTGGCCATCGTGCCGATGTTGACCACCGATCCGCGGCCCGCCGCCTTCATCTGCGGCACCACGGCGCGGGTCACGTTCAGAGCGCCGAACAGGACGACGTCCATGGTGCGGCGGACGGCGTCCTCCGGGGTGTCGAGCAGGTCGGCGAAGCCGGGGTGGCCGTAAGCCGAGTTGACCAGCCCGGTGATCGTGCCGAACCGGCCGACGGCGGCCTCCACCAGCCCGGCCACCTCGTCAGGTTCGCGGATGTCGCAGGAGACGCCGAGCGCTTCGCCGCCGAGGTCGGTGATCTTCTGGACCTCCAGGTCGACCACTTCCGTCGACCGGGCCGCCAGCACGACTTTCGCGCCTTCGGCCGCGGCGGCCGCCGCCAGCTGGGCGCCCAGTCCCGGGCCGACTCCGGAGACGACCACCACTTCACCATCGAGCATCATGCGGTTCCGCCTCTCAGTTCCGCCTCTCCGCGATTCACAGTGGTGGTTGCGTTGGGGAGCGATCTTGCGGTTTTGCGGTTGCTTGTGGCTGGTTTGCGTCACGGTCCCCTGAGGTTGCGGTTGAGTGGGGGTGCCTACCAGTAGAACGTGTTCTAGGTTCACGCTACAGGAAGGAGAGCGATGGTCAAGATTCAGCGAGGGGCCGGTTGCATGATCGGGTTCGCCGCTGAATGCACCGTCGTGGCCCAGGAGCGCTGAGGTGCGTCCTGGGCCGTGGGCGTTGGGTCAGCGGTTGTAGACGGCGACGTAGTCGACCAGCATCGGGTGGCCCGGTTCGGTGGAGGCGGTCGGGGTGGCGAAACCCGCGTCGCCGTCCGGGAAGGCGCCGCCCATCGCCACGTTGAGCAGCAGGAAGTAGCCGTCGTGGGAGGTCATGTTCTGCCAGGCGGTCGGGGCGATCTGGTCCTCGCGCACCGAGTGGAACTGCTGGCCGTCGACGTACCAGCGCAGCTCCTCGACGTCGCCGGTGCGGTCCCACTCGAAGCGGTAGGTGTGGAATCCGGCTTGGCAGGTCTCGCCGGGGCAGGGGCTGCTGCCGCCGAGGCCCGTGGTCTCGTTGCACGAGCCGCCGGGGCTGACGTCGCAGTGCAGGACGCCGTGCGTCTCGTTCTTGCCGTTGACGTTCTCCATCACGTCGAACTCGCCGATTCCGGGCCAGTTCCAGTAGTTGTCGCGGTAGGGCGAGCCCAGCGCCCAGAACGCCGGCCAGTAGCCGAGTGCGGCATCGCCGGTGGTGTTGGGGACCTGGAGGCGCGCTTCGATGCGGACCGCGCCGCCTTCGGCGGCCTTGAAATCGCCCCGCTGCGTCTCGATCCGCGCCGAGGTCCAGTTCCCCGAGTCGTCGCGCAGCGGGGTGATCTGCAGGTTCCCGTTGCCGTCCTGGGCGATGTTGGCCGGGTCGTCGGTGTAGGTCTGGACCTCGCCGGTGCCCCAGTTGTCCGGGCCACCCGGGTAGGAGGTGCCGGTGTCGATGATCCAGTCCGGCGACGGCGGGCTGCCCGCGCCACCGGTGAAGTCGTCGCCGAAGGTCAGCGTCCAGCCCTCGTCCGGCGGAGGGATGTCGGCGGCCGCGGGCGGCATGGAGACCCAGGCGATGCTCAGGCCCAGGGAGAGGGAAGCGGCGGCGACGCGGCGTCGCATCCGGCTTGCTGTCATGGCGGTCCTCCGCAGCTGTGGTCGGTGGTGTTCGCGTGCGCCCGATCGCCCCGGCTCCCCGCAGCCCGCCCGTTCGGGGCAGCTGCCGACAACCCGGTACAAGATCACCACGGCCGGCCCGGCGGGATCAGTTCAGCGAACCGCGAAATCGCAGGTCGGAGGCTTGATCTGACCACTGTGGAACGTCGATTGCGCGGTGCTCCCGCAAGTGCCCGCGTGGAGCTGGGAAGTGTGCGAACCTGGTCTGCGAACACATCGGGATACCGCCGAGAAGCGGTGAGTGGATCGGGTGTCAGCATGCAGGTGCGCAGGGTGATCCGTGGCTGGGCGCTCACCGTCGTCGTGGGCGCGTTGGTGCTGGCGGTGGTCGGGTGCGGCCCGGCCCAGGACGAGGCGGACGTCGACTTCCACGAGTGGAGCTCCGGACCGGACTTCCAGGAGGGAACCGCCGAGGGGACCGCGGTCGACGGGGACTCCGTCCGGATCGGCGACCCGCACGGCACGGTCCTGCATCCGTCACCCGATGGCGGGGAGCGCGAGTACGACTTCGCGCGGTGGACCTCGCCGGTGCACCCGCTCGACTTCGGCGCGACCCAGCTGGTGGGTTCGTGGAACGCGTCGACGCCGCCGGGGACCTGGGTGCAGGTGGAGATGCGGGGGCGCACCGCCAGCGGCGCCGACACCGGCTGGTACGTGCTGGGCCAGTGGGCTTCGGGGGATGCCGACATCAAGCGCACGAGCGTCGGCGGGCAGTCCGACGCCAACGGGTCCGTCGACGTGGACACCTTCACCGCGAGCCCCGGCGCGGAGCTGTCCGGCTACCAGCTGCGCGTCACCCTCCACCGGGCCACCGGAACCTCCGCGTCACCATCGGTGTCGCTGCTGGGCGCGATGGCTTCGGCGATCCCCGACAGGTTCGAGGTCCCGGCCTCGGGGTCCGGCGGGGCGTGGGGCGTCGAGCTCCCGGTGCCGCGCTACTCCCAGAACATCCACAAAGGACACTTCCCGCAGTTCGGCGGTGGCGGCGAGGCGTGGTGCAGCCCGACGTCGGCGGAGATGGTCGTCGAGTACTGGGGGAAGCGCCCGTCCGAGCAGGACCTCGCCTGGATCGGGCCGAACCACCCGGACCCCGTCGTCGACCACGCCGCCCGGCAGACCTTCGACTACGCCTACGACGGGACCGGGAACTGGTCCTTCAACGCCGCTTACGCCGCCTCCTACGGCTTGGAAGCGCGGATCACCCGGCTGCGTTCGCTGGCCGATGCCGAGCAGTACATCCGCAGCGGAATCCCGCTGATCACCTCGCAGTCGTTCCGCGCCGACGAGCTCGACGGCGCTGGTTACGGCACCGAAGGCCACCTCATGGTCATCGTCGGTTTCACCGAGGACGGCGACGTCATCGCCAACGACCCGGCCTCCTCCGACGACGCCGCGGTGCGCAACGTCTATCCGCGAAAGCAGTTCGAGAACGTCTGGCTGCGCACCAAGCGCTACGACGCGGATGGCAAGGAGGCCGGCGGCTCCGGCGGCATCGCCTACGTCATCAACCCGGCCGGATTCCCCGACCGCCCTGCGCTCTGACGCGTCAGCGGAAGTTGCTCCAGCGCAGGGTGCGCACGATCTGGTGCGGTCGTTCGCGGGCTGCGGGTCACGCCGCGCTCCGCTGGACGATCTCCACCGGGACAGGCTGGAGCATGCCCCGCGCACGGCCGCTGGTGGCGGAGGTGGACGGGAATCGAACCCGCCTGGCCGAGGTGCTCGGCCACGTCGGTTTTGAAGACCGCGGGGGCCACCAGGCGCCCTCACACCTCCGGCGCCGAGGATAGGGCGCAGCGCAGCTGATCGCTCCGGTGCAGCGGCGGTTGCCGGAAAACGGCGGGCCCGCCGCGCGGCTGCTGCCACGCGGCGGGCCCTGCCCCCCGTCAGGTCGGGCGTTTCAGTACCCGGCCCCCCGTCTGGTCCGCTCGGCTCCCTCAGTCGTGAACGATCACGCCTCGGATGTTCTTGCCGTCGCGGAGGTCTTGGTAGCCCTGGTTGACCTGCTCCAGGGTGTACCGGGTCGTGATCAGCTCGTCGAGCTTGAGCCGGCCGGCGTCGTAGAGGCGCAGCAGCCGGACGATGTCGTACTGCGGGTTCGACGAGCCGAACAGGGTGCCCTTGATGGTCTTCTCGTTCAGCGTCAGGTCCGCACCGGAGACGTGCACCGTGAGCTTGGTCGGGTCGGCCAGGCCGGTGATGACCACGGTGCCGCCCTTGCCGATCGCCGCGGTCGCGCTGGACACCACGGCCTCGTCGACCGTGCCGACCAGGATCAGCGCCGCGTCCGCGCCCTGCCCCCAGGTGAGCTCGGTGACCTTGGCCTGCGCTTCGTCGGGGTCGGCGAAGGCGTGCGTGGCGCCGAACTCCAGCGCCTTCTGCCGCTTGAACTCCAGCGGATCGACCACGACGACGTACTTCGCCCCGGCCTGCACCGCGCCCTGCACGGCGTTGATGCCCAGTCCGCCGATGCCGTAGATGATCACGGTGTCACCGGCGCGGACGTTGCCCGAGTTGACCGCGGTGCCCCATCCGCTGGGCACCCCGCAGCCGACCACGACCGCGGTCTCCAGCGGCAGCCAGTCGTCGACCTTGACCACCGAGTGCTGCGAGATGGTGGCCCGCTCGGAGAACGTGCCGAGCATGCACATCGCGCCGATGTCCTCGCCGTCGGAGTGGAACCGGAACGACCCGTCGGGCATCGAGCCCGCCAGGATGGTCGCGCCCATGTCGCAGAGGTTCTGCCGACCGGTCGAGCAGTAGCGGCAGGTGCCGCAGTTGGGGATGAAGCTGCACACCACGTGGTCGCCCGGCTTGACCTTGGTGACGCCGGGGCCGACCTCCTCGATGATCCCGGCGCCCTCGTGGCCGCCGATGATGGGGAAGCGCGGTGGCAGGTCCCCGTCGGTGAGGTGCAGGTCGGAGTGGCACAGCCCGGCTGCGGTGTACTTGATCAGCACCTCGCCCTCGCGCGGGCCGTCCAGGTCGAGTTCGACGATCTCGAAGGGTTTGCCGACGTCCCGGAGCACTGCCGCCTTCGTCTTCAATTCCGGCCTCCGATCACAGCGCGACTGCCTCGGTCATGGTGCAGGTCGATCCCAGTTCACCCCTCGGCAGGCCGGTTCGGAACCGCCGAACCGGCTGCGGTTCCCGGCCACCGGCACGCCCAGGAGATCCGCACCCCGCCGATCAGCGGAACATCCGGGTGGGCACGCATCCGCACTGGGACGATCTCGACCGCTCTCACCGGCCCATGATCGCCACCGGATCGGGTGGTCAACTGTTCAACATCTGCACACCTCAGCGGGGCAGCCCGAAGGCGCGCATCCGGCTGTAGAGGGTGGTGCGGCTGATCCCCAGGCGTTGCGCGGCGTGCACCTTGTTGCCGTCCGTGACCCGCAGCGCTTCGACGATGGCGTCGCGTTCGGCGCGTTCCCTGCCGGTCAGCCGGGCGGTGCGGCCGGTCGTGCGGTAGGCGGCAGGCAGGTCGCGGATGGTGATGTCGCCGGCCGTGCGGTGTTCGGCGCTCGCGCGGAGAACTCCCCGCAGCTCCCGCAGGTTCCCCGGCCAGGGCTGGGCGATCAGCGCTTCGAGCGCGCTGGGTGCGATCCGCGCGCCGGGGCGGAGTTCGGTGAGCATGGTGTGGGCGATCTCGGCGAACTCGTCGTCCCGGTTGCGCAGGGGCGGCAGGTCCACCCGGGTCGGGCAGATGGCGGCGGCGCTGCGGGCTCCGGCGGGCAGGTCGGCCTGCGGCGCGGAGGTGAGCACCACGCGGGGGTTTTCGGCGAGCCTGCGGGTCAGCCGCGCGCACAACGCATCCGGCAGGAGCTCGATCCGTTCGACGATCAGCGCGTCCGCCGTCGTCGAATCGAGCCGTTCGGCCCATTGCCGCTCGCCGAGCACGACCAGGTCGGCGGCGTCGACCAGGTCGGCGCGGTCGCCGACGACGAGCCTCGCGGCACGGGTGCGCCCGGTGCCCGGTTCGCCGGCGATGAGCACCGGTTCGCCGCTGCTGCGGAGCTCCTTCAGCCGACCGTCCAAGGTGGACTTCCGCGATCCGGCGGGCAGGCCGCGCGGTACCCGGGGGCGGGAGCGGGGCGTCAGTTCGACGAGCACGCCGTCGCGGGTGCCGCCGACCTTCTGCGCTCGCAGGGTGACCGGGGCGCCGGAGCCCAGCACCAGGTCGCGCGCGAATTCGCCGGAGGTGGGAGCGCCGGAGGTGATGTCGCGGAGGACCGCGTGATCGGACGGTTCCAGCAGGTCGAGGGCGGCCCGGTTGGTCAGCACGAGCTCGTCGCCGAATGCGACCACGGCCCGGCACCGGCGCCGCGCGGTGTCCTGGAAAGCTTGCAGCAACCGCTTCTCGGACTGTCGCGCGCCTTCCCATAATCGCTGCTCGATGTCCTCCACCGCGCGTTGCATCAGCGGCGGGAACAGCGGGTTCGCCTCGGGTCCGACCCCGGTGATGTCCAGAACGCCTTCGATCCGCCGGGTCACGGGGTTGCGGATCGGGTGGCCGTAGCAGCTGAACGTCTTCAGCGCCTCGACGAAGTGCTCGTGCCCGTGCACGGTGACGCCGCGCATGACCTCGAACGGAGTGCCCAGCGCGTTGGTCCCGGCGTTCTCCTCGGTGAACTGCGCGCCCGGGACCGCGCTGATCTGGTCCAGGGCCCGTTCGGTGCGCAGATCGGTGAACCTGCGGTCCACGATCCGGCAGGCGCTGTCGGCCAGCGCGATGCAGAAGGTGGTGCCGGACAACCGGACGGCGAGCTCGTCCAGCACCGGGGCGGAGGCGACCAGGAGTCGGCTGCGGGGGTCGAACTCGGCGATGTTCAACCGGTCCACCGCCGACTCCGGCCGCAACCCGCTCAGGACGGAGCGCCGCCAGGACGACTCGATCTCAGCGCGCACCGCGCGGCTGAACTGGGCAGTGCTCGTGTTCACCGCATCCTCCCGGACCTGCGCGAGGGCGAGCAGCCCGTCGAGCGGCCCACCGGCTGTTAACGGAAGTTAACGCAGGATTATGTGTGACTCCCGCCACCTGGATCAAGCCCTGCGTCCGATCGCGCGACAAACCGTGGCCCCGCTGAGACCTCCCGCATGGGCTCGTTGCCGGACGGCGAATGCGAAGTCGGTGGTCAGGACGCGATCTGCGCACCCGCCGTGCGCGCGCCCGGGTCGGCGCAGAGGATCGGTGGCAGTCCGTTCCCCGACCGGTATGAGGTGGCCGATGGCGCCCGCAGCAGAACTCGTCCTGATCAGCGGCAACGTGCTCACCATGGCGCGCGAGCAGCCGCGTGCGACCGCGCTGGCGGTGTCCGGGGGCCGGATCGCCGCGGTCGGCTCGGACGAGGAGGTCCAGCGGTGGTGCGGCCCGGACACCGAAGTGGTCCGGCTCGATGGCCGGACCGTGCTGCCGGGCTTCGTCGAAGCGCACGGACATCCGACCCTCGAGATGGTCCTCGCCGGGCCCGACGTCCTGGACATCCGCCCGGTCACCTGCGCGACCGCCGAAGAGGTGCTGGCCCGGTTGCGGGCGGCGGTGGCCACCGCAGAACCCGGTGCCTGGCTCGGCGCGTACGGCTGGGACCCGCTGCTGCAGGACGGCCTGCCCGCGATCGACCGCCGCTTCCTCGACGAGCTCTGCCCGGACCACCCGCTCTCGGTGATGCACAACAGCGGGCACAGCGCCTGGGGCAACACCCTGGCGATCCAGCGCGCCGGGATCACCAGGGACACCCCGGACCCGCTCGGGTCGCGGTTCGAACGCGACGAGGCGGGCGAGCCGACCGGCGCGGCGTTCGAAGCTCCCGCGACCGCGATGGTGCTCGGCGGTGCGATCAGCCGACCCGATGCGGACAACTTCGGCGCCCTGATGAGCCACGAGCACGACCGGCTCGCGCGGGCGGGCATCACCACCGTCGCCGACCTGGGATTCCGCCGCGACGCCCGGGAAGCCGTCCAGGCCTTTGCCCGGTCCGGTGCGGCGAAGGTGCGGATGCGCGTCTACGAGGTGAGCGTCCCGGAGAAGCGCACCGACGTCGTCCCCGGCGAAGATCGCGACGACCTGATGTTCCAGCAGGTGGGGATCAAGATCTGGGCCGACGGCTCCCCGTGGGTCGGCAACATCGGCACCAGCTTCCCCTACCTCGACACCCCGCAGACCCGCTCGATCGGTCTGGCCCCGGGCCATCGCGGCGGCACCAACTACAGCCGCCAGCAGCTCACCGAGATCGTCGCGGCCTACTTCCCGCCGGGCTGGCAGATCGCCTGCCACGTGCACGGCGACGAGGCGGTCGACATGGTGCTCGACGTGTTCGCCGAGGCGCTCGCCGCGCATCCGGAGCGCACGGACGCCCGGTTGCGGCTGGAGCACTGCGGTGCCATGACGCCCGAGCAGTACCAGCGCGCGGCCGAGCTGGGCGTGACCTGCAGCCTCTTCGTCGACCACCTCTACTACTGGGGCGACGTGCTGGTGGACGGGCTGTTCGGAGCTCGCGCCGAGTCGTGGACGTGCGCGGGCGCCGCACTCCAGGCCGGTGTGCCGATCTCGTTCCACAACGACTCGCCCGTCACGCCCCCGGAACCGCTGCGCAACGTCCAGGTCGCGGTCACGCGCACCAGCCGCAGCGGACGGGTGATCGGACCGCAGTTCCGGACCACGGTCGAGCAGGCGTTGCGCGCCGAGACCATCGATGCCGCCTGGCAGCTTTTCGCGGAGCACGACGTGGGCTCGCTGGAAGTCGGCAAGCGCGCGGACCTGGTCGTCCTGGACGCCGACCCGAACGTCGTGCCACCGGGCGAGATCGGGGACATCCCGATCCGCGCGACCTACCTCGACGGCCGCTGCACCTTCCGGGAATGAGCGGGATGGCCTCGCCCGGTGCGCCGGACACCCCGGTCCCGCAGCAGTGGCCGGCGAAAGTGGCCGACAGCCACCACCGGCGCGCGTACGCGCTGGTCGGCCTGTCGCTGCTGTCCGCGCTCCAGGTGCTCGACCCCACGCTGAACTCGCTGGCGCTGCCCGAGGTCGCCGCCGAGCTCCGGATGGATCCGAGCGTGCGCGCGTTCGCCTCCAGCGTCGGCACGTTGCTGCTCGCAGCGGCGATGCTGGGGATCGGGATCCTCGGAGACCTGCGGGGCAGGCGCCGCGTGCTGCTGGTCGGCACCCTCGGCATGGCGGTCGGCGGGGTGCTGTGCGCGGCTGCCCCGGTGGCCGGTGTCTACGTTCTCGGCCGGATGGTGATGGGCGTGAGCACGGCGGCGAGCTTCGGGATGAGCCTGGCGATCCTGCCGACCGTGTTCCGGCCGGAGGAGCTGCCGAGGGTGTTCGGCGCGTGGCTGGGGGTGCAGTCGGCGATCAGCGTGTTCGGCACGATCGGCAGCGGTGCCCTGCAGGCCGCACTGGGCTGGCGCGTCACCTGCCTGATCATCCCGGTCCTGGCGGTCGCGTTCGTCGCGTTCGGCGCGCTGGCGGTCCCGGACAGCCGGGCCGCGCACCTGCGGAAGTTCGACGCGATCGGTGTGCTGCTCGCGGCTGTGGCGCTGATCTGCCTGATGGGCGGGTTCACGCTGGCCGGAGAGCTCGGGTGGGGCCACCCCGTGGTGCTGGGCGGACTGCTGCTGGCTGTGGTGCTGCTGGCCGGGTTCGCGCTCTGGGAGGCGCGCATCCCAGAGCCCGGCTTTCCGATCAGGCTGTTCGCGGTGCCCGCCTTCACCGCCGCCTGCGTGGTGGGCATCGCGTTCAACTTCGCCAACGGCGTGATCGCGATGCAGTTGCCGACCGTGCTCGAGAGCGTGCTGGGGCGCAGCGCGTTCGTCGTCTCGCTCGCGTTGACCGTGATGTCGGTGGGAATGCTGTTCGGCACCCTCGCGGCCGGAGAGGCGCAGAAGCGGCTGGGGCTGAGCGCCCGCACCATCTTCACCAGCGGTCTGCTCACGATCGCGTTCGGAATCCTGCTGCTCGGGCTGGTGCGGACGACCACCGGCTCGTGGTACTTCGCCGTCTGCGCGTTCGTCGTGGGCTTCGGGATCATGTGGGCGCAGAACTCCGAGTCGGCGGTGATCATGTCGGCGGCCCCGAAGGAGATGGTCGGTTCGGTCGGCGCGGTCAAGCCCGCGCTCGGCCAATTCGGCATGGGCCTCGGACTGGGGGTCGTCGTGCCGATCATCTTGGGTGTCCTGCGATCGTCCGGGGCCACCGGGCGCGAGTCCATCATCGCCGGATTCGCCGAGGTGATGCTCTTCATCGCGGGGTTCATCGCGCTCTGCGCCGTCGGCGTGCACCTGCTCATGGCGAGGCAGCGGAACCTGCAGAGCTTCGAAGCTCCACCGGCCGAGGACTGAGCGCCTCGCGAAAGCCGGTGCGCCGGCGGGGAATGCCCTGCGGCGGACGGGTCTTGACCGGAGTTGACCGGGTGCGTAGCTTGCCGCAAGCAAGCGCTTGGTTAGATCCCGGTGCCCGGAGAGCGGTGGTGTCGATGACGAGGCAGGAACCGGCTGCTCCCGAGACAGAGGTAGGCGGCAGCGAGCACGCGCGGCAGGTGCGCAGGGTGGCGTTCTCCGGCCTGCTCGGAACCGTCATCGAGTACTACGACTTCCTGCTCTACAGCACGATGGCCGCGCTGGTCTTCGGCACGTTGTACTTCCCGGCTTCGAATCCGGCGACTTCGACGATCGCGGCCTTCGGCACGCTCGCGGCCGGGTACGTGGCGCGGCCGCTCGGCGGGCTGCTCTTCGGGCACTTCGGGGACCGGCTCGGGCGGAAGTCGGCCCTGGTGACGAGCATGCTGCTGATGGGGATCGCGAGCGTCCTCATCGGCGTGCTGCCCACCTACGGGACCCTCGGGCTGACGGCGCCGCTGCTGCTCGTGCTGTTGCGCGTCGTGCAGGGCATCGCGGTCGGCGGCGAGTACGGCGGAGCCGCGCTGATGGTCATCGAGCACGCCGACCCGCGGCGCCGCGGCGCGTGGGTGGGGATCATGCAGATGGGCTCGCCGCTCGGGTCGCTGCTGTCCAACGGAGCCGTCGCGCTGGTGACCCTGCTGCCGAAGGAGCAGTTCCTGGCGTGGGGCTGGCGGATCCCGTTCCTGGCCAGCGCGGTGCTGCTCATCATCGGGCTCTACGTCCGGCTGAGCGTGGTGGAGAGCCCGCTGTTCCGGGAAGCCGTGGAAGCGGGGAAGGCCCGCGAACGGGAACCGGTGCCGCTGGTGCAGGTGCTCAGGAAGCCGCGCGCCGTGCTGCTCGCCTGCGCAGCGGGCATCGGGCCGTTCGCGCTGACCGCCCTGATCGGTTCGCACAGCGTCGCCTACGCATCCGGGCTGGGCTACGAGCTGCCGGACATCATGCGGGCGCACCTGCTGATCAGCCTCACCGGACTCGTCGGCATCCCGCTGTTCTCGGCGCTGTCCGACCGGATCGGGCGGCGGCGGGTGCTGATGGCGGGGGCGATCGGCGCCTTCGCCTTCGCCTTCCCGATGTACGCGCTCGTCGGGTCCGGATCGGTGACCGCGCTGACCGCGGCGCTGGTGATCGCCCAGGTCTTCCAGAACCTGATGTACGCGCCGCTGGCCCCTATGCTGTCGGAGATGTTCGGCACCCGCGTCCGCTACACCGGCGTGTCGCTCGGGTACCAGATGGCGAGCCTGCTCGGAGCCGGTTTCACCCCGATGGTCGCCGCCGCGCTGGTGGCCGGCGCGGGAGGATCGAGCCTGCCGCTGAGCTGGATCATCGTGGTCGCGGTCGGCGTCAGCACCACCGCCGTGCTGCTGATCTCCGAGACGCGCGGCCGCGATCTCCGCGGCGAACCCGCCGGTTAGGGAGGAGAGCAGTGGGACGCAACCAGCGAGCCGAGGTCGAGATGACTCCGGAGGAGATCTCGGCCTTCGTGGCCACCCAGCGCACCGCGACGTTGATCACGCTCGGCCCGAGCGGTCACCCGCACGCGGTCGCGATGTGGTTCGCCGTCATCGACGGCGCCCTGTGGTTCGAGACCAAGTCCAAGGCGCAGAAGGCGGTCAACATCCGCCGCGACCCGCGGGTCACCGTCCTCATCGAGGACGGGCTGACCTACGACGCGCTGCGGGGCGTCTCGATGGAGGGGCGAGCGGAGCTCGTGGACGACGCCGACGCGATCTGGGACGTCGGTGTCGACATGTGGGAGCGCTACCACGGTCCGTACGACGACGAGGTGAAGCCGCTGGTGGAGGCGATGCTCCACAAGCGCGTCGCGGTGCGGCTGCACGTCGACCGCACGCGGTCTTGGGACCACCGGAAGCTCGGCCTGCCCCCGATGCCCCTCGGCGGCACGACAGCCCCTCCTGCCCACGACCGGTGAACGTCCACTCCGGGGCTGAGGTTCTCGTTTCCTCCCGGGGGTTCTCGCGGTTGTCGACGGTGGACGGTCCTGGGTCTCACCTGGCCGAAAGTATGAGAGGCGCCAGCCGAGTCTCGGCCGATCGGTTGATCTTCGTTGCCATTTCGGCCGATACGACCGACTCCGTGCGCGGATAGCTTCGATCAGGTCGGGGGACGAGACCAGGATTGAGGCGGATCACGATGACGTTTCCGGCCACTGCGAGCACTGATCACGAGCTGGGGCTCGGCGCGATCAGGCGTGCCCGCGAGCTCACCGAACCGGCGCTGCGGGACATCGTCGACCGGCTGGGACCATCGCTGGGCGGTGTCGGCAGATACCACTTCGGATGGTGGTCCAGGAGCTCCGGTGCTTCCGGCAAGGCGATCCGACCAACCTTGGCCGTGCTCGCGGCGGAGGCGGTCGGCGCCGAGGCGTCGGACGCGGTCCCCGCGGCGGCGGCCGCTGAGCTCGTGCACAACTTCAGCCTGATCCACGACGACATCATCGACAACGACGAACTGCGGCGCGGCCAGCCGGCGGTGTGGAAGGAGTTCGGGGTCCCGGCGGCGATCCTGATCGGCGACGCGCTGCACTCCGAGGCGTTCGGCGCCCTGCTGAACAGCGGTCGCCCAGGCGCGGCTGCGGCGGCGATGCGCCTGTCCACCGCGATGCGGGAAGTCGTGGTGGGACAGGTGGAGGACATCCGGTTCACCGAGCGGCCGTGGACGGGCGAGCAGGCGGTGCGCATCGCCGAGTACCAGTCGATGGCGGAGGCGAAAACCGGTGCCCTGCTGGCGTTCTCGGCTTCCGCCGGGGCTTTGCTGGGTGGTGCGGACACCGCGGTAGCCGACTGCTTCGACCGCCTCGGACGCCACCTGGGCCTGGCGTTCCAGTGCACCGATGACGTGCTCGGCATCTGGGGAGACCCCGCGAAGACGGGGAAACCGGTGTTCGGCGATCTGCGCGAGGGCAAGCGGACCCTGCCGATCATCGCCGCGCTGACAGCCGGTGGTTCCGCGAGCGAGCGGTTGGGGGTGCTCGTCGAACGCGGCGTGCGCACCGACTTCGAGCTCCGGCTGGCGGCGGAGCTCGTCGAGGAGGCGGGCGGCCGCGAGTTCGCCGAACGGGAAGCGGCCAGGCACCTCGCCGGGGTCGACGACTGCCTGGCCTCGCTGGCGATGCCGGCCGAGACCCGCGCTTGCTTCGAAGACCTGGCCCAGTCCCTGATCGGGAGGTCCAGATGAGCTGAGTCAGCCACCAGCCGGTGGGTCGGCGTAGACGCCCTTCAGCATGCCGGTCGCCTGGCCGACCTCGATCAGGTAGCCGTCCGGATCGCGCAGGTAGCAGCGGATCTCGGCCTTGCGGTCGATCGGCTCGGTGAGGAACTCGGCGCCCTTGCTGCGAGCGTGGTCGTAGAAGGCTGCGATGTCGGCAACTCGGACGTTGAGGAAGGACGACACCACGTCGGTGGACTCCGGTGGGCGCAAGACGGTTTCGGGCTTGTCCGGGGTCGGACCGCCGCCGGGGTTCATGATGATCCAGCCGTTGGAGATCTTCACGATGCACGGGTTCTCCGCCAGCACGACCTGCCCGCCGAAGACATCGGTGTAGAAGGCCCGGGAACGGGCCACATCGGACACGGTCAGGAAGTGCGTCAGCACCAGCCCGGCTTCGGGAGCTGGCAGGTCGTCGGTGCTCATCGCTGCTGCCTCCTGCGGGATCGCCTTCAGCTGGGTGCCTTTCGCCCGGCTGCGCTGGGGGAGTCGTGCGGGGCCTGGATCTCCAGATCGCCGCGGTTCCACCGACCGTTTTCGGCGGCGGCCTGGTACGTCGTCTGCAGGAAGTCGAGCAGGGTCTCGTCCGGATCGTCGGAGGTGCGCACGGCGGTGTAAGGCAGCACGAACTCGCCGAGGTTCGCGTCGTAGGCGGCGGCTTCCGGCGACACCGGGTGCTCGGCATAACCGGGCGGTTCCGGGTAGGCATAGGAGTAGAAGGTGCCTTCTTCGCTGCCGCCGGGCCAGAAGCCGCAGCTGGACAGCTCGTGCGAGTAGGCCTCGACCATGACCCAGTCGCCGCAGTTCGGGGCGCCACCGGGATGTGGTGGGGCAGTGCGCCCGGAGAACCTGGTGCAGGCCAGGTCCATCGCGCCCCAGAAGAAGTGCACGGGGCTGACCTTGCCGAGGAACCGCGACCGGAACCGGCTGATCACCCGGTGTGCGGCCACCAGCTGGCCCCAGAACCGCTGTGCGTGATCAGGATCGTAGGAGGCGTGCTCGACGTCGTCGGCGAACGGGATGGCGCGCTCGACCTCGACCGGGCGCCCGAAGATGGGGACCTCCAGGTCGAGTTCGGCGAGCGCGGTCATGACCTCGTGGTGGAACGTGGCCACCGGCTTGGGCTCCAGGGCCACCTGGCGCTCGCCACCGTTGCTGGAGCGGATCTGCAGCTGGTGGTCGACGAAGTCGAACTCCAAGTCGAACAGGCGCCCGCCGTGCGGGATGGCCGAGGTGGAGAGGCCGCGAGGGGTCACGTACAGCGGCACCTGCCACCAGTGCGCGGTCATCGGCGCTTGCACCAGCCGGACCTTGCCCACGATCTGGGTCCACATGTGCAGCGTGTCCCGCGTGGCGGTCCACTCGTCCACCAGGAGGCTCGGCCAGTCCACGGTGAGACCGGCTCCGCCTCGGTGCGTACTGGTCATCGGAGCGCCCCCGCAGTCGTCGTCCACCACGCTCCGGCACGGATTACCCAGGTTCGGGTGCCGATGCACTTCCCGGCCGGATGACGGGCTGGGGCGCGTGCCTACCCGGTAATGCGCCGGGCGACCTCGCGCGCCATGCGGAAGATGCCCGCACCGCGATGGGATTCGACCGGTTCAGCGGGTTCAGGGGCCTGCTGGCCGGGCCGGGGGACGCTTCCGGCGAACTGCATGGCCCGGTACGGCCAGTTGTGCTCGGTGTTCCACTGGCTGACCACCAGGTGCAGGTCGTCCAACGTCGAACCGGGGACGATGTAGCCGCCGTAGAGCTGGGCGACTCGGCCGTGGCCGTGGTCCTCGTGCTGCCACGACGTGCCGTGCAGCACGGTGCTGCGGGCGGCTTCGTACAGGTTCGACGTGGGGTCGTCGAGGTCCAGGACGTCGATCCGGTAGTTGCCGGCGTCGAAGCAGCACAGCAACCACCTGCCTTCGATCCGCCGCAAGCAGAGCTCGCCGAACGCGCCGGTGAGGGCGACCGTCGGCGGGTTCCCCCAAGCCCAGGCACCGTCGCGGAAGCCCCAGCCCTCCCACGCGCGCGGATCCCCGATCCGGTCGGCGGGCACTCGTTGCAGGATGAGGCCCTTGTCCCGCTGGAAACCGGTGGAGAAGGCGTAGACGTAACCGTCGTCGCCCTGCTCCCAGGTCAGCATCTGGAACAGGCCGTCGTGCAGGTCACCGGGCCAGGTCGCGTCGGTGCGGTGCCAGGTCTCGCCGTTGTCGGTGGACCGGTGCACCTCGGTCCAGTGCACGTTTCCGAGCCCCTCGCAGACCATGACGTGCAGGTACATCTCACCGCCGATGGTGATCACGTCGGTGGGCAGCGTGGTGGTCACCCGCCGCCCGCGCACGACCGAATCGTGCTCGTAGTCCAGGGCCTGATCGGCGTAGGACCGCGGACCGGTGGAGCCGGTCCACCGGATCCCGCTCCTGGCCGTCGCCGGATCCCCGAACAGCACGACCGGCGACCGCCAACCAGGGCCGCCCACACCGGCCTGCTCGAAGGTGTCGCCGAACACCGAGACCAGCCGCCCGTCCGGAGCGATCGCGGTCACCCCGAGATCGGTTCCGCCCACTCCGAAGGAGTCGGTGATCCCAGGCCCGGTCAAATCCTTGACCTTGCGCACCGAAAGCCACACCTTCCCCGCACGCCGCAACAACGTCCAATGCAACAGCAGTGCCTTCGACAACGGTGTACACCCGCGATTCTAGGTGCCGGGAAGACCAACTCCGAGTGCGTCGGAACACATTTCGAAATGCGCCAATTGGTCATTTCGCGATAGCCGAACTCGACGTCCAACGGCACGTGGTGGTGATGTCCAGCAGCTGTTCCTGAAATCGGCTCCGCTGCCAACCGCACGCTTCCGCCGAGGAAGCGGCCAATCCCGAGAAGAACCACCTTGCTCGCCAAAGCGGCCACTGCCGACATTGACGGCAGCACGGACGTTGTTCAGCACGCGAGGCGTGTTCGACCTGACCGGCCTGCGGTGCCGATCACCCCTGAGCGCTCTCGAGCAGGCTGGCCCGAAGCTGCTCGTACGTCGGCGCAGTCACCACCGGATGTTGCAGGGCCCCGACGAGCCGGGCCTGCCGGTCGGCGATCTCAGCGCCAGCGGACTCGCCGACCGCCGCCAGGCAGGCGGCCGCATCGGCCAAGCGCCGGGCGCCGACGCGAATCGCGAAGTAGCTCAAGTGGTTGCGCTGCCAAGGCTCCAAACCGGCCTCGACGAGCATGGTGGAATCTCACCGCGAATTTCAACATTTCTCCGTCGGACCCGGCGAGCGAGGCCCCCCCGAATTCGGAACCTTTTCGAGGGTTGCGCCGAAGGCGGTCGCACCTCGTGGACGGGACGGAGGGCGTTTTCCACCGAGAACCCGCAGGATGTCAGGAGGGTGACCGCGTCGAGGAGGTGCTGACATGGCAGTCGAGGAATCCGGTGGGCAGTTGTCGGAGCAGGCCCGCGGCAAGTTGGAGGACGAACTGGCGACGCTGCGGGAACGCCGCCGCACGCTGGTCGCTGCGATACGCGATCAGGAGAGCGACGTCGGGGACCGCGCCGACGAGGCCAACGCCCTGGAGTCGGGGGACGAGCTGGCCGCGGTCGACGAGCGCATTCGAGCGGTGACGGACCTGCTCGCCGGCGGCCCGGGGGACACCCCGGCGGGGCAGGTGCCCGACGGCACCACGGCCACCCTGCGCTTCGACGACGGCACCGAGCAGACCGTGCGCGCGGTGGCGATCACCGAGGAGATCGCCACCAGGCAACAAGGCGCCACCGTGACCACGGACAGCCCGCTGGGCCTGGCGCTCGCCGGGCACCACACCGGTGACACGATCAGCTACTCCACGCCGGACGGCGAGGTGCGCGCCCGGATCATCTCCCTGGAGTTCCCGGAGAACGGCAGGTAGCTCCCGCATGAGTCCGAAGTGGACGCACCGGCGGCTCGAAGGTGCGCTTCGAGCCGCCGGAAGGATGCGGGCTAAAGGCCAAGGCCGTGAAGTTAAGGCTCTGGGGGCGTTGGCAAGTGCGCTCTGATCTGTGGTGATTGCGCATGTGAGAAGCGGAGCCCCGGTAGAACTGGCAGTCGACCAAGACGGCCGTTCACAACACCGGAGACTCCGCGGTCCGATCAGTGGGTCATCACGCGTGGGCTACCGCAGAGCGTCGCGCGATGAAGGCGGGCCGTCAGTGAGCGGGGCGGGGCAGTACAGCAAGGGCTGTCCGGGCTATATCGGTCAGCGTCTCTTCGCCCGCTCCGGCCTTGCCCAGCGCTTCAATGCCGCGCAGTACGGCGAGCACTAGCGCAGCCAGCTTTCCCGGATCCGCGTCCGCGGCAATATCACCATTGCGCTGACAGGCTGCGATGTCGCCCTCCAGTAGCGCCTGCAGCGCCTCGATGGCCGCGCGCGCCCGTTTGGCCACCGTCTCGTCGTGTTCGGCTAGCTCGGCGGCGCCCTTGGCTAACAGACATCCGCGGTGGGCGGTGTCTGCGGCAGTCGCCGCCGCCACCGCGTGCACGTGGGCGGACAGCCGCGCGTAGGCGTCCGCGTCGTTGCCGCGCAGCTGCCGGCTCACAGCATCGACGACGGAGCCGCAGTAATCGTCGAACACGCGGTGGAACAGTTCCTGCTTTCCGCCGAACGCGCCGTACAGGCTGCCTTTGCCGAGCCCCGTTGCCTCGGCAATGTCTTCCATTCGCGTGGCGGCGTACCCACCCGACCAGAACCGCTCCCGGGCAGTGTCAAGTACCTGCTGCTCGTCGAACTTCCTAGGTCGCGCCATGGGGACAGCTTACCCATTCTTGACTGGTTCGTCCACAACGGTTAGCGTTGTGGACGAACCAGTCAATAATTGAGGAGTAGGCGCGTTATGACGGAAGCACTCGCAGGCAAGGTGGCGGTGGTCACCGGAGCCAACAGCGGCATTGGGCTTGCCATCGCCAGGCGGTTCGCCGCGGAGGGGGCACGGGTGTTCCTGGCCGGTCGCCGTCAGGAGCCGCTCGACGCGGCCGTCGCTGAGATCGGGCCGGCGGCCACCGGCGTGAGGACCGACGTTTCGGTACAGACGGACCTCGATGACCTTTACTCGGTCGTGCGCGAGGAGGCGGGCCGCATCGACGTGCTTGTCGCCAACGCGGGCAGCGCTGTCCCTCAGCGTCTCGGCGAGATCACAGAGGAAGCCATCGACGCCACCTTCGGTACGAACGTGAAGGGCACGATCTTCACCGTGCAGAAGGCGCTGCCCCTGCTGTCGGACGGCGCCTCGATCGTAGTGACAGGATCGACCAACGCCCTCCGCCCCGGACCGAGCCTGGAAATCTACGGCGCATCGAAGGCAGCGGTGCGCAACCTGGTGCGCAGCTGGGCGCTCAGCGCGCAGGAACGGAAGTTCCGGGTGAACGTGTTGAGCCCCGGTCCGACCGAGACCCCGGGCCTGGTCGGCGCCGTAGGCCCGAACCACCAGCTCGCCTCGGAGGTGCCGCTCGGCAGGATCGGCCGCCCGGATGAGATCGCCGCCGTGGCGACGTTCCTGGCCTCGGACGCTTCCAGCTTCGTCAACGGAGTCGACTGGTTCGTCGACGGAGGCCAGGCGCAGGTCTGACCGCGCCCCTCATGCGGTGGGCATACCGGGCACCCTGGCTCACCGGACGGCCTTGCCCATAGGGCCTGACTGCTTGCCTACGTCCCCTTGGGCCCGCCCGGGGCGGTCTCCTTGTTGCACCGACATCTCATCGGACTGCTTCCAGTAGTGGCGCGGCTGGACCATCACGGCACCCTCGTCATCGCCGCCCATGCCTCATCACCCTTCGTAGCGGCAGTTGGCCGGAAAGCCGGTATACCGGCCCACCACCTGCGACTACCCCCTCACCTCCAGCAAATCCAGAGCCGGAGCCTGGCCCTCGGAGGCGAACACCTCAGGCGGTCCTGGCCGCACCCGCAGAAGGCAGCCACTGGGCAAGGCGGCACAGCGAACATGGTCGGCCGGGGAAACCAGCGCGAGAGTGCACCACACACACCACGTACCAGGAGGAAAAGTGAACGCCACCAGCGATATTCAGAAGCGTCGCGAAGAGATTGTTATCAACTACTTCCGCATGGCGGACGCTGGCAACCCTGCGGTCATCGACCTCTTCACGGAAGATGACAAGCCGTTCTACCGGAGCTCCGCTGCCTTCTTCTCAGCGACCCACCAAGCCAAGATCACCCCTTGACATCAGCCCCGAAGCCCAAACTTCACGGCCTTGGGCTAAAGGCGGGTGTAGGCCTCGATGTCCTGCTCGAAGTCCGCGATGGCTCCCGAGGTGAGGGTGGGCCGGGTGTCCGCGATCGCTTTCAGGTATTCGTCCGTGGTCGCCAGTTCGCGGTCTTCGTGCAGGACGTCGCGTTCGAAAGCGGCCTGGGCTCCTTGGCGGGCGGCGAACTCGATGTCGGCGGGCGTGAACAGTTCCGTCCGCTCCACCAGCACGTCCAGGTCGACGTTGTCGCGGGCCGGGCCGAGGTAGCGCGACCAGATCGCGCGCCGGGCCGGTGGATCCGGCGGGCCGACCGGGATGATGTAGTCGAACCGGCCCGGGCGCAGGAACGCCGGGTCCAGGGAGCTCACCGAGTTGGTCGCGCAGACGAGCAGGCGGTGGTCGTGCTCCCGGAAGCCGGGGATCAGCTTCAGCAGCTCGTTGGTCACGCCGTGCGCCGGGCCTGCCGCCGGGGTGGTGCGGGTACCGGCGATCTCCTCGACCTCGTCGATGAACAGGACCAGGTCGTCGAGCTCTTCCAGCTCGGCGAACACCTCTCGCAGGGAGGTCGCCAGGCCGTCGGGGGAGGACGCGGCCAGCCGGGACGGGAACAGCTCCACGAACGGCCAGTTCAGCCGGGAGGCGATCGCCTTGGCGAAGCTCGTCTTGCCGGTGCCCGGCGGGCCGAACAGCACGATCGCCTTGGGCGGGAGCACCCCGTGGCGCTCGGCCTGGTCGGTGTGCGAGATCGGCAGCACGACGCGGCGCTCGATGACGTCCTTCTCCCGCTGCATGCCGGCCAGCGCAGCCCACCTGCCGGGTGGCAGGAGCATGCCGCCGAGGTGCTCGAGCACGTCGAAGTCGGCCGGGTCCAGCTCCTCGACCTTCTCGAAGTAGGTCAGGTCGGTGCGCGGGCGGTAACCGGAGTTCACCATCGCCCGGAAGCCCGCAGCCCCCTCGGGCACCAGGCTGGTGATGCGGTGCGCTCCGATGCTGCGCAGCTTCTTCTCCAGCTCGGCCAGCAGCGCGCTGCCGATGCCGCGGTTGCGCCACCTGGCGTCGAGCGCGAACAGGGCCAGCCAGGCCCGATCGCCTTCCACCTTGGCCACGGCCATGCCGACGACTTCTTGCTGCACCACCGCGACCACGGCGGGATGGCCGGCCCGCGCGATCGACACCACCTCGGCGGCGGAGAAGACCGGTTCCCCGGTCTCCCGGCTCTGGTCCCAGATGCGGATCGCCTGGTCCAGGTCGTCGTCGTGGAAATCGCGCACCCGCCAAGCAGGCATGGCCCACCTCCCGCCTCCACCCGCGCTGCGAGGCCCGGAAGTCGTTCCCGGCAACGGATTCCGGTTGACGAACTCCTCGGTGCGCAACGCAGGATCTGCAACTGGATCGAATTCTCCGCCGCAACGGCGGACCGGGGCAAAGCGGCGTTTCCGCTCCGCCGATAAACCGCGCCTATCGGAGCAGGTCGGCCACGAGTTCCGCGCGCACCCGCTCGGCTCCGGTGTAGACGTTCATGGACGTGCCGCGCAGGAAACCGACCAACGTCAGCCCGGACTCCTCCGCGAGGTCGACCGCCAGCGACGACGGAGCGGACACCGCGGCCAGCATCGGAATGCCCGCCATCACGGCTTTCTGCACCAGTTCGAAGGAGGCGCGGCCGGAGACCATCAGGATCGAATCCCGCAACGGCAGCCGATCCGCGCGCAGCGCCTCGCCGATCACCTTGTCCACCGCGTTGTGCCGTCCGACGTCCTCGCGCAGGCAGCTGAGCTGGCCATCCGCGGTGAACAACCCCGCGGCGTGCAGCCCGCCGGTGCTGTCGAACACCCGCTGCGCTTCCCGCAACCGGTCTGGGAGGGCCGTCAACGTCTCCAGGTCGACGCGGGGCGAATCCTCGTCGATCGTCCAGGTCGTCGTGGTGCGCACCGCGTCCAAGCTGGCCTTGCCGCACAACCCGCACGAGGACGTGGTGTAGAAGTTGCGCTCCAGCGAAGCATCGGGGAGCGGCACGCCAGGAGCCAGGGCGACGTCGACGACGTTGTAGGTGTTGCTGCCGTCGGAGGTGGCGCCCGCGCAGTAGCGGATCGCGAGCACGTCCTCGGCCGCGTGGATGACGCCTTCGCTGACCAGGAACCCGACCGCGAGGTCGAAGTCGTTCCCCGGGGTCCGCATGGTGATGGTCAGCGGGCGTCCCCCGACCCGGATCTCCAGCGGCTCCTCCACCGCGAGCGTGTCCGGCCGGTGCGACGGCACCCCGTCGCGGATGCGCAGAACACGCCGCCGTGCGGTGACCCGTCCCATGAGCTCGTCCTTCCCGTGCAGGCCGCGGTCAGGCCGTGGCGGGCTCCAGCCGGACCACGATCCCCTTCGAGGTGGGTGTGTTGCTGATGTCGGCCACGCTGTCCAGCGGCACCAGCACGTTGGTCTCCGGGTAGTACGCGGCGGCGGAACCGCGCGTCGTCGGGTAGCCGACCACCCGGAAGCTGCGCGCCCGCCGCTCCACCCCGTCGTGCCACACGCTGACCAGGTCCACCTCGGCCCGGTCGGCGAAGCCCAAGTCCTCCAGATCGGCGGGGTTGACCAGCACGACCCGGCGGGCGTTGTGGATCCCCCGGTACCGGTCGTTCGGGGCGTACGGGATGGTGTTCCACTGGTCGTGCGAGCGGAGCGACTGCAGCACCAGATGTCCCGGGGGAGCGGTCAGCATCTCCAGCTCGTTGCCGGTGAACATCGCCTTGCCGCTGGCGGTGGCGAACACGCCGCTGTTCACCGGGTTCGGCAGCACGAATCCGCCCGGCTCGACCACCCGCGCGTTGAAGTCCTCGAACCCCGGCACCACCCGCGAGATCCGGTCCCGGATCGCGCTGTAGTCGGCCTCGAACTCCTCCCACGGGATGTCGGGTTCGGTCCCCAAGGTCCGGCGGGCGAGCCTGCTGATGATCGCGACCTCGCTGAGCAGCACGTCCGAGGCGGGCTCCAGGCGACCGCGGGAGGCGTGCACGGAGCTCATCGAGTCCTCGACGGTGATGAACTGCTCGCCGCCGGCCTGGACGTCGCGGTCGCTGCGCCCGAGCGTCGGCAGGATCAGGGCCGTTTCGCCGCACACGGTGTGCGAGCGGTTCAGCTTGGTCGAGATGTGCGCGGTCAACCGGCAGCGGCGCATCGCCTGCTCGGTGATGTCGCTGTCCGGCGCGGCCCGCACGAAGTTCCCGGCGACGCCGAGGAAGAACTTGGCGCGGCCTTCGCGCATGGCCCGGATGGAATCCACCGAGTCCCAACCGTGCTCGGTCGGCGGGGTGAACCCGAACTCGCGCTCCAGCGCGTCCAGGAAGGACTGCGGCATCCGCTCCCAGACGCCCATCGTCCGGTCGCCCTGCACGTTGCTGTGCCCGCGCACCGGGCAGGCGCCCGCGCCGGGCTTGCCGAAGTTCCCGCGCAGCAGCAGGAAGTTGATGACCTCGCGGATGGTGGGCACGCCGTGCTTCTGCTGCGTCAACCCCATCGCCCAGCAGACGATGACGCTCTTGCTGGCCAGCACCCGGTCGCGGAGCTCCTCGATCTCCTCGCGGGTCAGCCCGGTGGCGGTGCGCACCTCGTCCCACGAGATGTCCCTGGCGTGCTCGGCGAACTCCGCGAAACCGCTGGTGTTGGCCCGGATGTAATCGTGGTCGAGCACGGTGGCCGGGGCGGCGTCCTCGGCCTCGAGCAGCAACCGGTTCAGCGCCTTGAACAGCGCGAGGTCGCCGCCGGGCCGGATCTGCAGGAACTGGTCGGCGATGGCGGTTCCGCGGCCGATGACCCCGCGCACCTTCTGCGGGTTCTTGAACCGGAACAGCCCGGCCTCGGGCAGCGGGTTGACGGCCACGACCTGGCCGCCGTTGCGCTTGGTCTCCTCGAGGGCGGACAGCATCCGCGGGTGGTTCGTGCCGGGGTTCTGGCCGACGACGAGGACCAGGTCGGATTCGTGGATGTCGTCGAGGCTCACGGTGCCCTTGCCGACGCCCAGAGCCTCCTGCATGGCCGAACCGCTCGACTCGTGGCACATGTTCGAGCAGTCGGGCAGGTTGTTGGTGCCGAAGGCCCGCGCGAACAGCTGGAGCAGGAACGCGGCCTCGTTGTTGAGCCGCCCGGAGGTGTAGAACAGGGCTTCGTTCGGGGAGTCGAGCGCTTTCAGCTCGGTGGCCAGCAGCTCGAGCGCGGCGTCCCAGCCGATCGGCTCGTAGTGGTCCGAGCCGGGGCGCTTGACCACGGGTTCGGTGAGCCTGCCCCGGTGGTTGAGCCACTGGTCGGACTTCTCGGCCAGCTCGGAGATGGGGTGCTCGCGGAAGAACTCGGCGGTGACCCGGCGCGTGGTCGCCTCGTCGTTGATGTGCTTGGCGCCGTTCTCGCAGTACTCGTTGAGATGCCGCTGCTTCGGGCCCGGTTCGGGCCACGCGCAGCCGGGGCAGTCGATCCCCTTGGCCTGGTTGACGTTCAGCAGCGTCAGCATCGTGCGCCGCGGCGAGGTCTGCTCGAGCGAGTACTCCAGCGCGTGCGCCACCGCGGGCACGCCGGCGGCCCAGGTCTTGGGCGGGGTGACCGAGAGCTCTTCCTCGCTGGAACCGTCGATCTCGCGCATGCTGTCGTCACCCTTCGTCCTCCGCGCACCGGCTTGCGCAGTCGGCGAGCCATCGCTCGTCCCACGTTTTGCCTCCGCCCCGGAGAAGTCAAAGAAGCGGTCTCGATCACTTGATAGGCGCTGGTTATCTACCGACGACCGAACGGCGCGCAGCGGCCACCGCGTGTCCAGCATCACGCTGGATGCGCAGGTGAGAGGCGTTGCCTATCAGCGGGTCGGAGAACCCGTTTGACCAGGCGCCCAGCCGGGCGGAAGCTGGTGGCGAGTGGATCTGCGCTGACCGAGTCCTCTGTGGAGCGCGCCACCACGACCAACGACCCGGCGCGAGGAATCCGATGGCCCTGGCAACACGCACCAGCGACACGTCGAGCGCGGCGGGAAGTCACGCCCCGCCGGTGCAGACCTGGGAACAGGCGCGGAGCGCAGCTCGCAGTGCGGCCGGACGCGCACTTCCCCCCGTTGCGAGGGACATCCCCGACGCGCTCGGCCACGTCCTGGCCGAACCGCTGGTGGCCCGCACCGACCTGCCCGCGTTCGACACGTCCGCAATGGACGGTTGGGCGGTGGCGGGGCCGGGACCGTGGCGGCTGCGCCGCGGAGAAGTGCTGGCGGGTGGACGTGCCGAACTGCTCGCCACCGGCACTGCGTTGAGCATCGCCACCGGTGCGCAGCTCCCACCAGGTGCGACGGCAGTGCTGCGCCGCGAACACGGGCAGGTCGATCCGTCGGGCGGCGTCCTGCTGGACCGAGCGCCGAGCCGGCTGACCGCGGGTCGCGACATCCGGCCGCGAGGTCAGGAGTGCCGCGAGGGACAACCGCTGATCGCGGCAGGCGCCACCGCGACGCCCGCTGTGCTGGGCTTGGCCGCGGCCGCCGGGTACGACCAGATCGCGGTCCACCGCCGCCCGGAGGTGGAGCTGCTGGTGCTGGGGGACGAGCTGCTCGACTCCGGCCTGCCCCGCGACGGCCGCGTCCGCGACGCGCTGACCCCACTGCTGGATCCCTGGTTGCGCTGCGATGGCGAGCTGATCGGCAGCCGCCGGATCGCCGACGACTTCGAGCTGCTGCGCGCCGCGATCAGCGGCTCACCCGCCGACGTCGTGATCACCACCGGCGGCACCGCGGCCGGTCCGGTCGACTTCGTGCACCGGGCGCTGGCCGACCTCGGCGCGCGGCTCCTGGTCGACTCCGTTGCCGTGCGGCCCGGCCATCCCATGCTGCTCGCCGAACTCCCGGCGGCGGACGGGCGGAGCCGGTGGCTCGTGGGGCTGCCGGGCAATCCGCTGGCAGCCGTCGCCGGAACGGCGACCTTGGTCCACCCGCTGCTGAGCCGCCTCAACGGCCGCGACGAGATGTCCCGCCGGTGCTCCACCGCCGCAGAGCTGCCTGGACATCCGACCAGCACCAGGCTGCTGCCGGTGGTGCTCCACGAGAACGCCGCAACCGCCGTGCCGTTCGACGGTCCCGCGATGTTGCGCGGGCTGGCGCTTTCGGACGGCCTCGCCGTGGTCCCGCCCGGCGGCCTTCCCGCCGGCTCGACCGTCGAGGTCCTCGAAGCACCGCGCCCGTGGTAGTCAGGCCGACCGCTCGACGGTGACCTTCACGTGCTTCATGATCGGCTGGTCGCTCTGGGTGCTGTAGTCGCCGATCGCGCACAGGACGTTCATCTCGGGCATGTACCCGGCGGCGCAACCGCGCGGGATGTCGTAGGGGACCGCCTTGTACTGCCGCAGCGCCCGGGTGCTGCCGTCGCGGGCCGTGCTGGTGATGTCGACGGCGTCGAACTGGCCGATGCCCCGGTCGCGCATGTCCTCGGCGTTCATGAAGATCAGCGTGCGCAGGTTCTTGATGCCGCGGTAGCGGTCGTCGTCGGAGTAGATCGTGGTGTTCCACTGGTCGTGCGAGCGCATCGTCCCCAGCGCCAGGACCCCGGGGTCCGGGACGACGTCGGGCAGGGCCGCGGTGGAGAACTCCGCGCGTCCGGACGGGGTGTGGAAGACCAGTTCGCGGGCGGGTTGCCGGATGCGGAATCCCAGCGGCAGCCGCACCCGGCGGTTGAAGTCCTCGAACCCGTCGAGGACCTGCGCCATGGTGTCGCGGATCCGGTCGTAGTCCTCGACGTAGCGGGACCACGGGGTCGAGCTGTTCGGCAGCGCCGCTTGGGCCAGACCGGCGATGATGGCCGGTTCCGAGAGCAGGTGCGGTGAGGCGGGGCGCTTCATCCCGCGCGACAGGTGGACCATGCTCATCGAGTCCTCGACGGAGGTCTCCTGCAGCCCGCCCAGCTGGTTGTCCTTCTCGGTGCGGCCGAGGCAGGGCAGGATCAGCGCCTGGCGGCCGTGCACCAGGTGGCTGCGGTTGAGCTTGGTGCTGACCTGCACGGTCAGCTCGCACTTCTGCAGCGCGGCGAACGTGTGGGGGGTGTCCGGTGCGGCGAGGGCGAAGTTGCCGCCCATGCCGACGAACACCTTCACCTCGCCCCGGTGCATGGCCTCGATCGTGCCGATCGTGTCCAGCCCGTGCGCGCGGGGCGGTTCGATCCCGCAGACGTCGGCGAGCCGGTCCAGGAACTCCTCGGTCGGGCGGTGGTCGATGCCGCAGGTCCGGTTGCCCTGCACGTTGCTGTGCCCGCGCACCGGGGACGGTCCGGCGCCCTCCCGACCGAGGTTCCCGCGCAGCAGCAACAGGTTGACGATCTCGCGGACGGTGTCGACGCCGTGCTCGTGCTGGGTGACGCCCAGGCACCAGCTGAAGATGCTCCGGTGGGCTTCGCTGTAGACGCGGGCCGCCGCGGCGATGTCCGCGCGGCTGACGCCGGACTGGCGCTCGATCTCCGCCCAGTCGGTGGCTTCGCACAGCGCGCGGTACTCGTCGAACCCGGTGGTGTGGCGCTCGACGAACTCGGCGTCGATCGCCTTCGGGTTGGTGCGCGCCTCCTCCAGCACGGCCTTGGCCATGCCGCGGACCAGCGCCATGTCACCGCCGATGCGCGGCTGGACGTTCAGGGTGCTGGTGCGGGTGGACTTGAACGTGGCCATGCGGGCGAAGTCGTGCGGGATGATCGTGCGCGTGGCGGCAGCCTCCACCAGCGGGTTGATGTGCACGATCTGCGCGCCCCTGCGGTAGGCCTCGGCGAGCGAGGTGAGCATCCGCGGAGCGTTGGACGCCGCGTTGACGCCGAGGATGAACAGGGCGTCGGTCATCTCCCAGTCCTTGAGGTCGACCGTTCCCTTCCCGGTGCCCAGCGCGGCCTGCAGGGCGCGGCCGCTGGCTTCGTGGCACATGTTCGAGCAGTCCGGCAGGTTGTTCGTGCCGAACTCCCGGGCCATCAGCTGGTAGAGGAAGGTCGCCTCGTTGCCCAGGCGCCCGGACGTGTAGAAGGACGCCTGGTCGGGGGTGTCGAGGTCGGCCATCGCGCGGCCGAAGAGGGCGAAGGCGTCCCGCCAGGAGATCGGCACGTAGCGGTCGGTGTCCGGGTCGTAGCGCATGGGCTCGGTCAGCCGGCCCTGGTCCTCGAGCTCGAAGTCGCTCCACCCGGACAGCTCGGTGACGGTGTGCGCGGCGAAGAACTCCCTGCCGACCCGCTTGCGGGTCATCTCCCAGGTGACGTGCTTGATGCCGTTCTCGCAGATGTCCAGGTGCAGGCCCTTGGTGTCGTCCGGCCAAGCGCACCCCGGGCAGTCGAAACCGCCGTTCTCGTGGTTCATGCGCATGATGGCGCGCGGCCCGGTCACCAGCTCGCGCTCGCGGACCAGGAACTCGGTCACGCTCTTGGCGGCGCCCCACCCGGCGGCGGGGTGGTGGTAGGGCCGGAACTCCGGCGACTCCCCGTCGCCCGGTCGCGCTGCGCCCTGGTGCTCGTTCATCCCACGCTCCTGCCGTCCTGCGCTCGACCTCTGCATCCCACCACCGGGGCCGGGAGGTGGCAAACGAGACGAGGCCGCGGCGCCGTCGGCACCAGGCCGGTTGTGCCCGGCTCCAGAAAATGTTGGTGCCGGGCACAACCTGCGGGAACGGTGGGGCGTCGGCCTTGACGGCTCCGGAAGTCCCCAGTAGACCGGACCTCGGCCGGAACGCACGTACCGCGCCCACGAGCGAGAACGAGGTGGTCCGCCCGGTGAGGGGTGAAGGTCTCGACGAGCTCGCCGGTTGGGCCGAGGCGCAGCTCCCCGAACTGATCGACGAGGTGTGCGCGGCGGTCCGCGAGCGCATCGACCTGTACCGCGGGAACGACGTCGTCCCCGCTGCCGATCTGTGCCGATCGGTGGATCTGAACCTGCGGTTCATGCTCGGGGCGCTCGTCGGGCAGCAGCTGGCACCGGACCAGCTGGACGCGCCGCGGGAGACCGGCAGGACCCGCGCGCACCAGGGGGCTCCGCTACCGGAAGTGCTGCGCGTCTACCGGATCGGCTACGCGATGCTGTGGGACCTGCTCGTCGCGCGCGCCCGTCGCGACGATCGAGCGGGGACGCTGGACGCGCTCCTCGACGCAGCGAGCAGGCTCTGGGAGCTGACCGACGAGCACGCGCTGGCGCTCACCGAGGCGTACCGGGCCGCGACCGCCGAACTGCTGGTCGCCCAGCAGCGGCGGCGTTCGGCGCTGGTCGAAGCGCTGCTCACCGGTCAACCGGTACCGAACGGCCCGTGGGAAGCCGGAAAGCTGCTCGGCCTGGCCCCGGACGCGAACTTGGCGGTCGTCGTCGCCGAGACCCGAACCCTGGCCGAGGAGAGCTTGGTCGGTGTCGAGCGGTCCCTGGCAGAGCTGGGCATCGTGTCGGCCTGGCAGCTCACCCCGGCGGTGCAAGCGGGCATCGCGTCCCTGCGCGAGGACCAGCACGACACCTTGCTGCGGGTCCTGCGCGAGCTCGCCTCCGCCCGCACCGGGGTGAGCCCGCTCTTCCAGCGGCTGGCCGACGCGCCGCGCGCCCTGCACTTCGCCCGGGTGGCGCTGGCCGGGCTACCACCGGGGAAGGCCGGTGTGCGGGTGTTCAGCTCGAGCCCGCTGGCCGCGCTCGTCGCCAGCGATCCCGAGGAGGGCCGGCGGCTCGCGGAGGACGTCCTCGGTGGACTGCTGGACCTCCCAGCGGACGATCGCGACGGACTCCTGGACACCTTGCACGCCGTCTTCGACAACGGCGGATCCACCGCTAGCGCCGCTCGTGCGCTGCACTGCCACCCCAACACCGTCCGGTACCGGTTGCGCCGGATCCACGAGCTCACCGGTCGGCCGCTGAGCGATCCGCGGTCGCTCGCCGAGCTGGTGACCGCGTCCTACGCGCTGCGTTCGGGGCTGCGGACCCCGCAGGATGTCGGGAGCGCGACCAGGTTCGAGGAGGAGTCGGGATGAGCGTCGAGAACCCCGGTGGGCAGTTGCCGGAGCAGGCCCGCGACCAGCTGGAAGCGGAACTGGCGGACTTGCGGCAACGACGCCGAGCGCTGGTCGCCGAGGTGCGCGACCAGGAGAGCGACGTCGGCGATCGCGCCGACGAGGCCAACGCCCTGGAGTCGGGGGGAAGACCTGGCCGCGATCGACGAGCGGATCAGCAGGGTGACCGACCTGCTCGCCGGTGGCCCGGGGCGGGCTCCCGGGCAGGTACCGGACGGCACCACGGCCACCCTCCGGTTCGACGACGGCACCGAGCAGGCGGTGCGGGCGGTGGCGATCACCGAGGAGATCGCGTCCGGTCAGCACGAAGTCGCGGTGACCACCGACAGCCCGCTGGGCCTGGCGCTGGCCGGTCACCGCGCTGGGGACACCATCAGCTACCAGACGCCGGACGGGGAGGTGCGGGCGCAGGTCCTCTCCCTGGAATTCCCGGGAGACCGGGCATGACCGCCCGGAGTCCGAAGTGGACGGATCAGCGAGCGGCACCGCGCCGATGCGGGTGTTGACCTTCGGCCACGGCACGGCCAGCGCGGCGACGATGACCGAGTTGCTGCGCGGCGCCGATGTCCGGCAGTTGGTCGACGTGCGCACCGCACCCGGCAGCCGCCACAACCCCGACGCCACCCGCGCGGCGATGTCGCACTGGTTGCCCGAGGCGGACATCGGCTACCGCTGGGAATCGCGGCTCGGTGGATGGCGCCGAGCGCACCCGGACGGCCCCGACACCGCATTGCGCAACCAGGCGTTCCGCGGCTACGCCGAGCACATGCGCTCCGCCGAGTTCAAGGCCGGCATCGACGAACTGCTCGCCCACGCGGCCGCGGAGCTGAACGCGGTGATGTGCGCCGAGTCGTTGTGGTGGCGCTGCCACCGCAAGATGATCGCCGATTTCCTGACCCTGGTGCGCGGGGTGGAGGTCGGCCACCTGATGCACGACGGGAAGGTGCGACCGCACCGCCCGAGCCCGGAAGCACGCGTGGTCCGGGAGCGCGGGGTGCTCATCTACGACGCAGGACAACCCCCGCTGGACGCGGGCTGACGCTTGCGGACGACGATCGCCGCCGCGATCCCGGCGCTGACACCGATCAGCGTGTCGATCGCGCGGTCCCGGAGCAGCGCCAGCGGATCGGCCGGGGCGGCGAGAGCGGTCATGAGCATGATCAGCGGGGTGAAGAAGCCCAGCGCGAGCCCGTAGTGGCGGGCCATGAAGAGCTCGGTGGGGAACAGCAGGGCCATCACGAACACGGCGAGCAGGACGTTGGACAGGTGGGGGAGCAGCAGCGCAGCGGTGACCGAGAGAGTCCCGCGAGGGTGCCCAGCACGCGGTGGATCCCGCGGTGGGTGACGTCCCGGATCCCGGGGGCCAGCCGATCCCGCACGCCGATCACCGCCAGCGGAACGGCGGCGGAGGCCGTGGCCCAGTTCGCGTGATCGACCCCGAGGACCAGCCCACCCGCGCCCGCCGCGGAGACAGCCACCGCGTAGCGGCCGGCGTGGACCAGCGAGCCGGGCCCGCGCTCGACCTGGCGCCCGGTGAAGCGCTCGCGGGAGCGGATCGCGCCCGCCGAGCTGACGAGCAGGCAGAAGAGCACGGTCGCGGCGCAGATCGAGATGGCCGCCCAGGGGGCGACCCGGTCGGCGGGAACCGACGCGGTGGCACCCAGCGCGAAGATGCCGAAGAACGGGCCGGCCGGTCTGAGCCCGAGCCGGTCCGACACCAGCGACCACACCGAAGCGCACCCGATCTGGGTCACCACCAGGACCCACGGGGGAGCGTGCGAGTGGGAGAGCAGGACGCCCGTGCCCACACCGCTGAGCAGCACACCGCCGGCCTGGGCCTGGTGCACGAGGCGGAGCCGGTGGGGCTCGGCCCGGCCGTACATGCCGGTGAAGGACCCGAACGCGGCGTAGATGATCAGATCGGGGCGTCCGGCCGCGAGCAGGACGAGCCCGGGGCCGAACAGCCCGACGGCGACCCGGCACGCGTGCCGGTGGTCGTCCTCGGCCGGGCCGAGCCGGGCGAGCGACCGGAGCTGAGCCCGCAGCAAGGGAACCTCCGATCGTCGTCCGCGGCACCAGCGGACGGCGTCGTTGCCGCGGTCGGTGCCCACCTCCTGCCGGTGAGTCTGGTCGGTGCTCGGGGGTCAGGTCCAAGCGGAAACGTCGACGATCCGGTAGGCCGCGCTTATCAGCCGAGCTCGATCGCGGTGCGGCTGTCGGACGGCGGAGAGCGGGCGTGGTCGAATGGGGCATGCTCTTCCGCCAGCTCGAGTACTTCGTGGCGCTCGCCCGCGAGCGGCACTTCGCGCGCGCCGCGGCCGCCTGCTACGTCTCGCAGCCCGCGCTGTCGGAGGCCATCAGGAAGCTCGAGCAGGAGCTGAAGGTGCCGCTGGTCCGGCGCGGGCGCAGCTTCGAAGGCCTCACCCCCGAAGGCGAGCGGCTGGTGCTGTGGGCGCGGCGCATCCTGGCCGACCACGATGCGCTCAAGCAGGAGGTCACGGCGCTGCAGACCGGTCTCACCGGCGAGCTCCGGCTGGGCGTGATCCCCGCGGCGGCGAGCACGGTCGCGCTGCTGACCGACCCCTTCTGCGCCGAGCACCCGCTGGTGCGCGTGCAGTTGGAGACGAGCCTGCGGTCGTCGGAGATCGTCGACCGGATCCGCCGGTTCGAGCTGGACGCGGGCGTCATCTACCCCTACGGGCTGAACACCGGCGACCTCGTTATTACCCCGCTGTACGAGGAGCAGCACGTGCTCATCGCCAGCAGCGAGCTGCTCACCGGCCGGTCGGAGGCCATCAGCTGGGCCGACGCGCTGGAACTGCCGATGTGCTTGCTCACCAGGGGGATGCGCGGGCGCCAGCTGATCGACGACGCGCTGGCCGCCCAGGACCTGGCGGTCACCCCGCAGCTGGAGGCCGACTCAGTGGTGGCGCTGCTCGCGCACGTCGGCACCGGGCGGTGGGCGAGCATCGTCCCGCAGACCTGGATCAGGACCCTGCGGCCACCACCCGGCGCCCGCGTGCTGGAGCTGCGCGACCCGTCGGTCACCGCGGAGATCGCCCTCGTCACCAGCGCTGTGGAGCCCGGTTCGGTCCTGACGCGCGCGCTGGTCCAGATCGCGCGGAACACCCCCATCGGCGATGCGCTGAGCAGCGGTCCTCGTCCCAGCTGAGATCGGCACCGCCTATCGAGCGGTCGGAACCGCGTCTTGGACGGCGTGCGCTGCCGCGCGCCAAAATCAACTCCAGAGGTCGCGACGTGCTGTTGCCGACCGTCTAGGAGTCCTGCATGCTCTGCCGCGGAGATCCGGAACGACGCTGGTTCCGGTGAATCGCGACCACGTGCGTGCGGTGCGACGACGTTCTGGAGGACCGGCGTGGCGAACCCGCCTGATGATCGACCGGAACCGCAACCGGTGCTGACCCCGCTGACCGGCTCGGCGATCTTCCTGGTGCTGACGATCAACGGCGGCGGCGAACCAGCGGTGCGGGATCTGCTCGGAGACCTGGCCGGACTGCAGCGCGCGGTGGGCTTCCGCTACCCCGAAGGCGGCCTGGCCTGCGTGGCGGGCATCGGCTCGACGGCCTGGGACCGCCTGTACTCCGGACCTCGCCCGGCCGATCTGCACGTGCTGCCCGAGTACGCCGGACCGCGCCACCGGGCGGTGTCCACCCCGGGCGACGTCCTGCTGCACATCCGGGCCCGGCAGATGTTCCTGTGCTTCGAGCTCGCCACGCAGATCCTGACCCGGCTGGGCAGCGCGGTCTCGGTGGTCGACGAGGTGCACGGCTTCAAGTACTGGGACCAGCGCGACCTGCTCGGCTTCGTCGACGGCACGGAGAACCCGGAGGGCAACGCGGCGCGCAGAGCGGTGACGGTCACCGCCGAGCAGGACGCTCCGTTCGAGGGCGCCAGCTACGTGATCGTGCAGAAGTACTTGCACGACACGGAGTCCTGGAATGCGCTGCCGGTCGAGGAGCAGGAGCGGATCATCGGCCGCACGAAGCTCGACGACATCGAGCTGGACGACGACGTCAAACCGCCGGACTCGCACGTCGCGGTCAACACGATCACCGAGGCGGACGGCACCGAGCGGCAGATCGTGCGCGACAACATGCCGTTCGGCACCCTCGGCGACGGCGAGTTCGGCACCTACTTCATCGGCTACGCCAACGATCCGGCGGTGATCGAGCTGATGCTGGAGCGGATGTTCACCGGCACCGGCGAGGCGAGCCACGACCGGATCCTGGACTTCTCGACGGCGATGACCGGATCGCTGTTCATCGTGCCCACCGCGGACTTCCTCGACGACCAGCCACCCCCGCCGGAACTGGGACGCGCGGCCGAGGCCGATGCGTCGTTGCGGATCGGCAGCCTGAAGGGACGACAGCCATGAACAACCTGCACCGCGAGCTGGCCCCGATCTCGGAGGCGGCCTGGCAGGAGCTGGAGGACCAGGTCCGCGAGGTGTTCGTGCTCAACGCCGGCGCCCGCCGGGTCGTGGACGTGCCGGACCCGAAGGGCCCCGGTCTGGCCGCGGTGGGCACCGGTCACCTCGGCGAGCCCACCACCGCGGCGGCAGGCGTGCAGATGCGGGTCCGCGCGGCCCGGCCGGTCGTCGAACTGCGGATGCCGTTCCGGGTCTCGCGCGAAGCGGTCGATTCGGTGGAGCGAGGAGCTCAGGACGCCGACTGGTCACCTGCGGTCATCGCCGCGCAGCAGATCGCCCTGGCCGAGGACAGCGCCATCTTCGACGGCTTGCCGTCCGCCGGCACCGACGGTCTGCGCAGCGGCTCGTCCCACGAGGTCATCGCCCTGCCATCGGACGTCTCGGCCATCCCGGAAGCGGTGGCGCAAGCACGGACGGCGCTGCGCTCGGCGGGGGTCGGCGGTCCCTGCGCGTTGCTGCTGAGCCCGGACCTGCACACCGCGGTCAGCGGTGCGGTGGTCGGCGGACGGCTCGCGGTCGAGGAGCTTTCACGCGTCGTCGGTGGCGACGTCCTGTGGTCACCGGCCCTGGACGGGGGCATGCTGGTGTCGACCCGCGGCGGTGACAGCGAACTGGTCCTCGGCCGCGACCTGTCGATCGGCTACCTCGGCCACGACGCGACGTCGATCGAGCTGTACCTGGAGGAGAGCTTCGCCTTCCAGCTGCACAGCCCCGAAGCAGCCATCGAACTGGCCAGCTGAACCCGCCGAGGAGCAACCATGACCGAAGACCCGAACCCGGACCCGGGCTGGTACTTCAACCTGCGCACCCACCAGGTCGAGCACCACGACCGAGCTCGCGCCGCCGACCTCCTCGGCCCGTACCCCGATGAGGAAACAGCCCGAAGGGCCTTGGAAATAGCAGCAGAGAGAACCCGCCGCGCGGACGCCGAAGACGAGAAGTGGGACGACGACTGACCTCGCTGCGGAGTCGCACCAGGGCTGTCCACATAGGACTCCGATTTGTCCTCGAGAGCCCCAAGTCGGGAGACCCGACGAGGGGCGATATGGGCTGAACGGGTGAACCTGGCAGGTTCTGCCCTCCCGAAAACGCACGTTCCGTAGGCTGCCGCCTCGTAAGTGCTTCGGTCGGGGGAGGCAGCAGGTGGCCGCGGACGGGTTCTCCGTCGACATCGACGCGCTCAAGGACGCCGGCCTCGGGTTGGCCGACCTGCTGGCCATGATGGACGAGGTCCGGGGCGACAACATCGACTGCGCACCGGACGCGCTGGGGCACGGAACGCTGTCCGAGGCCTACGCGTCGTTCACCGACCGATGGCGACTCGGACTCGGTTACCTCACCGAGGACGGCAACGAGCTGTCCCGGCGATTGATCGACACCGCGGGCAACTACCTCGAAGTGGACCAGCAGGTGATGCGGGACCTGCAAGCGATCCTCGACGCGTTCGGCGCTGCTCCCCGCGATGTCTGAGCTCGGCGCGACGACCGACCCGAAGGCGTTGGTCCCCGGTGATGCCGACCAGATCAGGGCCTCCCGGCAAAGCCTCCTCGCTTATGGCGAGAACCTGGTGCGCATCGGGGAAGGCCTGCAGGACCTCGACACCGGAGGGTGGACGGGCGAAGCTGCCGATCGGTTCCACGACTACTTCGACGGCGAGCCGACCCGCTGGATCGCCAGCGGTGACGCGTTCAACGCCGCCGCGGAAGCGATCGGCGAGTACGCCGACTGCTTGCAACGGGCCCAGGGGGAAGCGGCGGAAGCGATTCGCCTCTGGGAGCAGGGCGAAGCTGCGACCAAGCAGGCCGAACAGCACCATCGGCAAGCGGTGCAGGCTGCAGCTGGAGGAGCTGCAGCCGAACCGTTCTCCGACCCCGGAGCGCCGATGCGCGAGCAGGCGAGCGCGGTCTTGCAAGCCGCGCGCGGCGAGGTCAGCACGAGTGGAGACCTGGCGGCTGCTGCGCTGATCCGGGCTCAGCAACCCGCGCCGGAAGAACCGTCCCTGCTGGAGCAGATCGGTGATGCGCTGGAGGACTTCGCCGAAACTGTCGGGGACATACCGGGAAACATCGTCCACTACGGCCTGAACAAGGCTGCGGACGTCGACCAGGCGATAGGCGCGGTCGGCGGGCTGGCCATCGAAGGCGCCGGCCTGCTCGGCGGGTGGGCCAGCGACGTCGGCGGCGATGTCCTGGGTGGCGCGGTCAGCGGCGCCGGCGAGCTGCTCGGCAACGAGACGCTCGAGCTCTACGGCGACGTGATCAACGAGATGGGGGACCGGCGCGGTGAAGAGTTCGTCGAGACCACCCACGACTACGGCCAGCAGGTAGCCGAAGACGCCCGCACGAGCGCGGAGCACCTGCGGGAGAAGGCCGACGAATACGCCACCGCCCTGGGCGCCGAGCCCGAAGAGGCCGATCTTCCCCAGTACGTCATCGTCGACGAGGACCGCTACCCCGAATCGGCCCAGCACATCGAAGAGGCACAAGACGGTCTGTTATCGGATGGACGACGGAAAGTGCCTTCAGAGCCGAAGCCTTCCGAGCTCACGATTGAGCGAGCCGGCGCCGATATCAACCGCAGGGAAGCTCTTCGTGGCATTCCAGGTAGGGGGAAGGAAGGACTTGACCGGGACGAATACCCTCCTGCCGTCTTCGCGGAGGGCGGGAACGGAGCCAGCGTGAAGTACATCCCGGCGAGTGACAACCGAGGAGCTGGCTCGTCGATGGGGAATCAAATGAGGGGTTTGGAGAACGGTGACAGGGTCAAGATCATGGTTGGCTGAGGAGTGAGGTCGGTTGGTGACGGAGCTGGATCGGCTGCTCGAGGTGGCTGCGAGGCGTGACCGGTCGGCCGATCTGGTTTGGCCTGCTGCTGCAGCGGCTATCGAGTTGCTGTGGTGGTACGACCGGGGTTCGGATGCGCGGCGTCTTGCTGAGGTGACCATCAGGGACTTCGCGGCCTGCCCGGGCGAGTTGTTCGTGCAGAGAGTCCCTTTCGATGAGGCTCTGGTGGTTGGATCGGTTGTGGACGGGCTTGATCCAGTTGGATTCCTTGCTGGTTTGCTTGACGTCATTCCCGATGACACCGTGCTGGGTAAACATCTTGGATGGCTAGCGGAGAACTATGGCCGTCCTTATGACGCCGTAGGACTTTTCGGGGGATTCGAGTGGGTCTACCCATCGAAGCCGTTGAAGAGGATCCCGCAGGCGTTGTCCGAGCGGGATCTGGGCAGCTTGGACGACGCCGAGCGGTTCCGGCTGTACAGCGGTGCCCACCACTGTCGTCAGTATCCGGTGGCGCGAAGGCTGTTGGACGAATCTGGTGAGTTCCCCACCAGGTGGGCGGAAGCTACCTGGATGGCGGGGCACATGGTTGAGGACGGCGAGGTAGAGCTGGCCAGCGACTTGATCCTGCACGTCGTTCCCGATTGGCATCCGTTCGAGGTGTGGGACGTCGTTCCCACCAACCTGGTGATCCAACCTCGGCTTCGTCCGGCTGTGACGCCGGAGATCCGGGAGGCGGTGTTCCGGCAGGTGGACATCTCGCAGATCCCCGGAGTGGCATGACGTCGGCGCTGGAGTTGCTGCTCGACCGCTCGCGTGGCCCGGCCGGGTTGGCCAGGGAAGTCGAACTGGATGCGGAGGAAGGCCCGCTGGTCGAGTTGGCCGCCTTGCTGAGCCTGCGGAACGGCTTTTTCGCGTTCAACGCCGGTGTTCAGGTTTTTCGTGCCGGAGATCCCGGTATCGGCCCCGAGCTGGGCGGGTGGAACCGGAGCCGCACTTGGAAGGATGCCTACGGCGGTCTGGCCGACGGGCTCTTCTGCTTCGGCCAGGACCTGTTCGGCGTGCAGTTCGCCGTGCAGGACCGTCGCAGCGTCGTGACCTTCGATCCGGAGACCGCGCGCATCACGGAGCTCGGATCGTCCCTTGAGGACTGGGCGCGTTGGTTGCTGAGCGATCCCGACCAGAACGGGTGCCGCACCTTCGCGACACGTTGGCAGGACGAGAACGGGGCACTGCCGCCCGATCAGCGCTTGATTCCGCGGCGGTTCTTCGTGCTCGGCGGTGGTTACGACTACGCGAACCTGACCGCCAAGGACGCCGCCGAATGCATGCGGATCCGCGGGCCGATCGCGGAACAGGCCGCTGCGCTGCCAGATGGCGCGAGATTGCAGATCACCATCCCGCGGTACCCGACCGGCGATGCGGCGGAGCACGACCGCGCGCCATCGGCGATGACGCTGGTGCGAAACGGGGTTGACGTCGCCAGCGGTCGGGTCGTCGTGGAGCACGTCGACGCCGAGCTCGCGGGGTTCCTGCCACTGGTCCTCCGGCGAACGCATGTGTCCTCCTACCAGTCGGGCAGGGCGTTCGGCGCCGGTTGGGCCTCCACTGTGGACCAGCGGTTGATCATCGATCACGAGACGGTTCGCTTCATCGCCGAGGACACCACCATCGTCGATTTCCCGATTCCGGAGGCTGGAACGTCGGTGCGGCCCGTGCGCGGCGGCGGGCGCCAGCTCGCCCTCGCGGAAGACGGCGCCTTCACCATCGCCGACGGTCAGCTGACCCTCCACTTCGGTTCGACCGGCGATGAACGGCTGCTCACCGCGATCATCGATCGCAGCGGGAATCAGATCGAGTTCCTCCGGGACGAAGCCGGCGCGCCGATCGCGGTGCAGCACAGCGGTGGCTACCGGCTCCGGTTCGACACGGTGGATGGCCTGGTCACGGCGGTGCACCTGTGCGGATCGGAACACGACGACCTGCTGAAGACCTACACCTACGACGAGGGCCGATTGGTCGCAGTGGCGGGGCCGGACGGTTCGCAGCTGACTTTCGAGCACGACGGCGACCGGATCTCGGGAATCACCGACCGCAGCGGGGACTGGTTCCGCTACACCTACGACGAAGCGGGACGCTGCGTCCGCACGACCGGCGTCGATGGGATCCTCAACGGCGACATCGAATACCAGGGCCGGCGCAGGCGAGTCACTGACTCAGCGGGGTTCAGCACGGCGTACGGAATCAACGTCGATGGACGAGTGGAGAGCGTGGTCGACCCGCTCGGCGCCGAATCGACCTTCGACCACGACCCGCGCGGGTACCTGCGATCCACGACGGACCCGCTGGGCCGCACCACCCGGCACACCTACGACGAAGCGGGAAACCGGACCTCCACCATCCGTCCCGACGGAGCCCGCACCAGCTGGCAGTACGACGAACGAGGACTGGTCACCGGAGTCGTCCGCCCCGATGGCGCTGTGCACCGGTGGTCTTACGACGAGTGCGGAAACCTGATCCGCGAGGTCGACGCCATGGGCGCGGCCACGACGTACACCCGCAACGACCGCGGGCACGTCACCGCTATCACCGATGCGCTCGGCAAAACGCGCAGCTTCACGCTGAATGCTGCCGGACTGCCGATCGCCGTGACCGATGCGCTCGGCAATGTGACGTGCTACGAGCGCGATGCCTTCGGACAGGTGTCGGTGATGACGGACCCGACCGGGGTGGCGCACCACACCCGTGGTGAGACGGCTCCCGACGGAGCAGTTGAGCACGTCGAGCGGAACGGGGCCACCTCGATCGGCCGGCTGCGGTCCGGCTCCGTCGCGAGTGGACAGTCCGGCCGACTCGTCACGGTGGCCCAGCCGGACGGTGGTCAGGTCGAATGCACCTACGACACCGAGATGCGCCTGGTCCAAGCTGTTCGGGGACCTGGTTCGACCCGTCGGTACGAATACGACCCCCGCGGTCTCCTGGCGCGCGAGACCGACGAGGACGGCCGCGTGAACGCCTACCGCTACGACGCGGCTGGGCAGCTCGTAGGAGGGTTGCTGCCCGGCGGCGTCGAGCTGCGTCTGGTCCGCGACGTGCAGGGCAACGTGATCGAACGGCGCTGCGGTGAGGCCATCGCGACCTTCAACTACGACGCGGTCGGTCGGCTCGTCGCTGCCATGGACGGCGACACCCAGACCGGGTTCAGCTACGACCGAGTCGGCCGGCTCCTGACCGACACGACCAACGGCCGTTCCGTGACCTCGGCCTACGACGCCCTGGGCCGACGTGTCCGTCGCCGAACTCCGTCGAACGCGGAGAGCACTTGGGTGTACGACGCCGCTGATCGGCCAGTCGCGATGCGCACTGCGGGGCGCACGTTGCGGTTCGTCCACGACGCCGCGGGGCGGGAGCTCCAGCGCACGCTCGGTGGCGAAGTCGTGCTGACCTGGGAACGCGACGTCCGCGGTCGAGCGACAGCGCAGGTGATCGGTGACCAGCAGCACCGTCGCGAGGCCGTGGGGAACGCAGAACCGCTGGGGGAAGGCGGTCTCGCGTACGACGGTTCGGTCGGGAGCTCAGGTGGAATCTTCCCGCAGACCAGCGCTCCTGGCAGCAGGCCTCGGCAAGTCGAGCACGACGACCGAGGACGCCGCGTGCTCAGCCGGGATCCTCGCGGCACCTGGCGCTACGCCTGGGATGACGAAGGAAGGCTGGTCGGGGTGACGACGCCTGACGGGACCCGCTGGCAGTACCGCTACGACGCGCTCGGCCGTCGGGTCGCCAAGCAGCGGATGACTCCGGACGGACGCGGCGTTGCCGAGCAGGTCGAGTTCTCGTGGGACGGAGCCGTGCTGGCTGAGCAGGCGCACACCGACCGGCGGCCCAACGGGCCCGCGCTGGGCGACCTCCGGGCAACGGCGTGGGAGTACAAGCCCGGTACCGGAGAAGTCCTGACGCATTCCGACCGATCCCCGATCCGCAGCGATTCCCGCAGGTGGGCGGACGAGCGGCTGTTCGCCGTCATCGCCGATCTGGAAGGCGCGCCGAGGGAGCTGCTCGACATCAAGGGCGCCATCGTCGCGCACGATCCCAGCGCGAACGGAGGCGGTCTCGCGGTGATCCCGTTGCGGCGGGACGGGTACTACTGCGATCCCGAGACGGGATTGTGGTGCCGCACCGGCGGTTTCAGCGATCCGGAGCTCGATGTCGAGCTCTCACCCGGGCGCCTGTGGAACGAGCCGCAAGGCCCACATCGCGCCGCTGGACCTGGTGGGTCAGTGGCGTGATGTGGGCCGGCCATCGGGTCAGTGCAGGGTTTCGATCGCGGCCTTGCTGTACGGGGTGAGGTCGGCCAAGCGGTCGTTGAGGACCTTGTCCGCCCACTCGGGGTCGGCGAGGAGGCCGCGGCCGACCGCGACGAGGTCGAACTCGTCCTGCTCCAGGCGGTCGAGGAGCCGGTCCACGTTGTCCACGGCCGCGCCCGCCCCGGTGAGCGAGCCCGGTTCGAAGACCTTGTTCAGGCCGACCGAGCCGACGGTGATGACCGGCTTGCCGGTGACCTTCTTCGTCCAGCCCGCGATGTTGAGCTCGGAACCGGAGTCGGGGAACTCCGGCTGCCAGTAGCGGCGGCCGGAGGCGTGGAAGGCGTCGACGCCGGCATCCGCCAGCGGGGTGAGCACGGCTTCCAACTCGCCGGGGTCCTCGGCCAGGCGGACGTCGTAGTTGTCGGACTTCCACTGGGAGAAGCGCAGCACGACGGGGAAGTCCGGGGCGACCTTCTCCCGGATGGCGGCCACGACGTCCGCGGCGAACTTGGTGCGGGAGACCGGATCACCGCTGTAGGCGTCGGTGCGCTGGTTGGTGCGCTCCCACAGGAACTGGTCGATGAGGTAGCCGTGCGCGCCGTGCAGCTCCACGCCGTCGAAGCCGATGCGCTCGGCAGCCTGCGCGGCGTCGGCGAAAGCGCGGACGACGTCGTCGATGTCGGTGAGGGTCATCGCCGCGCCGGCGCCGGGCGTGCCGTCCAGCGCGATCCCGGACGGCCCGACGGAGGGCGCCGAGGTGAACGGCGGGGCCCCGGCCGGGCGCTGGATGCCGACGTGCCAGAGCTGGGGCATGATCTTGCCGCCCTGCGCGTGCACCGCCTGCACAACTCGGGACCAGCCGGCGAGCTGCTCCTCGCCGTGGAAGCGGGGGACGCCGTCGCTGAACCCGGCGGACGGGTGATCGACGGTGGTTCCCTCGGTGATGATCAGGCCGGTGCCTGCTGCGGCGCGGCGGGCGTAGTAGGCGGCCACGTCCTCGCCGGGGATGCCGCCCGGGGAGTGCTGGCGGGTCATCGGGGCCATGACGATGCGGTTCGGCAGCGTCGCCGACCCCAGCGTGAACGGGCGGGACAGCAGCTGAGCTGCGCGGGTGCTCACTGTGACGGTCTCCTGCGCCGAGGAAAATGTTCAAGTCAAGAGTACAGTTCGCGAGGTCAAGTGCAACTGTGAGAGTTGCTATTCTTGGCCCGGTAGGATCGGTGCCGATCTGGGGGCGGAGGTGGAGACCGTGTTGGACATCCGGTTCTCCCGTGCGCTGAAGGTGATGCTGCTCCTCGCGCTCTCCGACGCGGACGAGGCCACCGCGCAGAGCTCGGCCCAGCTGGCCCGCAATCTGAACACCAACCCGAGCCTGGTCCGCAAGCTCCTGGTCCCGCTGGTCAACGCCGGACTCGTCGTGTGCGCGAAGGGCCGCGCCGGAGGAGCGAGGTTGGGCAGGCCCGCGGAGACCATCACGTTGGCGGAGATCTACCGCTGCGCGGTCGGCGACAAACCCCTGTGGGCCTGCTCGCCGGCCGGTGAGCAGGATGCCTGCCTGGTCAGCGCGCACGCGAGCGACTACTTCGCCGCGCTCACCGCCGAAGCGGAAGAAGCGGTGCTCGCCTCCCTCGGCGACCGAACCCTCGCCGACAGCGTCCGCGAACTCCGCCGGCTGGACGAGCAGCACGCGAACAACTCGGCCTGATCGCTGGGACAGCCGTCCAGCTCCTGGTGAAAGCCGACGCCTGCGGACCAGGCCTTCGAGGAGGCCTGGCCCGCAGGGATCTCCGCGCTCCGATGTGGACTGTTCCGCGTCCGGAGATCAGTCGAGGGTGTACACCTGGCCGGTTTGGCCGCCTTCGACGGAGCGGACGTAGGCCTGGGCGACGTCGGCGACGTCGACCGGGCGGATGCCGGGGAAGAAGTCGCCGTACTCCTCGAGGCTTTCGGTGAAGACCGTCGCGCTGACCGCGTTGATGCGCTGCGGAGCGATCTCGATCGCCGCAGCGCGCACGAAGGCGTCCAGCGCCCCGTTGGCCATCGACGCGGCGCTGCCGGTCGGAATCGGCTCCCGCGACAGCACGCCGGTGACGAGCGTGAACGAGCCCCGCTCGGCGACGTTCGCGAGCCCCTGGCGGACGAGTTCGACCTGGCTGAGCACCTTGCCGCGGAACGCGGACTCGTAGTCGTCGGGCGTCATGTCGGCGACCGGCTTGTACGGCACATCGCCCGCCGCGCTGGCCACCGCGTCCACCTTCCCGACCCGCTCGTACAGCTCGGTGATCTGGGCTGGGTCGGCGATGTCGAAGCGCAGGTCGCCGCTGGTGCGCCCGACGGCGAGCACGTCGTGGCCGCGGTCGGCCAGCGCTCCGCCGACCGCGGTTCCGAGCCTGCCCGCCGCCCCGATGAGGAGAATTCGCATGCGATCGACGCTATGGCCGCGTCCGGCGGGAGGGAAATGCTCTTCGGGAGGGGTTCATAATCAGCGGTCATGAATGTGGAGTTGCGGCACCTCAGAGCCCTGGCCGCGATCGGGGACGAAGGCACCATCACCGGCGCCGCGGCGGTCCTCCACGTGACCCAACCCGCGCTGTCGCGCACCCTCGAACAGCTGGAGAGCAGGCTCGGCGTCCGCCTCGTCGACCGCACGACCCGCCACCTCGCGCTCACCGAAGCAGGACATCGGTTGTGGGAGCGGTCCCACCGGCTGCTGAACCAGCTGGACGACGCCCTGACCGAGGCCAAGGCAGGGCCCCGCCCGCTGCGCGTCGGTTTCGCCTGGGCGACGCTCGGTGCGTTCACGATCCCGCTGCTCCAGGAGTGGCGCGATGAGCATCCGGACACCCCTGCCCGGGCCTACCGCCGCGACGACCCGGAAGCCGCGCTGCGCCGGGCGGAGATCGACGTCGCATTCCTGCGAACCCGGCCACCGGTCGGCCCGGAGTTCCACGCGCTCCCGCTCTTCCGGGAACGCCGCCTGGCCGCAGTCGCGGCCGACGACGCGCTGGCCACCGCGGAATCCGTCGAGCTGGGCGACCTCGCGGACCGGCCGGTCGCCCTGTGCACGACGGCTTCGACCACCAGCACCGCGCTGTGGCCGCCGGACCACCGGCCTCGCACCTGCGACGTCGCCAACGTCGACGAGTGGCTGACCGTGATCGCCACCGGCGAGGCCGTGGGAGTCACCGCGGCAGGCACCGAGTACAGCCACCCGTACCCGGGCATCCGCTACCTCCCGAGCTCCGACGCGGCCCCGA
>NZ_JAQGLA010000046.1 GCF_027853915.1 Saccharopolyspora oryzae
CCCGGTGACCGAGCGCCCTCCTGCTGCTGAGCCGCCCCCTCCCGGTGGCGACCACCGCGCCCGCCACCGCCGCCCGAACAGCCCGGACCGGCGTCCGAGCGCTCCGCCGCCCGCCACCGGGCACGGCCACGGTCACGGTCACGGCCACGGACCGGCCGAGCCGGCGTCGAAGCAGGTCAAGCGCGTGCTGGCGATCGCACTGGTGCCCTTCGCGCTGGCCGCGGTCGTCGGCGTGCTGCTGCTCTACCCCTTCGGGCACGAAGAGCGCAGCGGTGCCGATCTCGGGTTCGGGCAGCATCCGGTGAACGGCGAGGTCGTCTCCGCCGTTTCAGGTCCGTGCACCGAGGACGCGCCGGGGCAGGGCGGGTGCGTGATCCTCGACGTGCGGATGCAGGACGGGCCGCGGCCCGGGGAGAGCATCAAGCAGGTCGTCCCCACCGATCCCGGCAGCCCGCGGTTCGCCGTCGGTGACGCCGTCGTGCTCAGCTACTCCGGGGCCAACGCCCAGGACCCGAGCTCCTACCAGGTCGTCGACTTCCAGCGCGGCACTCCGCTGCTGGTGCTGGCGCTGGTGTTCGCCGCGGCGGTGCTGGTGCTCGGCCGGTGGCAGGGGTTCGCCGCGCTGATCGCGCTCGGGTTGAGCTTCGTGGTGCTGATCGGGTTCGTGCTGCCCGCCGTGCTGGCCGGGGAGGATCCGCTGCTGGTGGCGGTCGTCGGAGCCGGGCTGATCATGTTCATCGCGCTCTACCTCACCCACGGCTTCTCCGCGCGGACCTCCACCGCCGTGCTCGGCACCATGCTGAGCCTGGCGCTGATCGGCGTGCTCAGCTCGGTGTTCGCGGCGGCCACCAGCCTCACCGGGCTGGACGAGGACACCTCGAGCCTGATGGGTCTGCTCGGCACGCCGATCGATGCGCGCGGACTGCTGCTGGCCGGGGTCGTGATCGGCGCGCTGGGCGTGCTCGACGACGTCACGGTGACCCAGACCAGCGCGGTGTGGGAGCTGCGCAAGGCCAACCCGTCGCTGACCTGGCGGGAGCTGTACTCCTCCGGTCTGCAGGTCGGCCGCGACCACGTCTCCTCCGCGGTGAACACGCTGGTCCTGGCCTACGCAGGCGCCGCATTGCCGATGCTGATCGCCTACACGCTCTCCGGGCGGAGCTTCGGCGAGATCGTCAGCTCCCAGGCCGTGGCGCAGGAAGTCGTGCGGACCCTGGTGGGCAGCATCGGCCTGGTCGCGGCGGTACCGATCACCACGGCGATCGCCGCCGCGGTGGCCGTCCGGGAGCCAGCGGGAACAGCACCGCGGAAATCAGTGGCGGACCGGGTCGGGAAGGCGGCGGCCACCAGCGCCGGAACAGCGACCGTGCGCAGGCGACCGCCGAACCGCCCCGGCGACTCCACCGCAACCCGGCGCTGAGTCAGCGCCCCAGTTCCGCGACGAACCTCGACACCGCGTCGGAGTTGAGGCGCTGCGCCATGCGCCCCGGCGGTGCCGCCGAGGCCAGCACGTACAGCGGGCGCTGCGGCGCCGCGTCCCCGCGGGCCTCCGAGCGCAACTGCTCGACGATCAGCTGCGAGAGCACCAGGGCCCGGGTGTCCGCGTTGCTCGCGAGCGTGTCCGCCAGCTTCCGCAGCGCGTAAATCCCCAGCTCGCGGCCGCCGGTGCCGGCGTACATGGCCAGCGAGACGCTGATCGCCCTGCCCTTGGGCGGCCCGGCGACCAGCAGGTTCACCGTGCGCGCCCCGCGCAGGTCGGTGATGAACAGCTCGAGCCGGTCGGCCTCGCGCACCGAGACCACGCGAGTGCCCAGCGCGCGGGCGATCACCTGGCCGTCGCGCAGCGTCAGGGTCTTGCGCGACTCGGTGAGGGCCAGCAGCAGCAACGGGATCCCCACGATCGCCGCCGCGATCGCGAACCCCTCGACACCCGCGAACAGGCCCACGACACCGCCGAACGCGGCCGCCACGAGGACGGCCGCGATCGTGGTGTTGCGCGCTCGGGTCCGGACCGTCTTGCGGTCCAGGAGGTCGAGCGAGATCGCCTCGGCGTCACCCACCGAACGGCTCCGCCGCAGCGGCGCGCACGTCGTCGACCAGGCTCTCCAGCGCCACCGCGCGCTGCTCACCGCTGGCCAGCTCCTTGAGCTGCGCGGTCCCGGCTTCGAGGTCGCGCTCGCCCAGCACCAGCGCGAACCGCGCACCGGAGCGGTCAGCGGCCTTCATCGCGCCCTTGAGGCCCTTGCCGCCGTACGCGACGTCGACGCGGACCCCGGCGGCCCGCAGGCCACCCGCCGCCGCGACGAGCCGGCGCTTGGCGGTCTCGCCCATCGGCACGCAGTAGACATCGCAGCGCGCCGGGTCGCCCACGGTGAGGCCCTCGGCCTGGCAGGCCAGCAGGGTGCGGTCCACGCCGAGGCCGAAGCCGACACCGGAGAGCTCCTGGCCGCCGAGCTCGGCCATCAGACCGTCGTAGCGGCCACCGCCACCGATGCCGGACTGCGCGCCGAGCCCGTCGTGCACGAACTCGAAGGTCGTCTTCGTGTAGTAGTCCAGGCCGCGCACCAGGCGCGGGTTCTCCACGAACTGCACGCCCAGGTCGATCAGGTGCGCCTTGACCTGCTCGTAGTGCTCCTCGGACTCCGCCGAGAGGTGGTCGACCATCAGCGGCGCGTCGGCGACCATCTCGCGCACCTCGGGGCGCTTGTCGTCGAGCACCCGCAGCGGGTTGAGCTCCGCGCGGCGGCGGGTCTCCTCGTCCAGCGGCAGGCCGCTCAGGAACTCCTGCAGCTTGGCGCGGTAGGCCGGGCGGCACGAGTTGTCGCCGAGCGAGGTGATCTCGATGCGGTGCCCGGTCAGGCCCAGCCGGCGGTAGCCCTCGTCGGCGATCGCGATGACCTCGGCGTCCAGCGCCGGGTCGTCGATGCCGATCGCCTCGACGCCGAGCTGCTGCAGCTGCCGGTAGCGACCGGCCTGCGGGCGCTCGTAGCGGAAGAACGCGCCGCTGTAGTACAGCTTCACCGGCAGCTGGCCGCGGTCCAGGCCGTGCTCGATGACCGACCTGGTCACGCCCGCGGTGCCCTCCGGCCGCAGCGTCACGGACCGGCCGCCGCGGTCGGCGAAGGTGTACATCTCCTTGGTCACGACGTCGGTGGACTCCCCGACGCCGCGGGCGAACAGCGAGGTCTCCTCGAACAGCGGCAGCTCGATGTAGCCGTAGCCCGCGCGGCGGGCGGCGTCGGCCAGGGTGTCGCGGACCGCCAGGAAGCCGGCCGACTCCGGCGGGTAGTACTCCGGGATGCCCTTGGGTGCGGTGAACGTGGTCATGGGTGGTGGTTCAGTCCTCGTCAGGAGATGGCATCGGAGGCGGGCAGGCCCTGCAGGAACGGGTTGCCCGCGCGTTCGCGCCCGATGGTGGTGGTCGGTCCGTGGCCCGGCAGCACGACGACGTCGTCGTCCAGCGGCAGGATTTCGGTGCTCAGCGACTCGAGCATCCGGTCGTGGTCGCCGCCGGGCAGATCGGTGCGTCCGATGGCGCCGGCGAAGAGGGTGTCGCCGGACAGCAGCAGCCGTCCTCCCTCCTCGGCCTCGACGCCGAACAGCACCGACCCGCCGGTATGGCCCGGGGTGTGCGTGACGTCGAAGCGCATCCCGGCCAGCTCCAGCACGTCGCCGTGGGCGATCTCGCGGACGTCGGCGGGCGCGTCCACCACCAGGCCGTCGCCGAACAGCTGCCGCCCGGCCGGGCCGAGCGCGGCACCGGGGTCGGCGAGCATGAACCGGTCGTCCGGGTGGATGTGCGCCGGGATGTCGTGCTCGGCGCAGATCTCACCAGCGGAGAGCACGTGGTCGAAGTGCCCGTGGGTGAGCAGCACCGCTGCCGGGGTGAGCCGGCGCTCGGCCAGCTGTGCGCGCAGCGGCTCCGCGGCGTCCTGCCCCGGGTCGACTACGACGCAGGGTTCGCCCTCCCCGCGCGCGAGGACGTAGCAGTTCGCCTGCAGCGGCCCAACCGGGAATCCGAGGACAAGCACGAAGAGCGACCTTTCGTTGCAGCGACACCCGATGGCGCGGGTCGGCTGACCCCAGATTATCGTCCCGCCCGCACGCACCTCCGCGTGGCGCTGCGGGCTCTCGAAACCTGTCTGCGTCGCGGCGCTAGCAGCGGAACCTCAGCGGTGCAAGCGCCGAGGGTGGGCTATGCGCCTGACGGCGCAGCAAGGCAGAAGATCAAGCGCGAGGATCGAAGGCAGACTCTCAGGAAGCGCTGCGGGGTCACCCCATAAACTCCCCGAACAACATCAGGTTCACCGATTCCGGGGAGGGAGCAGGTGCCCAGCAACGAGCAGCGTCGCCAGGCGGCCAAGCGGAAGCTCGAGCGCCAGATGGAGCGCCGGGCGGAGCAGGCCAAGCGACGCCGGGTGATCACCATCGGCTCGACGATCGTCGTGGTCATCGCGGTCGTGGCCGGTGTCTTCTACTTCACCCGCACCGGTGGTGAAGACGCCGCGCAGCAGCAGCCGACCCCGCAGGCTCAGCCCGAGATCCAGATCCCCACCGAGCTCGCGCCGCCGCCGAAGCGGCCGACGCCGCTCGCGGACCAGGTCTCCTGCCAGTACCGCCCGGACGGCAAGGGCCCGAGCAAGCCGGTGCAGCCGCCGGCCAACGGCGAGGTGTCCTCGAAGGGCACCGTGCAGGCCACCATCAACACCAGCCAGGGCGCGATCCCGCTGACCCTGGACCGGTCGCTGGCGCCGTGCACCGTGAACAGCTTCATCAACCTGGCCAAGCAGGGCTTCTACGACCAGACCTCGTGCCACCGGATCGGCACCAGCGGCCTGCAGATGCTGCAGTGCGGCGACCCGACCGGCTCCGGCAGCGGCGGCCCGGGCTACGCCTTCGACGACGAGACCTTCCCCGAGCTGCAGTACGGCCGCGGTTACCTGGCGATGGCCAACGCCGGGCCGAACACCAACGGCAGCCAGTTCTTCATGGTCTTCGGCGAAGCACCGCTGTCCCCGGACTACACCGTGTTCGGCACGATCTCCGAAGACGGCCTGAAGGTCATCGACGACGTCGCCCGCGCCGGTGACGACGGCGCGTACGAGCCGTCGCCGGGCGGCGGCAAGCCGAACAAGCCGGTCGTCTTCGAGAAGGTCGACGTCCAGGCCTGATCAACGGCACCGAGAAGGGGCGTCGCCCACGGGCGGCGCCCCTTTCGCACGCCCCAGGCCGGGGCAAGACGCAAAATTCAATGGAAATCGGATGTCCAATTTCCATTGAAATCGCACAACTCCCCCCCGCGCTCGGGCGTGTCGGGGGTGCTGCGGGACCACAGTTTCAATTGAAACTGCGGATCCCAGGCACGGCGGATCACAGTTTCAATTGAAACTGCAGTTCAGCGCACGATCGGGGGTCCGTCAGGTGGCGGAGGTGACTCGGTAGACGTCGTAGACGCCTTCGATGTTCCGGACCGCCTTGAGGACGTGGCCCAGGTGCTTGGGGTCGCCCATCTCGAAGGAGAAGCGGCTGACCGCCACCCGGTCGTTCGAGGTGGTCACCGACGCCGACAGGATGTTCACCCGCTCGTCGGCCAGCACCTTGGTGACGTCGGAGAGCAGGCGGTGCCGGTCCAGGGCCTCCACCTGGATCGCCACCAGGAACACCGAGGACGCCGACGGCGCCCAGTACACGTCGACCAGCCGCTCGGGCGTGCTGCGCAGGTCGTCGGCGTTGGTGCAGTCCGTGCGGTGCACGCTGACCCAGCCGCCGCGGGTCACGAAGCCGAGGATCTCGTCGCCGGGCACCGGCGTGCAGCAGCGCGCCAGCTTCGCCCACACGTCACCGGCGTCCTTGACCACCACACCGGAGTCACCGCTGCTGCGGCGCTTGCCGCGCAGCGTCGACGGCGTCGACTTCTCCGCGATCTCGTCGGCCGCCTGCTCCTCGCCGCCGATGAAGACCACCAGCCGCTGCACCAGGTGCTGCGCGGAGAGCTGCTTCTCCCCCACCGCCGCGTACAGCGCGGTGACGTCGACGTAGTGCAGTTCGCGGGCCACCGCGCCGAGGGTTTCGGCGGAGACCAGGCGCTGCACCGGCAGGCCGAGGCGGCGGATCTCCTTGGCGATCAGCTCCTTGCCGGACTCGATCGCCTCCTCGCGGCGCTCCTTGGCGAACCACTGCTTGATCTTGGCCTTCGCCCGCGGCGAGGCCACGAACGACAGCCAGTCCCGGCTCGGCCCCGAACCCTCCGCCTTGGAGGTGAAGATCTCGACGACCTCGCCGTTCTCCAGCTTGCGCTCCAGGGCCACCAGCCGGCCGTTGACACGCGCACCGATGCAGCGGTGGCCGACCTCGGTGTGCACCGCGTAGGCGAAGTCCACCGGCGTCGACCCCGACGGCAGCGTGATCACATCGCCCTTCGGGGTGAAGACGAAGATCTCCCTGGTCGCCAGGTCGTAGCGCAGCGACTCCAGGAACTCGCCCGGGTCCGCGGCCTCCCGCTGCCAGTCGAGCAGCTGGCGCATCCACGCCATCTCGTCGACCTCGACGGCCGACTGCCCGCCGCTGCCGTTGCGGCCCTTGGTCTCCTTGTACCGCCAGTGCGCCGCGATGCCGTACTCGGCGGTGCGGTGCATCTCGTGGGTGCGGATCTGCACCTCCAGCGGCTTGCCCTCCGGGCCGATCACCGTGGTGTGCAGGGACTGGTACACGCCGAAGCGGGGCTGGGCGATGTAGTCCTTGAACCGGCCGGGCATCGGCTGCCACAGCGCGTGCACCACGCCCATCGCCGCGTAGCAGTCGCGGACCTCGTCGACCAGTATCCGCACGCCCACCAGGTCGTGGATGTCGTCGAAGTCGCGGCCCCGCACGATCATCTTCTGGTGGATCGAGTAGTAGTGCTTGGGGCGGCCTTCGACCTTCGCGGCCAGCCGGGCGGTGTCGAGCTGGTGGGACAGCTCGTCGATCACGGTGCGCAGGTAGGTGTCGCGGGACGGGGCGCGGTTGGCGACCAGGCGCACGATCTCGTCGTACTTCTTCGGCTGCAAGATGGCGAAGGCCAGGTCCTCCAGCTCCCACTTGATGGTGGCCATGCCCAGCCGGTGCGCCAGCGGGGCCAGCACCTCGAGGGTCTCGCGGGCCTTGCGGGCCTGCTTCTCCGGCGGCAGGAACCGCATGGTGCGCATGTTGTGCAGCCGGTCGGCCAGCTTGATCACCAGCACCCGCGGGTCGCGGGCCATCGCGATGATCATCTTGCGGATGGTCTCGGCCTCCGCCGCCGCGCCGAGCTTGACCTTGTCCAGCTTGGTGACGCCGTCGACCAGGTGCGAGACCTCTTCGCCGAAGTCGGCGGCGAGCTTGTCCAGGGAGTAGTCGGTGTCCTCGACGGTGTCGTGCAGCAGGCCCGCCACCAGCGTGGTGGTGTCCATGCCCAGCTCGGCGAGGATGGTGGCGACCGCGAGCGGATGGGTGATGTAGGGGTCGCCGGATTTTCGCTTCTGGGTGCGGTGCTTGGCCTCGGCCACGTCGTAAGCCCGCTGCAGCAGTCCCAGGTCGGCCTGCGGGTGCAGCTCTCGGTGCACCGTCGCCAGCGGTTCGAGGACCTGCTTGACCGGGGCGGCTCGCTGGGCGGTGATCTTCCTGGCCAGCCTGGCTCGGACCCGGCGGGTCGCCGACGCCGGTCGCGGCTCGGCAACCGGGTCGGTCGCCGACGCAGGAGATTCGACGTGTTGGCTCACCGCACGCTCCCGGGATCAGATGTTGCATTCCCAGGTCCGGGGACCCGGACACTGAGAATAACGCCAACCGGGCGACGGGCCTTCCCTGGTGCGGTTGTGATACGCCCAGCGGTCACCTGGCGCAGCCGATCGACGCTCCCGACTTCACCCGGACCGATCATCAACAGCGAAGTCCGCCAGATCCTCGTCCGCGATGTGCCTGGTATCAGGCTTGGAGGAGAGCTCTGACTTCCTCGCCCATGATCTTGTCCCGGCCTTCCAGCGCGGTGAGCTCGAGGACCACCGCCGCTGCCGCGACCTCCGCACCGGCCTGCCGCACCAGCCGGCAGGCCGCGCCCAGGGTGCCGCCGGTGGCGAGCACGTCGTCGACGATCAGCACCCGCTGGCCTGCGCGGAGCGTGTCCGCGGGCAGCTCCAGGGTCGCCTGGCCGTACTCCAGCGTGTAGCTGACCCGGTCGGCGACCACCGGCAGCTTGCCGGGCTTGCGCAGCCCGATCACGCCGGTGCCGTAGGACTGCGCGACCGCAGCACCCACCAGGAACCCGCGCGCCTCCACCCCGGCGACCACGTCGAACTCGCAGTCCCGGCCCAGCGCCTCGACCACGGCCCTCAGCCCGGCACCGTCGGCCAGCATCGGGCTGATGTCGCGGAACAGCACGCCCGGCTCCGGGAAGTCCGGCACCTCGCGGATCAGTTCCGCGGCGCGCCGGAGCGCCAGGTCGGAGGCGTCGGTGACCTCGACCGCCGTCTGCTCGGTCATCGGCGCCGCTTCCCGGTGGGACGACCGGACTTGCCCGCCGGGCGGCTCGGCCGCTTCGACGTGCCCGCACCGGCCGCGACCGCTTGCTTCGGCGCTTCCTCCGGAACCTCTTCACCGGCGGCCTTGGCCGCAGCGCGCTCGCGGCGCTGCTTCACCTTGGCCGCGTGCTCGCGGTACTTCGGCTCACGCATCTTGAAGTCGACCAGCAGCGGGGTGGCCAGCAGGATCGACGAGACGACACCGGCGATCATGCCGACCATCTGGACCAGCGCCAGGTCGCGCAGCATGCCGACGCCGAGCATCCCGGCGCCGACCACCAGCAGGCCGAGCACCGGCAGCAGTGCGATGACCGAGGTGTTGATGGAGCGCATCAGCGTCTGGTTGACCGCCAGGTTCGCCGCCTCCGGGTAGGTGCGGCGGGTCAGCCCGAGCAGCCCGCGGGTGTTCTCCTTGACCTTGTCGAAGACCACCACGGTGTCGTACAGCGAGAAGCCGAGGATGGTCAGCAGACCGATCACCGTGCTGGGCGTGACCTCGAAGCCGACCAGCGAGTAGATGCCCGCGGTCACCACGACGTCGTGCAGCAGCGCGATCAGCGCCGCCACCGCCATCCACTTCTCGAAGTAGAACGCCAGGAAGATGGTGACCAGCACCAGGAACACTGCGAGCGCGATCAGCGCCTGCTGGGTGATCTCACCGCCCCAGGTACCGCTGACGGCGCTGTCGCTGATCACCTGCTGGCTCGGCTGGCCCTGCGCGTTCAGCGGCTGCAGCTTGGTGAACAGCGTCTGCTTGACCGCGTTGACCTGCTCGACGTCCAGCGTCTCGCTGCGGATCTGGATGGTCTGGTTGGCGCCGGCGCCGACGATCTGCACCGTCTCGGCCGGGCGGCCCACGGCCTCCCGGAACGCGTCCTGCACCTGGTTGGTCTCGATCGGGCCCTGCACGCCGACCGCGGGCATCTGCAGCTTGGTGCCGCCCTCGAAGTCGATGCCGAGGTTGAAGCCCTTGAACCCGATCGAACCGATGCACACCAGCACCAGCAGGCCCAGCGCGATGTACCACCGGGCGCGCTTGCCGACGATGTCGAAGGCCCCGGTGCCGACGTAGAGGCGGTGGAAGACGCTCTCTCGGCGGCGGGTGCCTTCGGTACCTGGAGTCGTCACCTTCACGCCTCCTTGGCGGTGGTCGCGGCGGCCTTGCGGGCGGCTCGGTTCTGGTTGCCGAGGCGTTGCACCGCACCCAGGCCGGAGACCGACGGCTTGGACAGGAACTTGTTCTTCGAGGCCAGCGCGACCAGCGGGTGGGTCACCAGGAAGACCACGACGAGGTCCAGCACGGTGGACATGCCCAGCGTGAACGCGAAGCCCTTCACCTGGCCGACGGCGAGCACGTAGAGCACCGCGGCGGCCAGGAAGCTGACCGCGTCGGCGGACAGGATCGTGCGCCGGGCCCGGGTCCACGCCCGCGGGACGGCCGACCGGAATGTGCGGCCTTCGCGGATCTCGTCCTTGAGCCTCTCGAAGAACACGATGAACGAGTCGGCGGTGATGCCGATGGCGATGATGAAACCGGCGATGCCGGCCAGGTCGAGGGTGAAGCCCACCCAGCGGCCCAACAGCACCAGCGCGCCGTAGACCACGCCGCCGGAGAGCACCAGCGACAGGATCGTCAGGATGCCCAGCAGCCGGTAGTAGAGCAGGCAGTACACCGCGACCAGCAGCAGGCCGATGCCACCGGCGATCAGGCCGGCCTCCATCGAGGCCACGCCGAGCGTCGCCGAGACCGTCTCGGCCTCGGACTGGTCGAAGGCCAGCGGCAGCGAACCGTACTTGAGGATGTCCGCCAGGTCGGTCGCGCTCTGCTGGTTGAACTGGCCGGTGATCTGCGCGTTGCCGCCGAGCAGCGCGGCCTGGATCTGCGGCGCCGAGACGACCTCGCTGTCCAGCACGAACGCGGCCTGCTGGCCGACGTTGGCGGAGGTGAAGTCGGCCCAGATCTTGGCGCCCTCGCTCTTGAAGTTCAGCGAGACCGTCCAGCCCGGCTCGCCCTGCTGCGGGTTCGGCGGCACCGCCTGCGCGGTGGCGACCTCGCGGCCCGGCAGGAACACCGGCTCCAGGACGTACTTGTTCTGGCCCTCGCGGTCGCAGGTGATCAGCGGCAGCTTCGGGTCGTCGTTGCCGCGCAGCGGGTCGTCGACCGCGCAGTTCAGCGCCTGCAGCGCCTGCATCTGCACGTTCTGGTCGGTGCTCTGCCGGGTGCGCTTCGCCTCGTCGATCTGGCGCTGCTGGTCACCGGGCTGGTTCCCCTGCTGCTGGTGCGCGGCCTGCGGCGCGGTGCCCGCCGGCGGCGGGGCCTGCACCGGAACCGAGGTGACGACCTTGCGGAAGTTCAGCTCAGCGGTCTGGCCCAGCTGCTTGGCCTGATCGCCGCCCTCGCCGGGCACCGTGATGACCAGGTTGCTGCCGTCCCGGGTGACCTCGGACCCGCTGACGCCCATGCCGTTGACGCGGGTCTCGATGATCTGGCGGGCCTGGGTCAAGGCCTCGTTGCTGGGCGGCTGGCCGTCCAGGGTGCGCGCGGTGAGCGTCACCCGGGTCCCGCCCTGGAGGTCGATCCCGAGCTTGGGGTGCGGCTTGCCGTCACCGGTGAAGAACACCAGCGAGTACAGAGCGACCACGATCAATGCGAAGATCGCGAGATAACGCCCTGGGCGGATCTGCCCGGCCGGAGGTGCCACGGCGTTCGTTCTCCTGTCCGGTCTCGAAGCGGTGCACTTGTCGTCGTGCTCAGTCGCGCACCCGGCGAAACCTCGGCCGCCCTCTCGCGGTCGGACAGCGCAGCCGTCGTCCCCCGAGAGAACGTCTGAGAACCCGCGGGTGGTTCGGGTGCGCGGCCTCGGGGGCCAGCGCACCACCGTTCAGTCTGACAGGCCCGGCGCGGGCGACACCGCCCCGGGTGGCGACCGTCCGTAGATCAGCTGCTACGCACGGACGCGGGCCCGGAAGCGCTTCTCCGGTGCCCGCGTCGCTACCCGTTCGGCGACGCCCGCCACGCGGGACCTCGGTCGGCCCCGGTGCGAGCTCCTGCCCGTCGTCAGTTGGTCTTCTGCTGCTCGATCGGCTCGGCGACCTCGGCCTTGGACTCGGTCTCGACCTTGGCCTCGGTCTCGGTCTCAGCCGGGGTCTCGTCCTTGACCTCCGCAGCCGCCTCGGCGCCCTCGGTCTGGACCTTCTCGCGGACCGCCTGACGCACCCAGGTGGTGGTCAAGCCCGGCGCCAGCTCCAGGTCGATGGTGTCGTCGTTGGTGGCCACGACGGTGCCGAACACACCGGAGGTGGTCATCACGCGGTCGCCGGGGGTGATCGAGTTCTGCAGCTTCTGCTGCTCGGCCATCGCGCGCTTCTGCTTGCGGGCCTGCAGGAACAGCGGCACCGCCAGCAGGACGATCAGCAGCGGAAGAATCAGGGAGTTGAGGTCCATCGTGCTCCGTTCAGCGGACGCTTCGGGGCCCAGCCCTCGCAGTACTGCGCCCGAATTGTTCGGATGTTCAAGCCCCAGTGTGCCAGGTCAACTCGGGTCGACGGGTTCTCCCGCTGTTGGGAGGACCACCGCGGCCCGCCAGGGCGGGTCCGCGTCGGCCGCAGCCGCGCACGACCCGTCCGATCGGCACCGAACGAGACGTGAGGAGGATAACGTCACGCGGCGATCGCGGACGAGCGCCCCAGCTCGTGGCACCGGTCGTCGGCACTGGGTGCTCGTTCAGATCCGGTTCTGTTCAGTTTCTCGGACACCGTATCGGCGTTTTGTCACCATTCGATCACTCGTCGAAGAGCCCGGGGGCGTGCTCCGGCGGGACGAGTCCCAGGTGGTGCCAGGCCGCCGCGGTCGCGACCCGCCCGCGCGGAGTGCGGGCCAGCAGCCCCGCGCGCACCAGGTAGGGCTCGCAGACCTCCTCCACGGTGGTCGCCTCCTCCCCCACCGCGACCGCGAGCGTGGAGATCCCCACCGGGCCGCCGCGGAAGGAGTTGATCAGCGCGCTCAGCACAGCCCGGTCCAACCGGTCCAGGCCGAGCTCGTCGACGTCGTAGACCTCCAGCGCGGCCCGCGCGACCTCCCTGGTCACCGCACCGTCGGCGCGCACCTCCGCGAAGTCGCGGACCCGGCGCAGCAGCCGGTTGGCGATGCGCGGTGTGCCTCGCGAGCGGCCGGCGATCTCGACGGCGCCGTCGTCGCGCAGGTCCACGCCGAGGATCCCCGCCGAGCGGCGCACGACGAGCTCGAGCTCCTCCGGCGCGTAGAACTCCATGTGCGCGGTGAAGCCGAAGCGGTCGCGCAGCGGACCGGTCAGCGCGCCGGACCGGGTGGTGGCCCCGACCAGCGTGAACGGCGCCAGTTCCAGCGGGATGCTGGTGGCTCCGGGGCCCTTGCCGACCACGATGTCCACCCGGTAGTCCTCCATCGCCAGGTAGAGCATCTCCTCGGCGGGGCGGGCGATCCGGTGGATCTCGTCGATGAACAGCACGTCGCCCTCGGAGAGGTTGGACAGCATCGCCGCCAGGTCGCCGGGCCGTTCCAGGGCCGGCCCGGAGGTGACCCGGATCGAGGTGCCCAGCTCGGTGGCGATGATCATCGACAGGCTGGTCTTGCCCAGCCCGGGCGGTCCGGAGAACAGCACGTGGTCCGGCTGGTCGCCGCGCTTGAGCGCGCCGTGCAGCACCAGCTCCAGCTGCTCGCGCACCCGGGCCTGCCCGACGAACTCGCTGAGCTTGCGCGGCCGCAGCGTCATCTCGACGTCCTGGTCGGACGGGTTCTGATGCGCGGCCAGCGAAACACCGTCGCCCGACCAGTCGGCCTCGTCGTCCTCGTACATCTCCGGCCTCACTTCGGCCCGAGCGTGGCCAGCGCCTTGCGCAGCACCGCAGAGGTGTCCAGGTCACCGTTGCCCGAGGCCAGCACGGTCTCGACGCTCTGCTCGGCCTGCTTGGCCGAGAAGCCCAGGCCCACCAGCGCTTCGGCGACCTCCGTGCGCACCCGGCCGTGGTCCGCGGTCGCGGCCGGCTCGACCACTCCGCCCACTGCGCCCACCTTGTCGCGCAGTTCCAGGATCAAGCGCTCGGCGCTCTTCTTGCCGATGCCGGGCACCTGGGTGAGCGTCGTCAGGTTGCCGTCGGAGAGGGCGTAGCAGAGCTGGTCCGGCGAGAGCACCGCGAGAGCGGCGAGCGCGAGGCGCGGACCGACCCCGGACGCGGTCTGCAGCAGGACGAACAGATCGCGGGCTTCAGCATCGGCGAAGCCGTAGAGGGTCAGCGAGTCCTCGCGCACGATCAGCGAGGTCCACAGCCGGGTCTCCTCGCCCCGCCGCAGCCCGGCCAGCGTGGCCGGGGTGGCGTGCACGGCCATGCCCACGCCACCGACTTCGATCACGGCGTGGTCCAGTCCGATGGACAGCACCGGACCTCGCACCGTGGAGATCATCGGTCAACACCTCCTGCTCGTGCCGGGATCCCCGGCATCGTTGCGCACGGCGGGTCAGCTGCGCGCATCGCGTCCTTCGGCGGCTTTCGCGGCGGCTTTGAGCCGGGCCTTGTGGTTGCGGGCGAGTTCGGCCGCCTTGGCCTCGGCCTGGGCCAGGCGGTTGGCCATCGGCGCGCGCCACAGGTGGCAGACGGCCAGCGCCAGCGCGTCGGCGGCGTCGGCCGGTTTGGGCGCTTCGGCCAGCCCCAGGATCTTGGTGATCATGGCGGTGACCTGCTTCTTGTCCGCTCGACCGGATCCGCTGATGGCGGCCTTGACCTCGCTGGGCGTGTGGAACGCGACCGGCAGGTCGCGCCGCGCGGCCAGCAGCGCCACGACGCCGGAGACCTGCGCGGTGCCCATCACGGTGCTCACGTTGTGCTGGCTGAACACCCGCTCGATGGCCACCACCTCGGGCTGGTGGCGGTCCATCCACCGCTCCACCTCGTCGGCCACCGCGCGCAGCCGGGAGGGCAGTTCGTCCTCCGGTGGTGTGCGCGCGACACCGACCGCGACGGGCGAAACCGACCGCCCGCGGCCACCGTCGACCACGCCGAGCCCGCAGCGGGTCAGCCCGGGGTCGATTCCCAGCACGCGCACGACGCCACCTGCCCAAACTCGGCCTGAACACTCGTTCGAAACCTTATCGAACCGCGGCGACAGCCCTCCGCACCGACACGCGAACGCATCCCCCGTCCGGGTGAGCAGGCGCGGTGCGAACGGACCGCTCGCGCCATCCGCCGAGGCGAACCGGCCGTTCGCGCCAGCCGCGAGCCGGTCAGGGGCCGTCGGTGCCCGGGGTCCAGCTCTCCGGGAGACCGCTGTCGGTCAGGACCGGCTGGTACTCGCGGAACCCGCCGGGAGCGTCCGGCTGCCAGGGGAACTTCGCGCCCTCCGGGCTGGAGACGATCAGCTGCACCGCCGGGAAGTCCGGTCCGCTGTAGACCAGGAACGCGCTGCCCAGGTATTCCGGGTAGTGCTGCAGGGCGACCTTCTCGAAGGTCACCGGGCACCCCTTCAGGAAGCCGTCGTAGAGCCGCCCGGGCACGAACCGCTCGCCCTGCCCGACCCGCTGCACGTAGGTGTTGACCACGGCGTTCGCCACTTCCTCCGGCAACCCGATCACCACGACCTCGGGCTTGCCGAAGCGCCGCCACGCGCCGACCGAGAAGGCGTACTGCGCGCCGCGCTCGTCGCCGGGCACGTGCATCACGGCTGCGCCGTGCCTCTCCGCGGTGTCGACCATCCACCGGCGCAGTTCATCATCCGTCTCAGCCACGATCGCCATTGTGCCTGCGAGGAGATCGGTTCCCCACCAACCCCCACGAGAGCAACCGACGGCAGCGGCTCGGACACAGCGGGTTTCAAGCGGCGAGGAACTCCAGGCGGTTGCCGACCGGATCTTCGGTGTGGAACCGCCGACGCCCCGGGATCTCAGCCGGATCCGCCCACCGCACGGGGTGTCCAGCGCTCTCCAGCGCGTCGGCGACCGCGTCGACGTCCACCACGAACGCCGGATGCGCTTTGCGCGCGGGCCGGAAGTCCGCTTCGACCCCGACGTGCAGTTCACCGTCCGGACCGCCGACGCCGGGCACCAGGAACCAGCAGCCGCCCCGCGCGGCCAGCAGCGGCGGTTTCGGGAGCTCCGCCCAGCCGAGCACACCCGCGTAGAACGACCTGATCAGATCCTCCGCGCCTCGCGGACAGGAAACCTGCACGTGATGAATCACGACACCCGCCTCCCCTGCACGGCAACAGTACGAACGTACTGCTTGTGGTCCAGGGCAACAACCACCTCGAGCGGGGAAGAACGAAGCGGCCGGTCCCGGGGGCGGGACCCGCCGCCAGGTTGCTTCGGGCGTCAGCCGACCTCGGCCATGACCTCGTCCGACACGTCGAAGGCCGCGAAGACGTTCTGGACGTCGTCGCAGTCCTCGAGGGCGTCGATCAGCTTGAAGATCTTGCGCGCTCCCTCGGCGTCCAGTTCGACGTTCACCGCCGCGAGGAAGTTGGTCTCCGCCGAGTCGTACTCGATGTCGGCGGCCTGCAGCGCCTTGCGCACCTCGACCATGTCGGCCGGGTCGGAGAGGATCTCGTAGCTCTCGCCCAGGTCGTTGATCTCCTCGGCACCGGCCTCGAGCACCGCCGAGAGCACGTCGTCCTCGGTCAGCCCGTTCTTCGGCAGCAGCACGACGCCCCGGCGGGTGAACAGGTAGGACACCGAGCCCGCGTCGGCCATCGAGCCGCCGTTGCGGGTCATCGCGGTGCGCACCTCGCCCGCGGCGCGGTTCCGGTTGTCGGTCAGGCACTCCACCAGCACTGCGACGCCGTTGGGCCCGTAACCCTCGTACATGATCGTCTGCCAGTCGGCGCCACCGGCTTCCTCACCGGCGCCGCGCTTGCGGGCGCGCTCGATGTTGTCCATCGGCACGGAGTTCTTGCGCGCCTTCTGGATGGCGTCGTACAGGGTCGGGTTGCCGTCGGGGTCGCCCCCACCAGTGCGGGCGGCAACCTCGACGTTCTTGATCAGCTTCGCGAAGAGCTTGCCGCGCTTGGCGTCGAGGGCGGCCTTCTTGTGCTTGGTGGTGGCCCACTTCGAGTGGCCGCTCATCTCTCCTCCGTCTTTACTTCGCCTGCGCTGCCGCGTTCAGCCGCGCGCGGACGATCTGTACGAAATAGCGGTGCACGCGTTCGTCACCGCCCACCAGCTCCGGGTGGAAAGCGGTGGCGAGCACCGGTCCCTGCTGAATCGCGACGATCCTACCGACGGCGGCCGACCGACCGGACCCGTCCGGGTCTTCCCGGACCTCGGCCAGCACCTCGACCTCCGCGCCCACCTTCTCCACCCAGGGTGCCCGGATGAACACCGCGTGCACCGGGCCGTCCGGAATTCCGGCGAAGTCCAGGTCCGTCTCGAAGGAGTCGACCTGGCGCCCGAAGGCGTTGCGCCGCACGACCACGTCCATGGCTCCCAGCGGCCGAACCGCGGACAGGTCCGGGTCCTGGTCCACGACCTCGCGCGAGAGCATGATCATCCCGGCGCACGAGCCGTAGGCGGGCAGCCCGGCGGCGAGCCGCTCGCGCAGCGGCTCGTAGAGCTCGAAGGTGTCGAGCAGCCGGGTCATCGTGGTGGACTCCCCGCCGGGCAGGACGATTCCGTCCACCTCGGCGAGCTCTTCGACGCGGCGCACCGGGCGCGCGTCGGCCCCGCAGCGCTCGAGCGCGGCCAGGTGTTCGGCCACGCCGCCCTGCAGGGCCAGGACACCGATCACGGGGTTCGTCACATCTCCGATTGTCCTGCACGCTCCTCGGCAATCGAAGACCGGGACCTGCGGACCAGCCGCCAACCGACGAACAGGGCGATCACGACGACCGGCACCGCGTAGAACGAAGCGCGCACCGCGAGCTCGTCGGAGAAAGCCGCCAGCACCACGATGCCCAGCAGGAACACCAGGACGATCCAGTTGGTGTACGGCGCACCGGGCATCCGGTAGGACGGCCGCACGAGCTCACCGCGCAGGGCCCGCTTGCGCAGGCGGGCCTGCGCGATCAGCAGCGCCGACCAGGTCGCGATGACGCCCAGCGAGGCTATCGAGGTGGCGATGTCGAAGGCGTCCTTCGGGACGACGTAGTTGAGCAGCACGCCGATCAGGAACACCGCGCCGGTGAACAGCACCGCGCCGTAGGGCGCCCGGCGGTCGTTCATCCGCTCGGTGAACGAGGGCGCCTCGCCGCGCATGCCCAGCGAGCGCAGGATCCGGCCGGTCGCGTACAGGCCGGAGTTGCAGCTGGACAGGGCGGCGGTGAGCACCACGAAGTTCATGATGTCGCCGGCCCACGGGATGCCGAGGCTGGAGAAGACGGTCACGAACGGGCTCTGGTCGCCGTTGTAGGACGTCCACGGCAGCACCATCGCCAGCAGCAGCACCGAGCCGATGTAGAAGACCGCGATCCGCCACACCACGCCGTTGATGGCGCGCGGCATGACCTTGGCCGGGTCGGCGGTCTCACCAGCGGCGATACCGGCCATCTCCATCGAGGCGTAGGCGAACATGACGCCCTGCATGCTCATCAGCACCACGGGCAGCCCGTTGGGCGTGAACCCGCCGTGGTCGACGAGGTTGTGCGCTCCCGCGGTGGTGCCGCCGACCTCGGCACCGGTGACCACCAGGGCCAGGCCGACGAACAGGAAGGTCACGATGGCCAGCACCTTGATCACCGCGAACCAGAACTCCAGCTCGCCGAACAGCTTCACCGACAGCAGGTTGACCACCAGCAGCACGGCCAGGCAGATCAGCGCGGTGATCCACTGCGGGAAGTCCGGGAACCACTTCCCGATGTAGATGCCCGCCGCGGTGATCTCGGCGATGCCGGAGCCCGCCCAGTTCAGGAAGTACAGCCAGCCGGCGGCGAACCCGGCCCACGGTCCGATGAACTCGCGGGCGTACTCCACGAAGCTGCCCGCCACCGGCCGGTACAGCACGAGCTCGCCGAGGGCGCGCATCACGAAGAACGCCGCGATGCCGCACAGCAGGTAGGACACGACCAGGGCAGGTCCGGCCTGGGCCATCCGGCCGCCCGCGCCGAGGAACAGGCCGACACCGATGGCCCCGCCCATGGCGATCATCTGGACGTGCCGGTTCTTGAGCCCCTTCGAGTAGCCCTCTTCGGTGCCGCGGTCGAAGGTGTCGGGTGTGGTGACCAAGGGGTGCGGTCCTCCGTGGCGGGAGCCGGGAGTGCCCGGACTCGATGCGTTCGCCCCAGCGTGTGAGTGTGGTTACGCCGGATGGGTCAGGGAGGACCTTAAACAGTGGTGCCCGGAGATCGACGCCGGGGTTAACGACGACTCACACGGCCAGTTCCGCCAGGCGCAGCAGGGCCGTGGTGGCTGCTGCGGCGACCACGACGAGCACGAACGGCGCGCGCCGCCAGGCCAGCACTCCGCCGACCGCGACACCGGTGAACCGGGCCCACCCGGCGAAACCACCGGACTCGAACACGGCGCTGGTGGCCACGAACGCGGCGAGCAGCACGATCGCGGAGATCGACATCAGCTGCTCCCACTGCGGCGAGATCTGCAGCCGCCCGCGCAGCAGCGGCCCGGCCAGGCGCATCGCGTACGTCCCGGCGGCCAGCGCGAAGACCACTCCGAGCGTCATCGGGCCTCCTCCAGCTTCTTCGGCAGCGGCAGCGCCGCGGCGAGCCCGACGAGCGCGGCCATCACGGGCAGTCCTTCCGGCAGCACCGGGGTGGTGACCACCGCGATCAGCGCACCCACCGCGACGGCGCGCAGGGTCCGGTGCTCGCGGAGCGAGGGCATGATCAGCGCGAGCAGCGCGGCGGGCATCGCGGCGTCGAGCCCGAAGGCGCCCGGGTCGCCGACGCCCTGGCCGAGCAGGCCGCCGAGGAACACCGACGGGGCCCAAGCGCTGTACAGCGCGATGCCGGTGAGCCAGTAGGCGCGCTTCTTCCCCGCTTCGGTCTTCTGCGCCATCGCGAACGCGACGGACTCGTCGATCATGAGGTGGCTGCCGATCAGGCGGGTCGGCCAGCTGCGGCCGAACAGCCCGCCGATCGCCAGGCCGAACGGCAGGTGGCGGGCGTTGAGCATCAGCCCGCCGAGCACCGCGGTGACCGGTGCCGCACCCGCGCTGATCAGGCCGATCACCATGAACTCCGACCCGCCGGCGAACACCACCGCGCCCATCAGCGTGACCATCCACAGCGGGACGCCCTTGCTGACCGCGATCGCGCCGAGCGAGGCACCCACGATGGCCATCGCCAGCGTCATCGAAAGGACGTCGCGCACCAGCGCATCCCGCCAGAATCCCGCTCGCGTTCGCTGAACCGTACTCACGTTCGCTAGCATGAACAATGACGGGAGCGTTCGTCAAACCGAATTTGAGGACCGACAGAGCGAACAGCCATGAGTGAGACCGAGAACACCCCGGCCGCGCCGCTGGAAACCATCGCCATGTCCCTGCGTCGGGAGCGCGAACGCACGGGACTGACCATGACCGAGGTCGCCAAACGCGCCGGGATCGCGAAATCCACGCTCTCCCAGCTGGAATCCGGCACCGGCAACCCCAGCGTCGAGACCCTGTGGGCGCTCGGCGTGGCCCTGGGCGTGCCCTTCAGCCGGCTCGTCGACCCGCCGACCCCGAAGGTCCGGGTGGTCCGCGCCGGGCAGGTGCCGATCGTCCGGTCCGAGCAGTCGACCTACGGCGCGGCCCTGCTGTCGTCCGGCGAATCAGGCGCGCGCCGCGACCTCTACGTGCTCGAACTCGAGCCGGGCGGCGTCCGCCACGCGGACGCCCACATCCCCGGCTCGGTCGAGCACGTGATCCTCACCTCCGGCCGCCTCCGCGCGGGCCCGGAGGACGGTCCGGTCGAGCTCGAGGTCGGCGACTACGTCTCCTTCTCCGGCGACGTCCCCCACCTCTACGAAGCCCTCGCCCCCGGCACCACGGCCGTCCTCGTCATGGAGCACCGCTGACCGTCGGTCACTTCCGGGTCAGCAGGTGCTCCGGCATCGGTTCGTAGTTCTCGAAGTGGCGGGTGTAGGTCGCGCTGCCCGAGGTCAGGGAGCGGACATTGACCGTGTAGCGGACCAGTTCGCTCGCGGGCACGTGCGCCCGCACTACCGTCCAGCCGCCGTCCTCCGGTTCGGTGCCGACCACCTTGCCGCGGCGGCTCGACAGGTCGCCCAGCACCGCGCCGAGGTGCTCGTCGGGGATGTGCACCGCCACCTCGTCGACGGGTTCCAGGGTGATCAGCCCGGCCTGCTCGGCGGCGGCCTTCAGGGCCAGCGAACCGGCCGCTTGGAACGCCGCGTCGGAGGAGTCGACGCTGTGCGCCTTGCCGTCGACCAGCGTGATCCGCAGGTCCACCAGCGGGGCGCCCTCGTTGATGCCCTTCTCGACCTGGGCCCGCACGCCCTTCTCGACGCTGGGGATGAACTGGCGCGGCACCGCCCCGCCGACCACCCGCTCCACGAACTCCACGCCCGATCCGCGCGGCAGCGGCTCGACCTCGATGTCGCACACCGCGTACTGGCCGTGCCCGCCGGACTGCTTGACGTGCCTGCCGTGCCCCTTGGCAGGCTGCGCGAAGGTCTGCCGCAGCGGCACCTTCACCGGGACCGTGTCGACCTCCGCCCCGCCCTCGCGCAGCCGCTGCAGCACGACGTCGGCGTGCGCTTCGCCCATGCACCACAGCACCAGCTGGTGGGTCTCGCTGTCGCGCTCCAGCCGCAGGCTGGGGTCGGCGGCGATGAGCCGGTTGAGGTTGCGGGCCAGCGCGTCCTCGTCGCTGCGGGTGTGCGCGGTGACGGCGATCGGCAGCAGCGGCTCGGGCATCGGCCACGGCGTGAGCAGCAGCGGGTCCGACGGGTCCGAGAGGGTGTCCCCGGTCTCCGCCGAGCCGATCTTGGTCAGCGCGCACAGGTCGCCGGCCACGCAGTGCGACACCTCGCGCAGGTTCGCGCCCAGCGGCGAGTACAGGTGCGCCACGCGCTCGTCCTCGTCGTGGTCGGGGTGCCCGCGCTCGGCCATGCCGTGACCGGAGACGTGCACCGGGCGCTCCGGGCGCATCGTCCCGGAGAACACGCGCGCCAGCGAAACCCGCCCCACGTAGGAATCGACCGAGGTGTGCACCACCTCGGCCGCCAGGGGTCCCTCCGGATCGGGGGTGAGTTCGCGCGGGTTGTTCCCGTGCGGATCGGTGAATTCCGGCAGCGCGTGCTCCAGCGGTGACGGGAAGCCGCGGGCGATGCCGTCGAGCACCTCGGGAACACCGATGCCGGCCACCGCGCACACCGGCAGCACCGGGTGCAGACCGCCTTTGGCGACCGCCGTTTCCAGGTCGGAGATGAGCGTGTCCTCGTCGATGCGCTCGCCGTTGAGGTAGCGGTCCATCAGCGACTCGTCCTCGCTCTCGGCGATGATCGCCTCGATGAGCTCGCCGCGCTGCTGGTCGATCTGCGCCCGCAACGCCTCGTCGGCCGCCCGCTGCTCGCCGGACTCGTAGACGCTCTCGGTGACGAGCCCGACCAGCCCGGTCACCTCGCCGCCGGCCTCGCGGTGCGGCAGGTACAGCGGGAGCACTCCCCCGCCGAAGGCGTCCTGGCAGGTCAGCAGCGCGGTGTCGAAGTCGGCGCGCGGCTGGTCCAGGCGGGCGATGAGCACCGCGCGGGGCATCCCGACGGCCGCGCACTCCTGCCAGATCGCCCGCGTCGCCGGGTCGATGCCCTCGGCCGCCGCGATCACGAACAGCGCGGCGTCGGCGGCGCGCAGGCCCGCCCGCAGCTCCCCGACGAAGTCGGCGTAGCCGGGCGTGTCGATGAGGTTGATCTTGATGTCGCCGTGCTGGATCGGCGCCACGGCCAGGCCGATGGACCGCTGCTGCTCGATCGAGGCGGGTTCGTGGTCGCACACGGTGGTGCCCTCGATGACCGCGCCCGACCGGGGAATCGTCGCGGTGGCCGCCAGCATCGCCTCGGCCAGGGTGGTCTTGCCGGCCGCCGAGGGCCCGACCAGCACGACGTTGCGGATCTTGGCGGGATCTGAAGGGGCCGGGACGACCGGCCCTCCTACTGTGCCGCTCTGCTTGGTGCCCATGAGTACTCCCTGCGCGCTCCCGGCAACCGACTGTGTCTCCGATCACACACCCGACGCCCACGCCGTGCAAGGTCGCCACAACCCCGGAACCGGTCACCCCGGCAAGCCGCACCGAACGAGCGACGAGGCAGCGGATTCAGCGGATGGCGCGGTGTTTGCAGGTGACGATGAGCGCGCTCGCCACGAGCGGCGGCACCGACCAGAGCGCGGCCGCGGTGTAGCCGTCCTGCGCGGGAAGCAGGGCACCGCCGGGGGTGGCGGCGGCGAGGAGGAATCCGGCCAGCGCGCTGCCAATGCTGAATCCGATGCTGCGGACGATCTGGTTGATGGAGAGCACGCTGGCGGTCTCGGCCTGCGGAACGCCGGCGAGCACTAGCCCGGGCATGACCGCGGCGACCCCGCCGACCCCGAAGCCCAGGACCGCCATGGCGATCAGGACGACGACGAGCGAACCGCTGGCCACCGCGAACACCACCGCTGCGATCACCACCGCGGCCGCGGAGAGCACGTAAGCCCCTCGCTGCGCGATGCGACCCCGCAGGACCTTGCCCGCGACGAAACCGGAGAGGGAGAAGGGGATGAGGGCGGCCCCTGCCGCGACGCCGGGCAGGGCGAACCCGTAGTGCGCGTCCGCCGGGGTCTGCACGTAGCGGGTGAGGAGGCTGAACAGCAGGTACATGCCGACACCCGCGATGAGCATGGCCGCGTTCGCCCGGACCACGGGCCCCTGGCCGAGCAACCGGAGGTCGACCAGCGGCGCGGCGCTCCGGAGTTCGACGACCGCCCACACCGCGAGGATCGCGACCGCGGCGGCGAGGATGCCCGCACCCGCCCAGGGATTCGCCCACAGCGCGGGCTCGGCGATGACCAGCAGGACGCCGAGCGTTCCGAGGCCGAGCAGGACCGCTCCGATCACGTCGATCTGCGGCCGCGCGCCGGGGTTCTCCGGCGGGAGCACTCGCCAGGCGATGACGAGCGCAGCGGCGGACAGCGCGAATCCGAGCGCGTACGCGGCGCGGAGTCCGGCGAGCTGGTCGAGCAGGCTGATCACCGGGTAGCCGACGCCGATGCCCACCGTCGAGGCGACGGACAGGGCGGTGATCGTCGAGGCGGAGCGTTCCGCGGGCAGGTGGGCGCGGGCAACGCTCATGAGCAGCGCCCCCACGGCCACCCCGAGCCCCTGCAGTCCGCGCCCGACCACCAGAGCCGCGAAGGGCAGCGGGAGCGCGGTCAGCGCACCGCCGATCGTGACGAGGGCGAGGGTGACCAGGATCGTGGTCCGCCGGTGCGGACCGGTGCCGAGCCTGCCGAGGACCGGGCCGGCGATCGCGCCGGTGAACAGCGTGATCGTCAAGGTCCACTGCGCGGCTTCCAGCGGCACGTGCAGACCCGTCGCGACCGCCGTGATGAGCGGAGCACCGACGCTCCCGATGACGGCACCGGTCAGCGCGACGGCGACGAGGGCGGACCCGAGACGGCGGGCCTCGAGCGCGCCGGTGCGGTCGTCCACCTCGGTGCTCATCGGTTCTTCGCCGCCGTGATGTGCTCGAACAGGCCCGCGTTGATCCGGGTGCGGACCCCCTCGGCCCACGTCTCGTCGACGTGCTCGACGTCCATCGCCGCCCCGGCGTTCAGGAGCATCCCGAACGCGAGGAACGACTTCACCGTCACCGGCTCGAGCCCGGTGATTCCCGCGGCCGTGTCCCACATCCGCGAGAAGCACGACCGCACGGCCTCGCGGACTTCCTCGTCACCGCACGCGGCGAAGCCCTGGAGCTGCAGCAGGAGGTTCGTGCGATCGGCGAGGAGGTCGTAGTACTGCGCACCCATCGCCGACAGCGCGTCCAGACCGCTCCTGCTGCCGGCGGCGTCCCGCATCCCGTCGGTCAACCGGTCGAAGGCTGCGCGGACGAGCTCCAGGAACAACGCCTTCTTCGTCCCGAACATCCGGAAGACGTAGGCCTGAGTGATGCCCGCGTTCCGGGCGATCGCATCGATCGACGCACCGTGCAGCCCGTGCTCGGCGAACTCCTCCGCCGCGATCCCCAAGACCTGGGCCCGGCGCTCAGCACCGCTCATCCGCGCGACCATGCCGCCAAGTTACTAGTTACCAACCACTTACAAACCTGGGCATGACCACCGTCACACCGAAGGGCCACTGGAAAGTGGACTAGTCAAAAACAGGTTTAGTGGACCGTGTTGGTGGTCCAGTTCGTTCCTAGGCTGATGCCGGCAGAAGACCGCACGAAGGAAGGCCGAACGTGACTACCGTCGACGCCAAGGACACCGCCCGCAACGCCCAGACCGGGACCGACGGGGTCAAACGCGGCATGGCCGAGATGCTCAAGGGCGGCGTGATCATGGACGTGGTCACGCCGGAGCAGGCGAAGATCGCCGAGGCCGCGGGCGCGGTCGCGGTGATGGCGCTGGAGCGGGTGCCCGCCGACATCCGCGTGCAGGGCGGCGTGGCCCGGATGTCCGACCCGGACATGATCGAAGGCATCGTGAACTCGGTGTCCATCCCGGTGATGGCCAAGGCCCGGATCGGGCACTTCGTCGAGGCCCAGGTCCTGCAGTCGCTGGGCGTGGACTACATCGACGAGTCGGAGGTGCTGACCCCGGCCGACGAGGTCAACCACATCGACAAGTGGGCCTTCACCGTGCCGTTCGTGTGCGGTGCGACCAACCTCGGCGAGGCGCTGCGCCGGATCTCCGAGGGCGCGGCGATGATCCGCTCCAAGGGCGAGGCCGGCACCGGCAACGTCGTCGAGGCGACGCGGCACATGCGCCAGATCCGCGCCGACATCCGGCGCCTGTCGGTGCTCGACGACGACGAGCTCTACGTCGCGGCGAAGGAGCTGCGCGCGCCGGTGCAGCTGGTCCAGGAGATCGCCCGGACCGGCAAGCTCCCGGTGGTGCTGTTCACCGCGGGCGGCATCGCCACCCCGGCGGACGCGGCGATGATGCGCCAGCTGGGCGCGGAGGGCGTGTTCGTCGGCTCCGGCATCTTCAAGTCCGGCGACCCGGCCAAGCGCGCCGAGGCGATCGTCAAGGCGACGACCTTCTACGACGACCCGGACGTGATCGCGAAGGTCTCCCGAGGCCTCGGCGAGGCGATGGTCGGCATCAACCTCGACGACCTCTCCGAGCAGCAGCGCTACGCCCAGCGCGGCTGGTGACGACGACTGGATGAGCGGTGGAGGGCACCTTCCGACCTGGAGGTGCCCTTCACCTGTTCTCGTTCTCGGTGTTCGCGGAGCGGTGGACCGCGATGAGGCGTTGGGCGATGGTGATCAGGCTCAGGAGGACCAGGAGCCAGATCGCCGCGTCGAGGACGTAGGGGACGCCCAGGCCGTGCAGGCCCGTGCCGACGAGGATCACCAGGAAGCGTTCGGCCCGTTCGGCCAGGCCGCCGTCGGCGTTGAGGCCGTTGGCCTCGGCCCGGGCCTTGACGTAGGAGATCACCTGGGCGCCGACCAGGCAGATCAGGAAGCCCAGGCCTCGCGCGTGGTTCACGTCGACCACCAAGGCCCACCAGACGAGGGCGCCGAACAGCGCGCCGTCGACCAGGCGGTCGCAGCTGGCGTCGAGCACTCCGCCGAACTGCGAGGCCCGACCGCCGGCGCGGGCCATCGCGCCGTCGAGGATGTCGAAGAGCAGGAACACCGCGACCACGAGGGTGCCCACGAACAGCTCGCCGCGCGGGAAGAACCACAGCGCGGCCGCGGTGCTGGCGATCGTCCCGGTCAGCGTCACCGCATTCGGCGACAGGCCGAGCCGGACCAGGCCGGCACCGATCGGGTTGGTCAGTCGGGACAACGAGGCCCGCGCGAAGATGTTGAGCATTGCTTGAGTGGTCAGCCGCCTGTGCTTGTCGTTTTCCAGCAGACTAGCCCGCGCTGATCAAGCGCACCGGCCCCCACGACGACCGGTGACCTCCACCACAGCCCGGAATGATTGAAGGTTCAAGGGTGTTGGTGCTGTTCGAACTCCCTGCGACGAAGACGCCCGACCGCGGTGAGCCGCCGGTGGAGTTCGAGGCACACTGGCACCGCCACACCATTGGAGACAGCATGACGGCCACCGAGCAGATTCCGGGCTACGTCGCGGGCACCTGGGACATCGACAGCGTCCACTCCGACATCCAGTTCACCGTGCGGCACATGGGCGTGGGCAAGTCCCGCGGCCGCTTCGACGGCTTCCAGGGCGAGATCGTCACCGCGGCCGACCCGCTGCAGTCCTCGGTCACCGCGACCATCGACACCGCCTCGATCAACACCGGCAACGCCGACCGCGACGCGCACGTGCGCAACGCCGACTTCCTGGACGTCGAGCAGTTCCCGACCGCCACGTTCCGCTCCACCGGGATCCGCCAGGACGGCGAGGACTTCATCATCGACGGCGAGTTCACCCTGCACGGCGTGACCAAGCCGGTGTCGCTGGAGACCGAGCTGGGCGGCTTCGCCGAGGACGGCCTGCTCGGCCTGTCCGCCAAGGTGGTCCTCAACCGCACCGACTTCGGCGTCGGCCCGGCCGGCGGCGCCATGGTCGGCGAGAAGATCACCATCACCCTCGACATCGAGGCCCGCCTCCGCGGCTGACACCAGACGCGAAAAGGGGCCGGGGACTGCACGAGTCCCCGGCCCCTTCGTCTTCGCCCAGTCCCACCACTGCGCCCCGTCCCACATCGTGGACCACAGTTTCAATTGAAACTGCGGACAACTGGGACGGAGCGTCCAGGACGTGGGACGGATCAGTCGGCTCGGGTCCAGGCGTCGGCGAGGAGTTGGCGGGTCTCGCCGAGGAGCTGCGGGAGGACCTTCGTGTGGCCGATGACCGGCATGAAGTTCGAGTCACCGCCCCACCGCGGCACCACGTGCTGGTGCAGGTGCGCCGCGATGCCCGCGCCCGCCACCGGGCCCTGGTTGAGCCCGATGTTGAACCCGTGCGGCGCCGACACCTCGCGGATCACCCGCATCGCGTGCTGCGTGTACTCCGCGACCGCCACCGTCTCCGCCGCGGTCAGCTCCGTGTAGTCCGCCACGTGCCGGTACGGCAGCACCATCAGGTGGCCCGGGTTGTACGGGTACAGGTTCAGGATCGCGAAGACCAGCTCGCCGCGCGCCACGATCAGCGTCTCGGAGTCCGGGCGTCCGGACTCCAGCAGGCGGCAGAACGGGCAGCCGTCGCTGTCGTCGCCGTCCGGCTTGTTCTCGCCCTGGATGTAGGCCATCCGGTGCGGAGTCCACAGCCGCTGCAGCGCGTCCTGGACACCGACCCCGTGCTGCTCGGTCAGCTCGACTTCCTCGGGTCCTGCGCTCACGCCGTCCCCGCCTGGAAGTTCTCCGCGGTCGGCGAGGCGTTCTCGCGGCGCTGCACCCAGTCGACCAGCGCGTTGACCGCGGTGTCCACCGGCACCCCGTTGATCTGGGTGCCGTCGCGGAACCGGAACGACACCGCGTCGGCCTCCACGTCCTTGCCGCCGGCCAGCAGCAGGAACGGCACCTTCTGCGTGGTGTGGTTGCGGATCTTCTTCTGCATCCGGTCGTCGCTGGTGTCGATGTCGACGCGGATCCCCTTGTCGCGCAATGACTTCGCCACCCGCTGCAGGTGCTCGACGTGCTCGTCGGCGATCGGGATGCCGACCGCTTGCACCGGCGCGAGCCAGGCCGGGAAGGCGCCGGCGTAGTGCTCGGTGAGCACGCCGAAGAACCGCTCGATGGAGCCGAACAGCGCCCGGTGGATCTTGATCGGCCGCTGCTTGCTGCCGTCCGGCGAGGTGTACTCGAGGTTGAACCGCTCCGGCAGGTGGTAGTCGACCTGGATGGTCGACATCTGCCAGCTGCGGCCCAGCGCGTCCTTGGCCTGCACCGAGATCTTCGGGCCGTAGAAGGCGGCGCCGCCCGGGTCCGGCACCAGCTCGAGGCCGGAGTCCTCGGCCGCGCTGCGCAGCGCCTCGGTGGCGACCTCCCAGCTCTCGTCGTCGCCGACGTACTTCTCCTCGTTGCGGGTCGACAGCTCGAGGTAGAAGTCGTCCAGGCCGTAGTCGCGCAGCAGGTCCAGCACGAAGCCCAGCAGCGACTTCAGCTCGTCCTGCAGCTGGTCGGGCGTGCAGTAGATGTGCGCGTCGTCCTGCGTCATGCCGCGCACGCGGGTCAGGCCGTGCACCACGCCGGACTTCTCGTACCGGTAGACCGACCCGAACTCGAACAGCCGCAGCGGCAGCTCCCGGTAGGAGCGGCCGCGGGAGCGGAAGATCAGGTTGTGGAACGGGCAGTTCATCGGCTTGAGGTAGTAGTCGACGCCCGGCTTGCGCAGCTCACCGTTGGCGTCGCGCTCCTCGTCGAGGTGCATCGCCGGGAACATGCCGTCCTGGTACCAGTCGAGGTGACCGGAGGTCTTGAACAGCGTGTCCTTGGTGACGTGCGGGGTGTTGACGAACTCGTAGCCGGCCTGCTCGTGCCGCTTGCGGGAGTAGTCCTCCAGCTCGCGGCGGATGATGCCGCCCTTGGGGTGGAACACCGGCAGCCCGGAACCGATCTCCTCCGGGAAGGAGAACAGGTCGAGCTCGGCGCCGAGCCTGCGGTGGTCGCGGCGCTCGGCCTCGGCCAGCAGCTCCAGGTGCTCCTCGAGCTTGTCCTTGGACTCCCAGGCGGTGCCGTAGATCCGCTGCAGCTGCTGGTTGTTCTGGTTGCCCCGCCAGTACGCGGCGGCCACCCGCATCAGCTTGAACGCCGGGATGAACCGGGTGTGCGGCACGTGCGGGCCGCGGCACAGGTCGCCCCAGACGACCTCGCCGTGCCGGTCGATGTTGTCGTAGACGGTCAGCTCGCCGCCGCCGACCTCCATCACCTCGCTGGTGTCCACATCGGACTTGAGGTCGACCAGCTCCAGCTTGTACGGCTCGTCTGCCAGCTCCTCCTTGGCGGCCTCGACCGAGTCCAGGCGGCGGCGGGAGAACTTCTGCCCGGACTTGATGATCTGCTTCATGCGCTTCTCCAGCGCCTGCAGGTCCTCCGGGGTGAACGGGCGGTCCACGTCGAAGTCGTAGTAGAAGCCGTCCTTGACCGGCGGGCCGATGCCCAGCTTCGCGTCCGGGAACAGGTTCTGCACCGCCTGCGCGAGCACGTGCGCGGCGGAGTGGCGGATGACGCTGCGGCCTTCCTCGGTGTCGGCGGCGACCGCCTCCACCTCGACGTCGGACTCCGGCGCCCAAGCCAGGTCGCGCAGGGCGCCCTCGGCGTCGCGGACCACCACGACGGCGTCCGGGCCCTTGGACGGCAGCCCGGCCTCGGCCACGGCCGCACCCGCGGTAGTGCCCGCCGGAACCTTCACCCGGAGAGCTTGCTGGGCTTGGGAAGGCTGTACGGACACGATCACTCCTCGGCTGGGCCGGTCCTCCGACCGGCGCGGACACGCTTCGCATCCCGATGCTATCGGCTGGTCGCGGACTGTTTCCGGCCGCCACCTGCCCACGTCAGCCGGACTGCTCCTGGATGAGTTCGGCCAGCTCCGACGCCGAGACCAGACCGCCGGTGAACGGCCCCATCGCCAGCGACACCCCGAGTTCGTGCAGGCGCTGGGCCTGCAGCTCGTCGCGCACGCCGGCCGCACTGACCGGCAGGCCCAGCAGCTCGGCCGCGCCGCACGCGGCCACCACGAGGTGCCGGTCCAGCGGGGCGGGGCCTTCGGGGGCCACGAAGCTGTCCAGGTGCGAGCCCTCGATGCGCGCCATCCCCAGCGGCAGGCCCTTCAGCCGCGGCATCCGGGCGTAGTCCTCGCCGAACTCGTAGACGCACAGCCGCAGCCCCATGTCGGAGAAGATCTCCAGCGTGTCCACCGCGTCGCCCTGGCCGTCGAACAGCGTGGACTCGGGCAGCCCGACCGCCAGCTTGTCGGGCGGCATCCCGGTCTTGCGCAGGATGCGGTGCACGTCGGCGATCAGCTCCGGGTCGCGGGTGTGCCGCGGCGACAGGCGCACTGCCGCGATCGGCGCTTTCGGGCCCAGCAGGTCCACCCAGCGCGCGGCGTGCTCGCACACCTGCTCCAGCGCCCAGCTGCCGAGCCGGGTGATCAGCCCGGTCTCCTCGGCCAGCTCCAGGAACCTGTCCTCACCCAGCTCGCCGAACTCCGGGTGGTCCCAGCGGATGTTGGCGGCGCCCCCGACGAAACGTCCGCTCGCCAGTTCGATGATGGGTTCGTACTCGACGAACAGCTCGTACTGCTCGATCGCGGCGGGCAGCTCGGCGGAGAGCCGGAACCGGTCCCGCGTCGCCGCGTTGCGCTCCGAGTCGTACAGCAGCCACTGGGCCCGGCCGTCCTGCTTGGCCCGGTAGAGGGTGATGTCGGCGTCGCGCAGCAGCGACTCGGCGTCGGTCTCGACGACCGGGCACTCCACGATCCCGACGCTGGCCGAGGCGCGGAGCTCGTGCGCGCCGATGCGCACGGGGCTGGTGATCTCGGACAGCAGGTCCTCGACCATGGCCACCAGGTCCGCGGCACCGGTCGAGTCGGGCACCAGGACGACGAACTCGTCACCGCCCATCCGCGCGGCCAGCGCCCCGCTCGCCGCTGCCTGCAGCCGCTGGGCGACGGTGCGCAGCAGCTGGTCGCCGATCGGGTGGCCGAGGCTGTCGTTGACCGCCTTGAACCCGTCCAGGTCGAAGTAGCAGAGCCCGACCCGCCGTCCGGGGCGGGTTTCCTCCAGCGCCTTGTCCAGGCTGGTCTGCAGCTGGGTCCGGTTCGCCAGGCCGGTCAGCGGGTCGTGCACGGCCTGGCGGCGGAACTGCTCCTGGAGCATGTGCCGGTCGGTGATGTCCTCGTAGAGCACCACCTGGTAGTCCGGTTCGCCTTGCGAGTCGCGGACCAGCGACGCCGACAGCTGGGTCCAGGTGTGCGAGCCGTCCGGGGCGGTGAACCGGGTGTCCAGCTGGTACTGGTCGTTGCTCGCACCGATCAGGCCGTCGTTGGCGGCGCGCAGGTCCCCCACCCACTCGGCGTCGGCGAGCTCGAAGATGGTGCTGCCGAGCAGTTCGGCGTCGCTGCGCCGGAAGATCCGCCGCATCGCGGCGTTGGTCTCGTCGATGCTGCCGTCCAACCGGACGATCGCGATGCCCGTCGCGGACGAGGCGACCACCGCGCGGGACCGCGCTTCGCTGGCTCGCAGGGCCTCCTCCGCAGTGTCGCGGGCCTCCGTGACCGCGCGCTGGATCACCTCCTGCTCGCCCAGGGTCTGCTCGCGCAGCGCCCCGGCGTAGCCCGCGGCCAGCTCGCCGAGCACCTCGATCAGCCGGGCCGGGGCGACGTCGCGAACCGCGGGCAGCGCGGTCGCCAGGTGCTGCAGCGTGCCGGACAGCGCTTCGGCGTTGGTGAAGTGCACGTCGACCAGCCGCCGACCGACGTCGACGGCGGACTCCAGCGGTCCCCCGTCGAGCGCGGCCAGCACGTCGTCCAGGCACTTCGCCAGGAAGGTCTCGACTTCGGGACGCCCCATCGCGACGTAGCTGGTGTTGATGACCCGGCGGGTCCACTCCTTGACCAGCTCCTCGTGCTCGGGCGCTCCGTCGTCCGGATCGGGCATCGACGTCACGCCTTGCGCCCGACGGCGCCGTAGACGATCGACCGCTCCGGGTTCTCCCAGGCGTCCTCCGGGGTGTCCGGCCGCCAGTTCGGCACGTAGACCACGCCCGGCTCGACGATCTCGAAGTCGTCGATCATCTCGGCGACCTCGTCGCGGGTGCGCAGCGTGACCGGGTTGGAGCTGCTCTCGTACAGCTTCACCAGGCCCTGCACGCCCTCCGGGTAGTGGTCACCGGTGACGTGGGAGAAGCCGAGGTAGCTGCCTGCGGGCAGCCGCTCGTAGTAGCGGCGGATCACGTCGCGGGGCTTCTTGCTCTCCGGCACGAAGTGCACCAGCGCGACCATCATGACCGCGATCGGCTGCGAGAAGTCGAGCATCGCCTGGGTTTCCGGCGCGTCCAGGACGTCTTCGACGTCGAGGAGGTCGGCTTGCACGACGGTGGCCCGCTCGTTGTCGCCCAGGATGGTGCGGCTGTGCGCGACCGCGACCGGCTCGTTGTCCACGTAGACCACGCGGGCCTCCGGGTCGACGGCGTGGACGATCTCGTGCACGTTGCCCGCGGTCGGGATCCCGGACCCGATGTCCAGGAACTGCCGGATGCCCTGGTCCAGGCAGTAGCGCACCGCGCGCCGCAGGAAGGCCCGGTTGTTCACCGCGACCTCCTGGACGTTGGGCACCACCTTCATGACCTGGCGCCCGAGCTCGCGATCGGCTTCGAAGTTGTGCGCGCCGCCCAAGTAGAAGTCGTAGCACCTGGCCGCGCTGGGCTTCGCCAGGTCGACGCCTTCGGGGATCCAGTCCGGCCGCTCCTGCATCTCGCTAGACCTCCAGCCGTTGGTCCGCCCGGCCACCGAGGTCGTCTCTGCATCGAAGGGTCCACCGCGACCGGAACGTTGATCACACGTTGATCAGGCGGAGATCCTACTGTCACCCGGCGCACCGAGTCACGCACTCAGAGTGGGCACCCGGGAGAACCCGGTCCGGGTATGAGCATTGTCACCGCCCGCATGGCGGGATCGGGGGTAAGGGGTACCTAAGCTTGAAGGGTCTTGGTGGACGTCCACCAGGCCCACTCGTGATGGGCCAGTCAGCGAGCACTCCGGGTCGAGGACCGTTCGGGGTAGGAGGAGATGGAATGACTCGCCCACTGCGGGTAGCGATCGTCGGCGCCGGACCGGCCGGTGTGTACGCGGCCGACATCCTGACCAAGTCCGAGACCCCGGTCGAGATCGACCTGCTGGACCGGATGCCCGCGCCCTACGGTCTGATCCGCTACGGCGTGGCCCCCGACCACCCCCGCATCAAGGGCATCGTCAGCGCCCTGCACCGGGTGCTGGAGAAGCCGGAGATCCGCTTCCTCGGGCACATCGACTACGGCGTGGACCTCAAGCTGGACGACCTGCGGCACCACTACGACGCGGTCATCTTCGCCACCGGCGCGGACAAGGACCGCCCGCTGGACATCCCGGGCATCGACCTGCCGCACAGCTACGGCGCCGCCGACTTCGTCTACTGGTACGACGGCTACCCGGAGGCCCCGCGCGACTGGACGCTGGACGGGCAGCACGTCGCGGTGATCGGCGCCGGCAACGTGGCGCTCGACGTCGCCCGCGTGCTGGCCAAGCAGGCCGACGACCTGCTGAGCACCGAGATCCCGGACAACGTGCACCGCGGCTTGAAGGCCTCGCAGGTCACCGACGTGCACCTGTTCGCCCGGCGCGGTCCGGCGCAGGCCAAGTTCACCCCGCTGGAGCTGCGCGAGCTCGACCACCAGGACGACGTCGAGATCATCGTGCACCCCGAGGGCTTCGAGCTCGACGAGGCCAGCGAGGAGGCGATCCGCACCAACAACCAGGTGAAGACGATCGTCAAGACGCTGCAGGACTGGGCGCTGCGCGACCCGAAGAACGACACCGCGCGACGCCTGCACCTGCACTTCCTGCGCGCGCCGGTCGAGGTGCAGGGCACCGACCGCGTCGAGGGCTTCAAGGTCGAGGTCATGGAGCTCACCGGCGACGGCAACGTGCGCGGCACGGGCGAGTACGAGACCTACCCGGCGCAGCAGGTCTACCGCGCGGTGGGCTACCTGAGCTCGCCGCTGGCCGACATCCCGTTCGACCACGCCGCCGGCGTGGTGCCCAACGAGGGCGGCCGGGTGCTGGACCTGGACGGCGAGCACATGCCCGGCGTCTACACCACGGGCTGGATCAAGCGCGGTCCGGTGGGCCTGATCGGCCACACCAAGGGCGACGCGCTGGAGACGATCAACAACCTGCTCGCCGACCTGGAGTCGATGCCGCAGGCCGAGGAGCCGTCGAGCGACAGCATCCTGCGGCTGCTCGAGGAGCGCGGCGTGGAGTACACGACGTGGGAGGGCTGGGGTCGCCTGGACGCCCACGAGAAGGCGCTGGGCGAGGCCCAGGGCCGCGAGCGCATCAAGGTCGTGCCGCGCGACGAGATGGTGCAGATCTCCCGCGCGGAGTGACTTTTTCCCACCGAAGGGCACCTTCCGAGCAAACCCGCTCAGAAGGTGCCCTTCGTCCTACCGACGCCGGTCCCGCTGTCCTGCCACGCGTGTTGCGATCCGCAGGGCGCAAAGACCGCTCCTGATCATGAGCCCGGAGGCCAGATCGCAGATTCGCGCCCCGGCGCATCTCGCAGATTCCAAGCTCTCTCGATTTGTTTCACTTGCGAGAAGTCGGCGCCTGCGATCGACTCGACTCCATCGAAACTCACATTTTCAAAATTGATCTTACCGAATTTGGCACCACGGAGATTCGCGCCCTTTAAATCCACACCACCGAGCACCGCGCGGTTCAAATTGGCGCCGACCAGGTCGGCATCTCTGAAATCAGCATCCTTCAGAAAAGCTCCGGTGAAGTCCACGCCGTTCAGTTTCGCGCCGACGAACTGCGCACCGTCGAAGCGGCACTCCTGGAATTCACTCCCCCCGAGGTCAGCACGGTTCCAGATCGTCCAGCGCGCGTAACAACCCGTTGCGACCGTACCGCGCATCACCACATCCTTGAAAGCAACCCCATCAACTTTCATTCCGGGCAGAAAAAAGGAGCGCTGACCAGGACCGCCTTGGTCTTTCAAAGGGTCGCGTGCGCGGATCACTTCCGCCGCATCCTGCGTACCCTGGATCGCCACGTACCGGGTGATGGTACCCGTGAGTCCCTTGATCTCCTCAGCACCGAGCAGCCGGGGACTGCGGAGGTACCTCTCAACACTGGCGAGGATCACTTCCTGCATTTCGGGCTCTTCGCGCATGACGTCGCGCAACAGGCCGAAGCCCTCCGCCTGATCCCTGTCTTCCGAACTGTGAATCTTCCCGACAGCAGCGTTCACCACCTCCATTCGCTCCAGATCGACGCTATTTTTTTGCAACCACAGCCCGCCTACCGTGGTCGCCGTTGCCGCGAGGTTCACGACCGTGGTCAGGACTACGCCCACGATCCAGCGCCGACTCGAATTGGCGGCACCACCCGGCTCATCGGGCACCGCCTGCGGGCCAGGCGAACTCGGAACATCAACCATGATCCGAGCTTGCCCACATGATCAGCACGCGACCACGATTTCCAATTGATTAGCCCGAAAAGACGAATCGCTCCACCCTTTGAAAACCACCCAGCCGAACTGACCGGAATATTCCATCCAATCCGATCCCAGCTCCAGGTGCCGTTGAAAGCCCACGAGAAGGCACTCGCGATCTCCAAAGCCACGAGCACGTCGAAGTCGTGAGCGCGAAAGCCGGTTGGAGCCGGTTTTCGCACTCACAACAGTCCGGACATGGGCCGCAGGCGGATCGCGTGTCCCCAGCTCGCCGTTGCGAGCAGGTCTCCGGTCCGGTCGATGATCACACCGCGGTGGCCTTCGAGGTTTCGACGGCCAGGACGTCGCCGTCCGGGCTGAACTCGACCTTGCTTTATGCCGAACGCTGTCCGGCCCGTCGGCACTCTGGACGTATTACGGTGTCGGGAGACGCCACTCGCACCGCGCAAAGGATGGGCACGTTGACCGCGATCCCGGACACCACCCGAGCCGAACTCGACACCGTCCTGCAGCGGGCGGCCGACGCCGCCGAGGCGTTCGGCGCACAGGCCCCCGCCGCCCGAGCCCGGCAGATCCGCGCGGTCGCCGACGCGCTCGACGCCGCGTCGGGCGAACTGGTCCCGCTGGCCATGGCCGAGTCCCACCTCGGGGAGGGTCGGCTGACCGGCGAGCTCAAGCGCACCACCTTCCAGCTGCGCCTGTTCGCCGAGGTCCTCGACGACGGCGGCTACCTCCAGGCCACTGTGGACGGCGCGGACGCCGACTTCCCCCTGGGCGCCAAGCCGGACCTGCGCCGCGTTCTGGTGCCGGTGGGTCCGGTGCTGGTGTTCGCCGCGAGCAACTTCCCGTTCGCGTTCTCCGTCGCCGGTGGCGACACCGCATCGGCGCTGGCCGCCGGGTGCCCGGTGGTGCTCAAGGCGCACCCGGGGCACCCGCAGCTGTCCGTGCGCACCGGCGAGATCATCACCGGCGCGCTGGCCGGATCCGGCGCTCCGGACGGGGCCTTCCAGGTGGTGCTGGGCTTCGAGACCGGAACCGCGGCACTGCAGGACCCCCGGATCAAGGCGGCGGCGTTCACCGGCTCGGTCCCGGCAGGTCGCGCGCTGTTCGACATCGCCAACTCGCGCCCGACGCCGATCCCGTTCTTCGGCGAGCTGGGCAGCCTCAACCCCGTCTTCGCCACCCCCAACGCCGTCCGGGCCCGCGGCGAGGAGATCGCCAAGGGCTACGTGACGTCCTACTCGGGCAACGCGGGCCAGCTGTGCACCAAGCCCGGACTGCTGTTCCTGCCCGCCGACCACGGCCTGGACGAGGTGCTGGCCGAGGAGTCCAAGGCGGTGGCGGCGCACAAGCTGCTCAACGAGCGCCTGCACGAGGGCTACTGCACCCGCCGCGAGGCGGTCACCGAAGTGCCGGGCGTGCGGGTGCTCGCCGAAGGCGGCATCGACGAAGGGGCGACGCCGACGCTGCTGACCACCGACGTCGACACGCTGCTGGCGAACCGGGAAGCCCTGCTGGAGGAGGTCTTCGGCCCGCTGTCCATCGTGGTCACCTACAGCTCCGAGGACGAAGCGCGCCGCGCGGCCGAGGCGTTCGAGGGCAACCTCACCGCGACCCTGCACGCCGAGGACGACGACGCGGAGTTCGCCTCGAGCCTGGTCAGCCGCCTGCGCGACCGGGCAGGCCGACTCCTGTTCAACGGCTGGCCGACCGGGGTCGCGGTCTCCCCCGCGATGCAGCACGGCGGCCCGTACCCGGCGACGACGGACGCCCGCTTCACCTCGGTGGGCACGGCCGCCATCGACCGCTTCCTCCGACCGGTGACCTACCAGAACGTCCCGCAGAACCTCCTCCCGGAACCGCTCCAGGACGAAAACCCCTGGGGTGTCCCGCAGATCCGCCACGCGTGACCTGAATCGCGAAGAGCGCCGTTCGCCGGACGGCGCTCTTCGCGTTCAGCGCTCGATCCGGTACGTGATGACGAGCGAAGCCGACCGCGCCGAGAGCTGATTGCACTTTGCAATCGGATGATTGGCAATGCGGCTCCAACCGGAGGCATAATGCAAGCAGTTCCGCAGGAGTGGGGAGGTCCGGTGAAGGACGCGCACCGTTCGGGGTGTCCGATCAACCTCGCCGTCGAAGTGCTCGGCGACAAGTGGTCGCTGGTCGTCATCCGCGACCTGATGTTCGGCAACCGCAGGCACTTCCGCGAACTGCTGCACAACTCCGAGGAGGGGATCGCCTCGAACATCCTCTCCGCGCGGCTGCAGCGGCTCACCGAGCACGGCCTGGTGTCCAAGGCCGCCGACCCCACCCACAAGCAGAAGGTGATCTACAGCCTCACCGAGCCGGCGATCCAGCTCGTCCCCGTGCTGGCCCAGCTCGGCGCGTGGGGACGCCGCCACCTGCCGGTGACGCGCGAGCTGTCCATCCGCGCGGAGCTGCTGGAGCGCGGCGGCCCCGAGCTGTGGGAGGAGTTCATGGACGAGCTGCGCGAGCAGCACCTGGGCATCCCCCGCCCGGAAGGAGCGGAGTCGGTCTTCGCCCGGCTCCAAGCCGCCTACGAAGCCGAAGTCGCCCGCGGATGATCCCTGGTCAGGCCTCGTGAGCACTTTCCGGCGCCATAGCACCGAAAAGTGCTCACGAGCCACCACCTGCGGAAAGCGTCAACGCCGGGGTCGGTAACTGGCGATCGTGACCGATGCGACCGGAGCGATGGGCTGCGGCAGAGCTGCGATCTGGGCGCGGAGGGCTTCGGGATCCGAGTGCCAGGCGCTGGGGCCCATCGCCACCACCGCCTCGGCTTCCGATGCCGCCAGGGAGAGCCGGAACTCGCAGGTCCGCTGAGAGATCAGGTCGAAGTGGTCGGCCAGCTGCGCGGTCAGGCGCTCCTGCTTGCGCTCGTCGACCTTGAGCAGGCCGAGCACGCCGACCAGGTCCGCCAGGTGCCCGGAGTTCGGCACGACCACCACGAGCCGCCCGTCCGGACGCAGGACGCGGTGCATCTCGACGGCGTTGCGAGGCGCGAAGACGTTCAGCAGCGCTGATGCTGCACCGGTGCGCACCGGCAGCGTCTGCCAGGCGTCGGCGACCGCCGCGCTCATGCGCGGGTGCGCCTTGGCCGCGCGGCGCGAGGCGTACTTCGAGACGTCCAACGCGAGGCCCACGCGGTCCGAGTCCGCCAGGGCACGGGCCAGGTAGTAGCCGGTCCCCGCACCGATGTCGACCACGCAGCCCTCGACGTCGGACACCGCTCCGGCCACCGCATCGGCGATCGGCGCGTAGTGGCCCGCGGCCAGGAAGTCCGCTCGGGCCGCGACCATCGCCGCCGTGTCCCCGACGACCTTCGTGCCGCCGGGGAGCAGGCTGACGTAGCCCTGGCGGGCGATGTCGAACACGTGGTTCGCCGCGCAGCGCAGGCTGTTGCCCGCCCGCCCCAGATCGGCACCGCAATGCGGGCAGGCCAGCACCGCCACAACCTCGTCCAGCAAACCAGCCCTCCACCGCATCGTCCGCCGTGCAAGTCTAAAAGCATGGTTTGACGTGGTCGTTTTGCGTAGCGGTGCGGGTGGCGGAACCTCAGCGCCCGCCTGGACTCCGGGTGCCCGACTTTATGTATGCCAATACACGGCAGCCGGGCCGTCCTCGCCAGGCGAACGCTGAGAACCCGCAGCGGTGCAAGCGCCGAGGGTGGGCTATTCGCCTGGCGGCGAATCAAAGACGAAAGATCAAAGATCGTGATAAGCGACGATCTCCAAGAGTCCGCGGTCCGGGGGTTGCGCGAAGCCGTCGAACAGCTGGGACGGTGAGGACGATGTGGGACTGGATGGCAGCACCGGACTACTGGGCCGCGCGGTTCGCGGTCTCGCACTTGGTCGCCATCACCTACCTGCTGGGATTCGTCAGCGCGCTGCGCCAGTTCCGGGGGCTGCTCGGCGAACGCGGGCTGACCCCCATCCCCCGGTTCCTGGCGCACGTCCCGTTCCGGACCTCGCCCAGCCTGTTCCACCTGCACTACTCCGACCGGTTCTTCGCAGGCGTCTGCTGGGTGGGCGTCCTCGGCAGCGTGCTCGCGCTGTTCGCCGACCTGGCGCCGCTGTGGGCGTGGCTGGTGCTCTGGACGGTGCTGTGGGCGCTGTACCTGTCGATCGTCAACGTCGGGCAGGTCTGGTACTCGTTCGGCTGGGAGTCGCTGCTGCTGGAGGCCGGGTTCCTGGCGATCTTCCTCGGCCCCGCCGAGATCGCGCCGCCGACGCTGGTGCTGTGGTTGCTGACCTGGCTGCTGTTCCGGGTGGAGTTCGGCGCCGGGCTGATCAAGATGCGCGGCGACGCCTGCTGGCGGGACCTGACCGCGCTGTACTACCACCACGAGACCCAGCCGATGCCCGGCCCGCTGAGCCGCTGGTTCCACTGGCTGCCGCGCCCGCTGCACAAGACCGAGGTGCTGGCCAACCACTTCACCCAGCTGGTCGTGCCGTTCCTGCTGTTCGCCCCGCAGCCGGTCGCCTCGGCGGCCGGGCTGGTCGTGGTGGCGACGCAGGGCTGGTTGATGCTCAGCGGGAACTTCGCCTGGCTGAACCTGCTGACCATCACGCTGGCGTTCTCCACGATGAGCCTGCCCCGGGCCGGACCGGCCGCCGGCCTGCCACCGTGGTTCGCCGCACTGGTGCTGGTGCTGGCGGTGGTGTTCGCGGTGCTGAGCTACTGGCCGGTGCGCAACATGCTCGGCAAGCGCCAGGTGATGAACCGCAGCTTCAACAAGCTGCACCTGGGCAACACCTACGGCGCGTTCGGCAGCATCACCCGCACCCGCTACGAGGTCGTCGTGCAGGGCGCGGCCGACGTCGACGCCGAGTGGCGGGAGTACGGGTTCAAGGGCAAGCCCGGCGATCCGAATCGCCGCCCACCGCAGGTCGCGCCCTACCACCTGCGCCTGGACTGGCTGATGTGGTTCCTAGCCCTGTCCCCCACCTACGGCCGGACCTGGCTGCCCGCCCTGGTCGAAGCACTCCTCCGCAACGACGACCAGGTCCTGCGCCTGCTCCGCCACAACCCGTTCCCGGACCGGCCACCGCTCCTGATCCGGGCGGACCTCTACCGCTACCGCTTCGCCACCCGCGCCGAGCACCGCGAGACCGGGGCCTTCTGGATCCGCACCCGGGTCGGCGACTTCGTCCCACCCCTGACCCTCGACGACCTGGTGTGACCTGCGGAGACGTCCCGTGAGCACTTTGGGTCGTCATAGCAGCCCAAAGTGCTCACGGTGCTCTCACCAGGCCGGGCGGAGCGGGTAGTGGGCGTCGGTGCCGTCGAGGCGGACCCCGAGGACCTGGTGGAGCTGGACGATGTTGCGCTCGAAGCCCAGGCGGCAGGCCGCCATGTACAGGCGCCACACGCGCGCCCGGTCGAGGCCGACCTCCGCGACCGCTTCGCCCCAGTGCGCCTCGAGGTTCTCGCACCAGCCGGCGAGGGTCAGGGCGTAGTGCTCGCGCAGGTTCTCCTCGTGGCGGACCTCGAAACCGTTGTCGTTCATCGCCGACACCAGGGTGCCCACCGGTTCCAGCTCGCCGTCCGGGAAGACGTAGCGGCCGATGAACTTGCCCGGCCGCGCCCCGTGGCTGCCGTCGGGGCGGGTGATGCAGTGGTTGAGCAGCCGCCCGCCGGGCACCAGCTTGTCGCGCAAGAACGAGAAGTAGGACGGCAGCTGCGCCAGGCCGATGTGCTCGGTGAGCCCGATCGAGCTGACCGCGTCGAACCCGGTCTCGGTGACGTCGCGGTAGTCCAGGTGGCGGACCTCGGCCAGGTCGGCCAGGCCCCGCTCGGCGATGGCCTTCTGCGCCCACTGCGCCTGCTGCCGGGACAGCGTCACGCCGAGCGCGCGGACCCCGTAGTGCTCGGCCGCGTGCATCACCATGCCGCCCCAGCCGCAGCCCACGTCGAGCAGCCGCATGCCCTCCTGCAACCCGAGCTTGCGCGCCACCAGGTCGTGCTTGGTGAACTGCGCTTCCTCCAAAGTGGACGTCTCGGACGGGTACACCGCGCAGGTGTAGGCCATCGACGGTCCCAGCACCCACTCGTAGAACCGGTTGGACACGTCGTAGTGGTAGGCGATAGAGGTGCTGTCGCGGCGCTTGGAGTGCCGCCAGCCGCGCCCGCGGTGCTCGACCGCCGGCGGCTTGACCGGCCACCACAGCCGGTACCCGGCCAGCTTCACCAGCAGCTCGCGGCGCAAGCTCGGCGGGATCTCCTCCAGCGCCACCGACGGGAACGACGACAACGCCGCGTACATGTCGCCGTGCACCTCGAGCGCCCCGGTGACGTAGGCGCGGGCCAGCCCGAGCTCGCCGGGAGCCGCCGCCAGGTGCGAAAGCGCCAGCGGGGAGCGGACTTCCACGCAGACCTCGGCACCCGGCGGCCCGGTCCGGCTGCCGTCGAAGGCACGGATCTCCACCGGGGTACCGCCCCCGAGGACGCGCGCGAACACCTCTGCCCAGCCCATCAGCGAATCCCCTTCCTGGCTCAGACGACTACGCGAACCTGGCGCCAGTCCTTGCCGAAATCACCTTTCCCGGACGCACTTCTCGTACAGCCCGGGCAGCCGGTGCTGCGGGTCGTAGCGCTCCTTCAACCGCTCGTACACCGGCTGGTTGTAGAGCCGCCAGAACTCCTCCTCGGTGTAGTAGGAGTTGGAGTACAGCGACTTGTGCCCGTCGAGCTCGCCCACCACGCGCTCGATCGCCCGGTTGTGCCGTCCCGGCGCTTCGCCCCGGCGGAGCGGCACCGTGGACCAGAAGCCGACGTTGACGTACAGCTCGTCGGGATCCATCGGGTACAGCGGCCAGCCCTTGCGGTCGCGCAGCTGCACCGGGCACAGCCACACCGGGGAGATGCCGATGTCGCGGTGGAAGAACTCCAGGAACTCCGGCAGCCGGTCGACCGGGATCTCCACGTCCTGGATCACCGGCTCGTTGACGCCCCGGCCGCGCAGCACCGCGATCCGGTCGGTCACCGCGTGCTTGCGGTCCCAGGCCACGATGCGGCGGTAGACGTCGGAGCGGCGGTACTGCCGCGGCCAGAACCGCCGCACCACCGGGTGCTGCGCGCCGAACGCGCGGGAGCACCAGAACCAGTCGGTGTCCCACCGCCACAGGTAGTCGTGGATGCGCAGGTAGTCGGTGCGCCGCTGCTGCAGGGAGCGGTAGTAGACCTGCTGCCCGGTGTAGTCGCTGGTGAACGGCGCTTCGTCCACATAGGACCCGAGTGTCAGGTACTGCTCGCGGGCGCTGAAGACGGTGCCGTCGAGGAAGTCGACCGGGTGCCCGTCGTAGCTGCGGTCGCGGCAGATCTGCGCGATGGCGTCCGCGCACTCCCGCGCCGTGCCGAACCGGACGTGCTGCAACCGCACGTACGGGCGAACCTGCTCCAGCTCGATCTCCAGCCGCAGCGCGTAGCCCAGCGTGCCGTAGGAGTTGGGGAACCCGCGGTGCAGCTCGGCGTGCTCGTTGTCCGCACGGGCGCGCACGACTTCCCCGGATCCGGTGAGGATCTCCATCTCCCGCACCGATTCGTGCGGCAGCCCGCTGCGGAAGGAGGTGGATTCGATGCCGAGACCGGCCACCGCGCCGCCGAGCGTGATCGTCTTCAGCTGCGGCACGACCAGCGGGATGTGCCCGGACGGCAGCAGCGCGTCGACGACGCTCTCGTAGGTCGCCATGCCCTGCACCTGCGCGGTGCGGTTGGCGGTGTCCACCTCCAGCACGCGGTCGAAGCCCCCGACGTCCAGGCCCGGACCTGCGGACGGGTCGCGGAACCGGAACAGGTTGGAGGTGGGTTTGGCCAAGCGCACCGGTGCGCCGGCGGGCAGTCGCCCGTACTGCGCGACCAGAGCGGCTACGTCGTCGGAATGGCTACCCGTCACGGCTGTTCCCCGATCCGCCATGCCCCCGACTCTATTGCCGGGACTGGCGGCGGGCATCCGCTTTTCCACCCGCGAACCGGGCCGCAACGACCCGCACGACGCCGGACGCGCCCACCGGCGATCACGAAATCGCAGGTGGCGACGGCTGGCGTCGCTTATCAAACACGCTTGCTTGCAGCAAGCATGCACAGCATGAATTCGATCACATGGACTAGTCCCAGCGGCTTGACTCGCGCGCACCTCGGAGTACGTCAGCAGCCCGAGGTGCGCGCCGGAGGAGATCAGTCGGCGCGGCGCAGCGCCCAGGCGCGGAGACCGCGGAAGCCCTGGACCTTGGTCGGGCCGACCGAGATCAGGCGGTAGTCCGGGTGGTCCCGCAGCGACGCCGCCAGTTCGCGGTCCACCAGCACCGACGCCGGGCGGGCCACCGAGGTCAGGCGGCTGGCGATGTTCACCGTCGAGCCGTAGACGTCGCCGAAGCGGGCCAGCACCGACCCCTGCGCGAGCCCGATGCGCAGCGGCGGCAGCAGGTCGTCCTTGGCGATCTCCTCGTTGAGCGACAACGCGATCTCGGCGGCCTCGGCGGCGGTGTCGGCCACGAACAGCACCTCGTCGCCGACCGTCTTGATGACCCGGCCGTGGTTCTCCGCGACCACACCGCTGGCCAGCGACTCGAAGCCGTCGATCAGCCGGGTCAGCTCCAGCTCGGTGAAGTCCCGGATCAGCCGGGTGTAGCCGACCAGGTCGGCGAAGCCGATCACCTGCACCCGCACGTCGGTGCCCGGGTCGCGCTCGGCGAGCTCCCGCGAGGCGCTGGCCGCCAGGTGCCGCCGCCACACGTAGTCCTGCATCTGCTCCATCACCGGCAGGATCACCGAGGCGACCTGGGCGGTGGTCTCGACGTCCACCGCGAACTTGTCGCCCAGCAGCGACTTGAAGATCCCGACCTGCCACTCGGCCAGCCGGGACATCGTCTGCGCCAGCGAGCGGGCCACCGCCGACTCCAGCTCCGGCGGGATCACCTCGGCCGAGACCAGCTCCACCAGCGAGCGCAGCGCGGCGACGTCGGCGTCGGTGAACACCACCGCCTCGTCGTCGACGTGGGCGAAGCCCATCGCCTGCCACAGCTGCTCGGCACGCCGGACGGGGACGCCCGCGGCGGCCGCCACCTGGTCCTTCGTGTAGCGCGCGGCACCGCCGAGGATCGTGCTCTCGATCTGGTTGCCGCGTGCGGTCGGCTTATCGCGTGGTTCGGACAACGAGCACATCGCATTCTGCTCGGCGCGAGACCTCGGACGGCACCGAGCCGAGGATCCGCCCCTTCAACGTGTTCAACCCGCGGCTGCCGATGACCAGCAGGTCAGCCGCTTCCTTCTCCGCGGCGGCCAGCAGCACGCCGATCGGCGCCCCGACCGCGGCGGAGGTGTCCACCAGCCGCGCCCCCGCTCCGCGGGCGACGTCGGTGGCCTCCCGCAGCGTGGCCTCGGCCGGTGCCGAGCCGACCACCTGGAAGGCCTCGTCGCCCAGCTCGTCGCGCGCCTGCTCGACGTCGCGCTCCGGCGTCGGGTAGTAGGCGCAGACGATCACCAGCCGAGCGGCCGAGTCGCCCGCGACGGCACCCGCGCGGGCCACCGCGCGCAGCGAGGGCTCCGAGCCGTCGGTCCCGACGACCACGGTGCGGTAACTGGACATCGCACTCCTACTTCCACTGGCTGATTCTGCGCCTGGCACCGGCGTGAACCCTAACGACCGCGATGCCGCCCGGTCACGGTTCGCGACGCAGCGCGTTCAGCTGTGAGCGGACCTACACGCCACGACCGGCCGTTTTGTCGAGACGGCCAAACGGAGTGGCCATCTCTCATCCGACCCCACAACATGATTGCGCTCCGCATCCGCGTAGGTTTCGCCAACAACGTGCAAACCATTCGGTGATCCAGGACACGGACGACGTTGCGCGGGACGTTCGCCGGGCCGAATCACGCCATGTACGTAACCTTTCGCGCATAGAGAACCACCAGGAGCAGAACCGTGACCGCACCACACCTCCAGCCTGGGCGGGGCATATTCCGTCGGAAGCCGATCGACTCCATCACCGAGGACACCGGTGGCGGTGGCCTGCAGAAGTCGCTCGGGTTGTGGCAGCTGACGGCCATCGGCGTCGGCGGCATCATCGGCGCGGGGATCTTCTCGCTGGCGGGTGCGGTGGCCAACGAGAAGGCCGGCCCCGCGGTGCTGATCTCGTTCCTGATCGCCGGCATCGCCAGCGCGGCAGCGGCGTTCTCCTACGCCGAGTTCGCGGGCATGATCCCCAAGGCCGGTTCGGCCTACACCTACGGCTACGCCGTGCTCGGCGAGGTCGTCGGCTGGCTGATCGGCTGGGACCTGCTGCTGGAGTACACCGCGATCGTCGCGGTGGTGGCCATCGGCATCTCCGGCTACTTCAACGAGCTGATCGGCTTCCTCGGCATCGACCTGCCGACGTGGATGATGGGCGCCCCGGGCACCGAGGACGGCGCCGCACCTCCGGGCAGCTACAAGGTCAACCTGTTCGCGATGCTGCTGTGCCTGCTGATCGCCTTCATCCTCAACCAGGGCATGAAGAGCGCCGCCCGGTTCGAGACGCTGCTGGTGTACCTGAAGGTCGCCGTGGTGCTGGTCGTCATCGTCGTCGGCGCGTTCCACATCAACGCGGGCAACTACAACCCGTTCTTCCCGTTCGGCATCAGCGGCGCGTTCGCCGGAGCCGCGACGGTGTTCTTCGCGGTGTTCGGCTACGACGCGATGAGCACCGCGGCCGAGGAGTCCAAGGACGCCCAGAAGCACATGCCGAAGGCGATCATGTACTCGCTGGCCATCTCGATGGTGCTCTACGTGCTGGCCTGCCTGGTGCTCACCGGCATGGTCCCGTACACCCACATCAACAGCGAGGCCGCCTTCACCGCCGCGTTCACCGACGTCGGCCTGCCGGTGGTCGGCGCGATCATCGCGGTCGGCGCCATCCTGGGCATCCTGACCGTGCTGTTCACCTTCATGCTCGGCGTGACCCGCGTCGGCTACGCGATGAGCCGCGACGGGCTGCTGCCGCAGTGGTTCGCCAAGACCCACCCGGTGCGCAAGGTGCCGACCCGGTTCACCTGGCTGATCGGCATCGCCTCGGCGCTGATCGCCGGCCTGCTGCCGATCGGTGAGGCCGCCGAGCTGACCAACATCGGCATCCTGCTGGCGTTCGTCATCGTGTGCGCCTCGGTGATCGTGCTCCGCTACAAGCGGCCCGACATCAAGCGCGGCTTCAAGTGCCCGGGCATGCCGATCGTGCCGATCATCGGCATCGTGTTCTCGATCTGGCTGGTCACCTTCCTCGACCCGGTGACCTGGCTGCGCTTCGCGGTCTGGTTCGCCATCGGCCTGGCGATCTACTTCGCCTACGGCTACCGCAAGTCGAAGCTCAACACCCCGGAGAACACCGAGAGCTGACCCGCCCCCCCCCCCGGTCCCGACGACCGGCCCCCGCAGAACGCCGGATCGCGCACTCCCCCAGCGCGGTCCGGCGTTCTGCCGTCCGGCGCGAATTCAATGGAAATCGAAGGTCCGATTTCCATTGAATTCGGTCCCCGTGGAAGTATTCCTCCGCAGGGCGGAATGTCGCGATCGATCAAGCGTGTTCGCTGCGTCTCAGCGTGGAGTGGATCACAGCGCGGAGGGCCTTCTGGCGCTTAGGGTTCCGCACGGAGTTCCTGCCGGGCCTCAACGCTGAGGGGTGCCTGTGACGCGCGTTCGCGAACTGAGCCCATATGTCGAACTGCACCGGGACCAGTGGCGGGAACTGCGAGATTCCCTGCCGCTGCCGCTGACCGAGGACGAGCTGGTCGCCCTGCGCGGGCTCGGCGAGCAGGTCGACCTGGCCGAGGTCGCCGACGTCTACCTCCCGCTGTCGCGGCTGATCAGCCTGCAGGTGGCCGCCCGCCAGCGGCTGCACGAGTCCACCACGACGTTCCTGGGCGACGAGACGCGCGGCACCAAGGTGCCGTTCGTGATCGGCATCGCGGGCAGCGTCGCGGTCGGCAAGTCGACCACCGCCCGGCTGCTGCGCACCCTGCTGGCCCGCTGGCCCGACCACCCGCGCGTGGACCTGGTGACCACCGACGGCTTCCTCTACCCGAAGGCCGAACTGGTCCGCCGCGGCCTGATGCACCGCAAGGGCTTCCCGGAGAGCTACGACCGCCGCGCGCTGCTGCGCTTCGTCACCGAGGTGAAGTCCGGCGCCCCGGAGGTGGCCGCGCCGGTGTACTCGCACGTGGCCTACGACATCCTGCCCGACGAGCACAACGTGGTGCGCCAGCCCGACATCCTGATCATCGAGGGCCTCAACGTCCTGCAGCCCGGGCCGAGCCTGACGGTGTCGGACCTGTTCGACTTCTCCATCTACGTCGACGCGCACACCGACCACATCGCCCGCTGGTACGCGGACCGCTTCCTGACCCTGCGCAACACGGCCTTCGCGAACCCCGACTCGCACTTCCACCACTTCGCGAACCTCTCCGACGAAGAAGCCCGGGCCGAAGCGGACCACCTCTGGCGCACGATCAACGAGCCGAACCTGGTGGACAACATCCTCCCCACCCGCCCCAGGGCGACCCTGGTGCTGCGCAAGGACATCGACCACTCGATCAACCGAGTACGCCTCCGCAAGCTCTGACGAGCCCGGACAATTCGGTGGCGGCGGTCCGCGCTTCCGCCCTAGCCTGCCTCGCTGTGGACGAACTCTCGCGCGACCCGATCCCGCTGCGCGGCCGGACCGCGCTGGTGACCGGGGTCAGCCGCCGCCGGGGCATCGGATACGCGATCGCGCGGCGGTTGGCGGCCTACGGCGCCTCGGTGTTCCTGCAGCACCACCAGCCGCACGACGCCGAACAGCCTTGGGGTGCCGACGATCTCGACGCGGTGCTCGCCGGTGTCGCGGAGCAGCTGGTGCCCGAGGCGCGGATCGCCGACGCCGGGGTCGACCTGGCCGAACCCGATGCGCCGCAGCAGCTCGTCGACGCGGTCGTGGCCGAATTCGGGCACCTCGACGTCCTGATCTGCAACCACGCGCGCAGCGGCGGCGACGGAGCGCTCGGCGAACTCGATGCGGCCGTGCTCGACGGGCACTGGATCGTCAACACCAGGTCGTCGATCCTCCTGGCGCAGGCGTTCGCCGCCCAGCACGACGGGCGCCCGGGCGGGCGCATCGTGTTCATGACCTCCGGCCAGCAGCAAGGCCCGATGCCCGGCGAAGTCGCTTACGCCGCGGCCAAGGGCGCGCTCGCCGAAATCACCCTGACCCTGTCCGACCAGCTGGCGGACACCGGGATCACGACGAACGCGGTCAACCCCGGCCCGGTCGACACCGGCTACCTGGACGAACCGACCTGGCGCACGATCCGCCCGATGTTCCCCCTCGGCCGCTACGGCGAACCCGACGACCCGGCCCGCCTGATCGCCTGGCTGACCACCGACGAAGCCCGCTGGATCACCGGCCAAGTCCTCAACACCGAAGGCGGCTTCGCCCGCTGGCGCCCCCGCGCTTGACCACCGCCCACGCGAGTCGCTGCCGGCGCGGAGGGCGTTCGGCGGTTGGCGAAATCGTTGGGGTTGGGGTGATCGCCGGGTGAGGATGGTGACCCGGTCGATGAGGAGGTTTCCCGTGCGGGTTGCGGTTCTGGCTGATGTGCATGGCAATGTGCCTGCTTTGGAGGCCGTGCTTCGGGACGTAGCCGCCGCTGGCGTTGACGCCGTTGTGCTGAACGGCGATATCGCCGGCGGGCCGATGCCGGGCGAGACGCTGGATCGGCTCGCCGAGCTCGGTGAGCGGGCGATCTGGGTTCACGGCAACGGCGAACGCGAACTCGTCGAGGCCTACGACCGCGTGCCCGGCCGGGTCGAAGACGAACGCACCGAGTACTGCGCATCTCGTTTGTCGCGGCAGCAACGGGATCTGATCGCGGACCTCCCGATGTCGGTGGTCCTGGACGTCACCGGGCTCGGGCCGGTCCGGTTCTGCCACGCCACGATGCGCGACGACGCCGAGATGGTGCTCGTGGACTCGTCGGTCGATCTCTACCGCGAGGCCTTCGCCGGGTCGGACGAGGCGACCGTGGTGCTCGGCCACACGCACATGCCCTTCGACCGGCTGGCCGACCGCCGCCGGTTCGTCAACCCGGGCAGCGTCGGAATGCCGTACGGCGGAACGGGCGCGTACTGGGCGCTGCTCGGCCCCGACGTCGTGCTGCGCCGCACCGACTACGACCTGAACGCCGCCGCGGAAACGCTCCGCGCAGCCGCCCCCGACTTCCCCGACATCGCCGAGTTCATCGAGGCCAACCTCCTGACCACGGCGTCCGACGCGGAAGCCCTCGCCGCCTTCTCCGCCTGATCAGGTCGTGAGTGCGTAACAGTGTTCGAACACTGTTACGCACTCACGACCTTCGGACGCGGCGGGCGAGGAGGAGTTGGAGGTGGGCGTTGAGGCGTTCTGAGGGGTTCGCCAGGTCGATTCCGGTGATCTCGCCTGCTCGGCGGACCCGGTAGCGGAGGGTGTTGGGGTGGACGTGCAGGCGGTCGCTGGCCGCTCGGACGTCGCCGAAGGCCTCCAGGTAGGCCAGCAGCGAGCGCGCCAGGCCCGTTCCGTGCTCCGCGTCGTGCTCGTGCAGGGCCGTCAGGCGGGCGTCGCGGAAGCGCTCGTTGCCCTGCAGGACGGTCAGGAGCTCGCTGATCACCACCTGCGCGCGGACGTCGGAGATGGTCGCGACCTCCGCGTGCAGGTCGTGCGTCATCGCGTCGAGGATCCGGTCGGCTTCGTTGCGGGACTCGGCCACCTCGTCCAGCGTCCGCACCGCCGAGCCGACGCCCACCTGCACGCGCGCCCGCACGTGCAGGTGGGCCGCCGCGACGATCTCCCTCGTCAAGCTCAGCGCCGAGCTGCCCGCTGAGCGCTCGGCCAGGTCCGGCAGCAGCACGTACACCCGCGAGCCGATCGTGGTGACCAGCGCGCTGCGGCGGTACGCCGAGGCGTGCACCGAGATCAGGCTGGTCATCTCCGCGCGTTGCAGCTCCAGCTCGGAGCGGTCCGCGGTGGGCTCCGACGGGCGCAGGGTGAAGACCACGACCACCGCTGGTTTCGTCGCATCCGCGCCGATGTTGTCGGCCACCGACTGCGCGTCGATGCGACCGTCGAGCAGCCCGGCCAGCAGGTTCTCGCGGAAGCGCGGCCCGGCGGTGGCCTCGGTGCGCTGCCGGACGAGCTGCAGCGCCGCCACCCGCGCCGCGCCCAGCAGGGCCCGCTCGGAGCGCTCGGACAGCGGGCGGGTGCTCTCCTGCACCCAGATCGAGCCGAGCGGCTGGGCCCCGGCGTGGATGCCCACCGCCATCCGACGGCGGATGCCCAGGTCGGGCCGCTCGTCAATGCGGACCACCTCCTCGCCCGCGCGAAGTCGCTGGTAGACGCCCCAGTCGCGGAGCATCGCCAGGTACGGCTCGGGACCTTGGCGGCCCAGGATGGACAGCCGGCGCAGCTCGTCGACCTCGTCGTCGGAGCGCGAGTAGGCCAGCACCCGGCTCGCGGTGTCCTCGATCGACACGATGCCGTCGGTCATCGCCGCCACCGTCTGGGCCAGCGAGAACAGGTCGCCGAGGGCCTCCCCCACGTCGGCGTCGGTGGTCAGCCGGGCGTTGTCGATCGCCGAGCGGGCGAAGGACTCCAGGCGTTCCCAGCGCACTTCCGGCCGGACGCCGAGCAGCGCGATGCCGCAGTCGATCGCGGTGTCGCGCAGCACCCGGACGTCGGAATCGGGGCCGACCTTCACCGCGACGGCCACCGCGCCCTCGCGCGCCGCCGCCCGGACCAGCCGCACCGCGGCCCGTCCGCGGGCGCCGATGACCAGCACGAAATCGCCGCTCCGACCGCTGCCGGACTCCTCCTCCGGGTCGACAATGACAACGTCACGCACCTCGACGTCGAATCCTCGAGGCGCGGCGAGCACGTCGACCAGGGGTTCTCCGACAGCGATGAGGAGCTGGCGCAACGGCACTCCGGCCACGGCGACGCCGACCGCGTCGACCTCGACATCGCGCACGTGAACTCCACTTGTTCAACCGGACAACCCGATATGGACAACGATAGCCGATCGGACAAGCTCCATCGGCTAACGAAACCTTAACCTCCCAAGTAACAGCGGCTCTTCCGCACGACAGCGACTTCTCACAAGGAGGCGAACTTGGCCATGGACGCCATCACCTCGGTACCGGTTCCGTACAACGAGCCGGTCAAGGGCTACGCGCCCGGATCGCCGGAGCGCGAGTCGCTGCAGAAGCGGGTCGCGGAACTGGAGTCCGAGCAGGTCGAGCTGACCCAGACCATCGGTGGCGTGCAGCGCATGGCCGGTGGCGACCGGTTCGACGTCGTCCAGCCGCACGACCACAAGCACGTGCTGGGCACCGCCGCGCAGGCCACCGCCGAGGACGTCGCCGCCGCCGTGCAGGCCGCCAAGGACGCCGCCCCGGCGTGGGCCGCGACCTCGTTCGACGAGCGCGCCGCCGTGCTGCTGCGCGCCGCCGACCTGCTGGCCGGCCCGTGGCGCGACACGATCAACGCCGCGACCATCCTGGGCCAGTCGAAGTCGGCCCAGCAGGCCGAGATCGACGCCGCCTGCGAGTTCATCGACTTCCTGCGGTTCAACGCGCACTACGCGCGGCAGATCATCGCCGAGCAGCCGCGGTCGGTCCCCGGCGAGTGGAACCGGATGGACTACCGCCCGCTGGACGGCTTCGTCACCGCGATCACCCCGTTCAACTTCACCGCCATCGCGGGCAACCTGCCCACCGCCCCGGCGCTGATGGGCAACACCGTGGTGTGGAAGCCGACCCCCTCGCAGCAGTTCGCCGCGCACTTCACCATGCGGCTGTTCGAGGCGGCCGGTCTGCCCAAGGGCGTGATCAACCTGGTCACCGGTGACGGCCAGGCCGTCTCCGACGTGGCGCTGACCGACCCGGGCTTCGCCGGTCTGCACTTCACCGGCTCCACCGCCACCTTCAAGAAGCTGTGGCGGATCATCGGCGACAACCTGGACTCCTACCGCAGCTACCCGCGCATCGTCGGGGAGACCGGCGGCAAGGACTTCATCGTCGTGCACCCGTCCGCGGACCCGGCCCCGCTGGCCACCGCGTTCGCCCGCGGCGCCTTCGAGTACCAGGGCCAGAAGTGCTCGGCGGCCTCCCGCGCCTACGTGCCGCGCTCCATCTGGGAAGGCGGCCTGCGCGAGGAGCTGGCGGAGCTGACCCGCAGCATCCGCTACGGCGACGTCACCGACTTCTCCTACTTCGGCGGCGCCGTCATCGACGCCCGCGCCTTCGCCAAGCACAAGGCGGCTCTGGACCGGGCCAAGGCCACCGACACCATCGAGGTGCTGGCCGGCGGCGGCTACGACGACTCGGTCGGCTACTTCGTCGAGCCCACCGTGCTGGTCTGCAGCGACCCGAGCGACGAGGTGTTCACCACCGAGTACTTCGGTCCGATCATCGCGGTGCACGTCTACGACGACGGCAAGTACTCCGAGGTCCTCGACGTCGTCGACGCCTCCAGCCCGTACGCGCTGACCGGTGCGGTGTTCGCCACCGACCGCAGCGCCATCGACGAGGCGCACCAGAAGCTGCGCGGCGCGGCCGGCAACTTCTACGTCAACGACAAGCCCACCGGCTCGATCGTCTCCCGCCAGCCCTTCGGCGGCAGCCGGGCCTCCGGCACCAACGACAAGGCCGGTTCGCTGCTGAACATCCAGCGCTGGACCAGCCCCCGGGCCATCAAGGAGACCTGGGACGCGCCGATCGGCATCGGCTACCCGCACATGGGCTGAGTCGTGGGGGGGGGGCGGGGGGGGGGGGGCCCCC
>NZ_JAQGLA010000047.1 GCF_027853915.1 Saccharopolyspora oryzae
CTCCTGGTCGGACGCTGGCGAACCCTGCACCACATCACCGCCAGCCCCCGCAAAATCGGCGACATCGTCCAAGCCGCCCTCGTCCTCACCCACCACGAACACGGCCGAATCCACTGAGATCACCTCATTGAATTTGCGGAAGTTCTCCACAGCCAGGACGACTTGTCCACAGGTGTTGGCGTGTCGGAGTCCACAGGTCCCGACACGCCGAGGTCCCGACACGCCCGGGTGTGCAGTTTCAATTGAAACTGTGATCCGCCGTGGGTGGGGACTGCAGTTTCAATTGAAACTGCGGGGTAGGGGCACCGACACGCCGAGGTCCCGACACGCCGGTTGGTCCGCAGTTTCAATTGAAACTGCGGACCAACCGGGCCGGGCTACTGGTGGGTCAGCTCATGGGGCGGCCTGGGCTGGAGGCTTCTGCCCAGAAGCGCTTGGGGATTCGGCCTGCCAGGGACGCGAGGCGGCCGGCTTCGACCGCCGAGCGCATGGCCGCCGCCATTCGTTCCGGGTCTTGGGCTCGGGTGACCGCCGTGGCCAGCAGGACCGCCGAGCAGCCGAGTTCCATCGCCAGGGCCGCGTCCGAGGCCGTGCCGATGCCCGCGTCGAGGACGATCGGGACCGAGGCCCGGGAGACGATCATCTCGATGTTGTGCGGGTTGCGGATGCCCAGGCCGGTTCCGATCGGCGAGCCCAGCGGCATCACCGCCGCGCAGCCGGTCTCCTCCAGCTTCAGCGCCAGCACCGGGTCGTCGTTGGTGTAGGCCAGGACCACGAAGCCCTGGTCGACCAGCTGCTCCGCGGCGTCCAGCAGCTCCACCGGGTCGGGCAGCAGGGTGTCGTCGTCGGCGACGACCTCCAGCTTGACCCAGTTCGTCTCCAGCGCCTCGCGCGCCAGCTGCGCGGTCAGCACCGCTTCGGCCGCCGTCCGGCAGCCCGCCGTGTTCGGCAGCGCTTCGATGCCGAGCTTGCGCAGCAGGTCGAGCACTCCGGTGCCGCCACCGGCGTCCGCGCGGCGCATCGCCACGGTGGTCAGCTCGGTGCCGGATGCGATCAGCGCGCGTTCCAGGACCGCGAGGTTCGTCGCCCCACCGGTCCCGGTGATCAGCCGCGAACCGAACTCGCGTCCGGCGATCACCAACGGGTCGTCCATGTCACCCTCCTTGCACTGCGGTGAGGACCTCGATCGTGGCCCCGGGGTTCAGCTCGGTCTCCGCCCAGCTCGCGCGCGGCACGACCGCACCGTCGACGGCCACCGCGACGCCCCGGTCCGGCACTCCGAACTCGGCGAGCACCGCGGCGAGCAGTGCGCCCTCGGCGACCTGCCGCGGTTTCCCGTTGATCACGACGTCCACTGCTGTCCTCCCCATCGGCTCGGATCGGTGGTCTTGATCAGCGCGTCGGGTTCGTCGCCGCGCAGCAGCGCGAGCACCGCGTCCACGGTGACCGGGGCGAGCAGGAACCCGCCGCGGTGGTGGGCGGTGGCGGCCAGCACGCCCGGCTCCAGCCAGCCGAGCACCGGCAGGTTGTCGTCGGTGCTGGGCCGCAGCCCGGCCCTGGCCTCGACCAGCTGGTACTCGGCGATGCCCGGCATCACCTGCTCGGCGTCGGCGATCAGGTCGCGCACTCCGCCGAGGGTGACTTCGGTGTCGAACCCGACCTCGTACTGGGTGGCGCCGAGCACCAGTCCCCCGTCGTCGCGCGGCACCAGGTAGACCGGGCGGCCGTGCACGGGACCGCGCACGGTGCGGCTCGGCGGCGGCAGCGCCGTGCTCCGCGCGCGCAGTCGCAGGATCTCGCCCTTCACCGGGCGGATCCGGTCGCGCAGCGCCGGGTGCAGGGAACCGGAGTGCGCACCTGCGGCGATCACCGCGACATCGCAGTCCACAGTGGAATCTTCGAGCTCCACCGCGCCCTCGCGGACGCTTTTCGCCGCCGCTGCGACGAATTCGACCCCCGCAGCCGTCGCCGCAGCGCGCAACGCGGCCAGCGCCAGGCGGTTGTCGACCGCGAGATCTCCCGGAACTTCGAGGCCACCGCGCACCGCGGGCCCCAAGGACGGTTCGAGCCGCCGCGCCTCCCGGCCCGAAAGCCGGGTCACGGTGCGGCCCTGCCGGGACAGGTATTCGGCCAGTTCGTCCAGCTCCGCGCGGTCCGCGCTGTCCACGCCGACGACGAGGGTGCCCTCGCGGCGCAGCCCGGACGGCAGCCCGGACGCGCGGCTGAGCTCCTCGGCGAAGTCGGGCCAGCGCTCCAGCGACGCGCTGCCCAGCTCGAGCAGCTCCTCCTCGCCGGGCCAGGCCTCGGCGATCGGCGCCAGCATTCCGCCCGCCACGAAGGACGCACCGGAGGCCGGTGCCGGATCGATCAACTGCACTCGATGCCCGGCGGCCGCTGCGCGCCAGGCGACGGACAACCCGATCACTCCGCCGCCGATGACGACGACGTGCTCGGTTCGTTCTTCAGACAACTCCACGCTCCCTGCGCCGGCATGACCCGGATCAGGTTCGACGGTCGGGGCCAACGCCCCCTCTCAGCCCGCTACCGGGCTCCCGTGCTCACCGCCTTACACCGTACCTGCCGGGAACGCCGACTCCGAGCCCGCATTCGCGCGCGCACCAGAGCTACCCTGTGGGGCATGCCTGGAATGGACGGCTTCGGCATCCGCGCCCGCCTCAACGAGGCGCGGCTCTACCTGTGCACCGACGCCCGCACCGAACGCGGTGATCTCGCGGAGTTCGTGGACGCCGCGCTGGCCGGCGGCGTGGACATCGTGCAGCTGCGCGACAAGCAACCCGGGGGCGCACCGCTGGAGGCGCGCCACGAGCTGGCCGCCCTGGAGGTGCTGGCCGAGGCGTGCGTGCGGCACGGCGCCCTGCTGGCGGTCAACGACCGCGCGGACGTCGCGCTGGCCGCGGAAGCCGACATCCTGCACCTGGGGCAGGACGACCTGCCGGTGGACATCGCGCGGCGCATGCTCGGCGAGCACATCGCGATCGGCCGCTCCACGCACGACGTGGTGCAGGCCGACGCCGCAGCGGCCGAGCCGGGCGTGGACTACTTCTGCACCGGCCCGGTGTGGACGACGCCGACCAAGCCGGGTCGCGCGGCGGCCGGGCTCGAGCTGGTCAAGCACGCGGCGGAGCACCGCGGGCACGGCCGGCCGTGGTTCGCCATCGGCGGCATCGGCCCGGACAACCTGGACGAAGCGCTGAAGGCAGGCGCCGAGCGCGTCGTGGTGGTGCGAGCCATCACCGAGGCCGAAGATCCCCGCGCCGCAGCCCGGGAACTCCGCGACCGCCTCCCCTGACCAGTACGAAAGCGACCCCCGGCCGGATGCCGGGGGTCGCTTCGCGTTCGGGGTCGATCAGCGGGTGAGCAGGGTCAGGCCGTAGGTGGACAGGATCGGGTTGACCGGCTGGAAGTAGGTCGTGCCGCCGGAGCTGCAGTCGCCCGAACCGCCCGAGGTGACGCCCTGGGCCTGGTCGTCGGAGATGAACGAGCCGCCCGAGTCACCGGGCTCGGCGCAGACGTTGGTGCGGGTCAGGCCGGTCACGGTGCCCTGCGGGTACTGGACCGTCTGGTTCTTGGCCTCGACCGATCCGCAGTGCCAGCCCGTGGTCGAGCCCGAGCGGCAGATCGCCGCGCCCTCGGCCACCTCGGTGGATCCGGCGACGTCGACGGTGGTGCCGTCGTAGCGGTTCACCTGCGGTTGCGGGGTGTCGGAGGTGACGCTCACCCAGGCGTAGTCGTTGCCAGGGAAGGTCGAGCCCTCGAACCGCCCGTCGGGCTGGGACGTGGTCGCACCGGTCTGGCCGCAGTGGCCCGCGGTGACGAACCCGCCCTGCACGGAGAAGCCGACCGAGCAGCGGGCACCGCTGCCGATGTAGTAGGCGTTGCCGCCGACCACGGCGTAGGTGCGCGGGTTCTCCATCGACTCGACGACCCGCACGGCCTGCGAGAGAACGCCCGTGGCCTGCACGAACTTGGCCGCCTGGGACGCGGATCCGGGCCGGGTGGTGACGATGACGGAGTTCTCCCTGGCCTGCGCGTACCAGCCCGAGACCGACTTCGGAGCGAAGTTGCTGTGCTGGTTGAGCCCGGCCACCACGCCGTTGAGCTGCTCGACGGTGAAGTCGGCCTTCTTCGGCACGGCGCCCATCGCGAGCACCTGGTTGAAGCGAGCTTCGTCGGTGGTCAGGACGACGAGCTTGCCCTGCGCGGCGTCGAAGTAGGCGCCGCCGTACGAACCGGCCAGCGTGCGGCTGAGCACCTGCTCCGCGCGGGTCGCGGTGGCCTGCTGGTCGAGCCGCTGCAGCGCTTGGTCCCGGGTCATCCCCAGGTCGCGCTGCATCGCGTCGAGCTGGGTGACCGCCGGGGTTTCCGGCGGGGCGGATCCGGTCGCGGTGGCCGGCATGGTGAGCGCGGCCACCGTCCCAGCTGCCAGCACCACGGTCCCGGCCACCCGGGCCGCGAGTCTGCGCTTCATCTGATGTCTCCTCCTGTGAGCTGGATCTCGCAACCCCCGTCGCGCGATCCAGTATCAGAGGACTACACCAGTCCCACATCCACCTTTTGTCCCATTAGGCACGAAACTCGGCCTGATCGAGGTAGCCCAATCGTCGTTCATACGAACGGTTTTCAGAGTTCAGCCTCGAGTCGTGAGCACTTCGGGGAGCTGGGGCACCCCGAAGTGCTCACGAGGGGCGGAGCTCAGTTCATCCGGGGGTCCTGGAACAGACCCGTCGGAGGCGCCGTTTCGGTCGGCTGCTCCGTCTGGGTCTGCTGCTCGGTCGGGACCTGCTCCGTCGTCGTCGGCTGGGTCGGCTGCTGGGTCGGGGTCTGCTCCGTCGACGGCGGCTGGGTGGGCGGCGGCGTCGACGGGACCTCGGTGCTCGGCGCCGGCTCGCGGGTGGTGGTCTCCACCGGCTTCTCGACCTTGGTCGGCGGCGGCGCCACCTCCTCCCGGGGCTGGCGGTCCAGCACGTGGCCGAGCGTCGTACCGCTCTCCTCGCCGGAAAGCGGACGGCCGGTGATCCCCTCGAAGCCGGTGACGACCAGCATGGCCAGCACGAACGCCACCACGCAGCTGGCCGCCGCCATCACCCAGCGCTTCCGGACCTTGCGCCGGTCGACCGGGACCGGGGACTCCTCCGGGGCCTCCACCACCGCGGTCGACAGGTCGATCCGCTTGGTGCCCTCGGAGTCGACGACCTGCTCGCCGCCGGGCCACTGCATGCCCGGCGCGACGTGGATCCGGCGCGTCGCCTCCTCGCTCGCGGGCTTGGCCGGGTCGACCTTGCGCGTCGCCTCCAGCGAGAGGACGCGCGTGGTCTCCCCCAACGCCTTGCGCGCCTGCTCCGTCGCCTTGCGGGTCTCCTCGGACGACTTGCGGGCCTCCGCCATCTTGCGCAGCTCAGCAGGCAACTGCCGGGCGTGGACGCGGGTGGCCCGCTTGGCCTTCACCGCCGCGACCAGCGCCTTGTCCTTGGCGTTCTCGAACGAGCGCTGGTACAGCGCGCCGCCGACGGTGATGATCACGCTGGTCATGCCAGCGCCGATCACGGTGCCGGCGACCCCGAGCCGGGAACCCAGGAACGCCGCCGTCACCGACGCGGTGGCCGCCCCCGCGACCTGCGCCGGCTTGATGTCGATCTTCTTGGCCTTCTGCTCCTCGTCCGAGTCCTTCTCGTCCGGCTCGTCCAGCTGATCCTCTTTGTGCCTGACCATGGCTCCCACGCACTCAGAACGCACTCTCTCCAGAACGGAAAACGGCCGACGGCGCGGCTTTTCTCCTGATCAGCGCGTTTCGTGAGTACTCCCACTCGGTGTAACGCCAGGAGGGCACCCCGCGCGGCGGGATGCCCTCCTCGACGGCGTTGCGGTGGCGGCGCTCAGTTCGGCGGGTTCAGGCGGGCGACGAACTTGTACCGGTCGCCGCGGTAGATCGAGCGCACCCACTCCACCGGGTGCCCCTCGGTGTCGAAGGAGTGCCGGGACAGCAGCAGCATCGGGAGCCCCACCTCGGAGCCCAGCAGCTCGGCCTCCTCGGGGCTGGCCAGCGCGGTCTCTATCGTCTCCTCGGCGTGCCCCAGCTCGACGTCGAAGTTCTCGCGCAGCACCTGGTACAGCGATCCGCCGGACTCCAGCCGGCGGGTCAGCCCGCGGAACCGGGTCAGCGGCAGGTGGGTGGTCTCGATGGCCATCGGCTCACCGTCGGCCAGCCGCAACCGGCGCAGCCGCAGCACGGTGGCGCTGGGCTTGGTCTCCAGCAGCGTCGCCAGCTCCGGATCTGCCGGTTCCTCGACGACCTCCAGCAGCCGCGAGGTGGGCTGGCGCCCCTGCGCCCGCATGTCCTCGGTGTAGCTGCTCAGCTGCAGCCGCTGGGCGACCTTCGGCTTGGCCGCGAAGGTGCCCTTGCCCTGCACCCGCAGCAGCCGGCCCTCCACCGTCAGCTCGGCCAGCGCCTGGCGGACCGTGGTGCGCGAGACGTCGAACTCGGCGGCCAGCGATCGTTCGGTGGGGATGGGCGATCCGGGCGGCAGCGAGCGGAGCATGTCCAGCAGGTGCTGCTTGAGCCCCCAGTACTTCGGTTCTCGTTGCGCGCGCCCCGACGAGTCCGCCCCGCCGGACACGGACGTTTCGAGCATCGTTCCTCCTACCGCCACGAACCTTGCCGCCCCAGAAGCGTCGAAGTCGCCGCCTCGCCGAAGTCGTCCAGACCACCAGCATGCCCGAAGCGCGCGCCCCCGCGAGCGCCGCCGGGTCATCCGGGCCGGACGGCGATCTGCTCCCGAAGCTCAAGCCAGCCTTATGCGTGGATGAACAGTAACCCCGCGGACTCTTGACATCGGGTGTGCAACACCACAATCCTCACCTGCATTGGTCTACACCAAAAGCTTTGCAACTCCGCGACGCCGCGGAGGAAGGGGCGAAAATTGAAGACCTGGAGAGCGCTCGCGGCCGCCGCCGCGACGTCGTTGGCGCTGGCCGGATGCGGTGGGGGTCCCGGGGTCAGCGACAACACCCTGACCGTGTGGCTGATGGACGGGTCCGCGTCCGACGCGCTGATCGACGAGCTCAACAAGGAGTTCGAGCAGAGCCACCCGGGCATGAAGGTGGACTACCAGATCCAGCAGTGGAACGGCATCCAGGACCGGCTGACCACCGCGCTGGCCAGCGAAGATCCGCCGGACGTGATCGAGCTCGGGAACAGCCAGAACCCGCAGTTCTCCGCCGAGGGCACGCTGCTGGACCTCACCGCCGACGCCGACGCGCTGAACAAGTCGCAGTGGGTTCCGGCGCTGGGCGAATCCGGCGCGTGGGAGGGCAAGCAGTACGGCGTGCCGTTCTACGCGGCCAACCGCGTGGTGGTCTACAACAAGCAGCTCTTCGACCAGGCCGGCATCACCCAGCCGCCCACCACCCGCGACGAGCTGCTGGGCGCCATCGCCAAGCTCGAGCAGACCCACGGCTCGGACCCCGAGTTCCAGTCGCTCTACCTGCCCGGCCAGTCCTGGTACGCGCTGCTGTCGTTCGTCTGGGACTCCGGCGGTGAGCTCGCCGTCCGCGACGGCGCCGACTACAAGGGCGCGCTCGACACCCCGCAGGCCCGCGAAGGCGTCGAGTACTACCAGCAGCTCTTCGAGGAGTCGCGCACCCAGGCCGCGGCCGACATCGACGAGGCCAAGCCGCAGCAGGCCGAGATCTACGCCAAGGGCAAGGTCGCGATGATGATCGCGCTGCCCTGGGAGGTGCAGACCGCGGCCGAGACCAACCCGCAGATCACCGGGCTCACCAGCGCCTTCCCGATCCCGTCGAAGTACCCGGGCAAGACCGCGCCGGTGTTCCTCGGCGGCTCCAACCTGGCGATCCCGGCGGGCAGCGCCGACGCCGACGCGGCCAAGGACTACCTGAAGCTGCTGACCAGCCAGAAGTACCAGACCAAGATCGCCGAGAGCGGCGTGGTGCCGGGCGCCTCGCAGGACACCAGCGCGCTGGAGGGCAACCCGGTCAGCGCGGCGATGGCGATCGCGTCCAAGTCCGGCAAGGTGCCGCCGGCCGTTCCGCAGTGGGCCACCGTGGAATCCGGCCAGAACCCGCTGAAGGACATGATGACCTCGGTGCTGACCGGCCAGAAGAGCGTCGTGGACGCGACCATCGCGGCCAACGAGAAGATCACCGAGCTGCTGGCGGCGAAGAACTGACCATGACCGCCACGCAAACCCGCCCGGCGTCGGGCACCGCGGAACCGCCCGCGGTGCCCGGCGCCCGGCGCCGCACCTCGGTGTCGATGCCGTACCTGCTGCTGGCCCCCGCCGTGCTGGCACTGGTCGTGCTGCTCGGCTGGCCCGCGGTGAACGTGATCATCACCAGCTTCCGGAAGCTCGACCTCGGCGAGCTCACCAGCGGCCGGGTCGTCTGGGCCGGTTTCGACAACTACGCGGAGGTCCTCAGCGGCTCGGACTTCTGGGTCATCGCGCTGCGGACCGTGGTGTTCACCGCCTGCATGGTGGCCGCCACGGTCGTGATCGCGCTGCTGCTGGCGCTGCTGATGCAGAACATCCCGGCGGTGCCGCGGGTGCTGCTGCAGATCAGCCTGCTGCTGGCGTGGGCGATGCCGCAGCTGGCCGCGACGACGGTGTTCCAGTGGATCTTCGACCAGCAGTTCGGGATCCTGAACAAGACCCTGGTGCTGCTGGGCTTCGACTCCTTCGAGCGCGCCGCCTGGTTCTCCAGCGGCACCAGCACCCTCACCGTGGTCGGCATCCTGATCGTCTGGCAGGCCGTGCCGTTCGTGGCGATGACGCTCTATGCCGCGCTGATCGGCGTGCCCAAGGACCTGTACGAATCGGCCGGGATCGACGGCGCGAACGCCCACCAGACCTTCGCCGCGATCACCTGGCCGCACCTCAAACCGGTGCTGATGATCGTGACGTTCCTGTCGATCCTGTGGGACTTCAAGGTGTTCTCGCAGGTGTGGGCGATCCGCGAGGGCGGCCCGAACGGGGAGAGCACCACGCTGCCGGTGCTGCAGTACCTCGAGGGCATCGCGGGCAAGCACTTCGGCGTGGCCGCCGCGGTCAGCGTGCTGATGGTGCTCGTGCTCGTCGTCGTCTGCGCCCAGTACCTGCGCCTGCTGCTGCGATCCCAGGAGGGTGAGCTGTGACGATCCGCCGATACGGACTGTCCGCGCTGGCCCTGGCCATCGCGCTCGTCTTCGCGTTCCCGACGTACTGGATGGTGACCAGCTCGATCAAACCTCGCGGCGACGTGCTGTCCACGTCCTACGACCTGGTGCCCACCTCGGTCACCTTCGAGAACTACGCGACCGCGCTGTTCAGCTCGGACTTCCTGCGCTACCTGGGGAACAGCCTGCTGGTCACGCTCACCGCGGTGGCCTGCTCGCTGGTCGCGGGCACGCTGGCGGCGCTGGCGATGAGCCGGTTCCGGTTCCGCGGGCGCAAGGGCTTCCTGATGCTCGTGCTGGTCGCGCAGATGGTGCCGTTCGAGGCGTTGATGGTGCCGATGTTCCTGTTCATGCGGGACCTCGGGCTGTTGAACAAGCTGCCCGCGCTGATCCTGGTCTACTGGATCACCACGCTGCCGTTCACCATCTGGTCGCTGCGCGGGTTCATCGACGGGATCCCGGTCGACCTGGAGGAAGCCGCCATGGTCGACGGCTGCAGCCGGGCCGAGGCGTTCCGCCGGGTCACGCTGCCGCTGCTCGGCCCGGGTCTGGTGGCGACCTCGGTGTTCGCGTTCATCACCGCGTGGAACGAGTTCCTGTACGCGCTGGTGCTGATGCGTTCCGAGAGCCTGCAGACGCTGCCGGTGTTCCTGAAGACGTTCACCACGGCGTTCGGCACCGACTGGGGCGCGACGATGGCCTCGGCCACCTTGTTCACCTTGCCGGTGCTCGTGTTCTTCCTGGCGGTGCAGCGAAAGATGGTCTCCGGCGTCACTTCCGGAGCTGTGAAGGGCTAGCTCGGTGAGGCGGTCGTCGCAGTTCCGGGCGAGGATTGGCCGCGGGACCAGTCCCGGCTACGATTGGTCTAGACCTCGACTCGAAGGGATGGGCCCGATGACCGCCACCCATGGCCATCACATGGCCGACGAGATCCGCCAGCAGCCCGCGATCTTCGCCGACCTGCTGGCCGCTCGGGACGCGATCGCCCAGGTCGCGGCGACCGTCGCGGAGCGCCGCCCGCGGTTCGCGCTGCTCGCCGCGCGCGGCTCCAGCGACCACGCCGCCCTGTACGCGAAGTACCTCATCGAGACCCTGCTGGAACTGCCCGCCGGCCTGACCTCGCCGTCCACCACCACGCTGTACGGCGCGCAGCCGGACCTGACCGACGTGCTGCTGGTGTCGGTGAGCCAGAGCGGCGGCTCGCCGGACCTGCTGGAGGTCACCGAGTCCGCCCGCAAGCAGGGCGCCCTGACCGTCGCGGTCACCAACACCTCCGACTCCCCGCTGAACTCGGCCGCCGAGCTGTCGGTGGACGTCCGGGCGGGCCGCGAGACGGCGGTCGCGGCGACCAAGACCTACGGCGCCACGATGCTGGCGCTCTACCTGCTGGTCGACGCGATCCGCGGCGGCACCGGCGAGCAGGCGGCGGGGCTGCCGGAGCTGGCCGAGACGACCCTGTCGACCGGCCGGCAGGCGGTGGACGAAGCGGTCGGCCGCTACCGCTTCCTGGAGCGGATGGTCACCACGGCCCGCGGCTACTCCCTCGCGACGGCCCACGAAGCGGCGCTGAAGCTGGCCGAGACCAGCTACCTGTCGGCCCGCTCCTACAGCGGCGCGGACCTCCTCCACGGCCCGGTCGCGGCGGTCGACGAGGACACCGCGGTCCTCGCGCTGACCAGCCAGGGCCTCGGCGGCACGGCGATGCGCGAACCGCTGGAAGCGGTGGCCCAGCGCGGTGCGGACGTCTGCGCGATCGGCTCGGCGGCCGCGGACGTCCCGGCCGCCCACCGGATCCCGGTCCCGGCCTGCGCCGAAGAGCTGGCCCCGGTCCTGGAGATCCTCCCGGTCCAGCAGCTGGCCCTGGGCCTGGCCCTGGCCCGCGGCTTCAACCCGGACAACCCCCGAGGCCTGAACAAGGTCACCAAGACCCGCTGATCCAGCAGGCAGAGGCCCGTGAGCACTTTGGGTTGCCATAGCCACCCAAAGTGCTCACGGGCCATGACCTGCGGAACCATCCCCCACCGCTGAAGCAGGAGTGGGGGGCGCTGGATCCGCACCGCCACGCAAAACGAGTGCGTCAGACAACGAAGAGCCCGCCTCACCGAGGGGGCGGGGTAAGGCGGGCATCGTCAGGTTACGCCGATCGGAGCAGGCCGCAAACGTCGAGATGCGGGTGTCGACAGAGGCGAAAGTCCTCAGATGTCGTACACCTCTCGGGCATTCCGGTCGAACACCGCCGAACGCTGCCGGTCGTCCAGGTCCGCCGTCAGCTGCTTGGCCACGTCGATGACCTGCCCGTACTCGGCGGCCAGCAGGCACACCGGCCAGTCGGAGCCGAACATCAGGCGGCGGGGCCCGAACGCCTCCAGCACGACCTCGGCGTACGGCGCCAACCTCACCGGATCAGGTTGCCGGGCCCAGTCGTCCTCGGTCACCAGACCGGACAGCTTGCACACCACGTTCGGGTGCGCCGCGAGGGCTCGGATCCGGTCCGCCCACGGCTGCAGCTCACCGCTGGCCACCGGCGGTTTCGCGCAGTGGTCGAGCACGAAGGTCAGCTGCGGGAACTGGGCGACCGCCTTGACCGCGGCGGGCAGCTGGTCCGAGCGGACGAGCAGCTCGTAGACCAGTCCCGCGTCCTCGACCGCGGCCAGCCCCTTGAGCACGTCGGGCCGGACCAGCCAGTCGGGGTCGGACTCGCCCTCGACCTGGTGGCGGATGCCCTTCAGCCAGCGGCCGGACGGGTGGATCTGCAGCCTTCCGATGCGTTCGCGCACGTCCCGGGCGGTCAGGTCGACCCAGCCGACGACCGCCGCGATGCGGTCGACCGAGTCGGCCAGCACCAGCATCTCGGGGGTCTCGTCCGGATCGGAGACCGTCTGCACGAGCACCGTGGCGTCCACCGAGGTGCCCTTCAGCGCGGCTTGCAGGTCGGTGGGCCGGAAATCGCGGCGCAGCGGATCCATCTCGGGCCCGACGATCCACGGCTGATCGCGGACGTCGAGGTCCCACAGGTGGTGGTGGGCGTCGACGGTCATCGGCCCCCCTCGTCCACTTCGGACGGTGCCGCGGCGGGCCGCGTTCGGGCAAGGTCGACCATGGTGCTTCTCCCCGACTGATCATGCAAATGCTCGATGTATAGCCGTTCGCGAACGCGGAATCCAGCCGTTGGCGATTTCGGTCATGTTCGGCCTCCTTGTCGTACCGATCACTCGAAGCGCGTAGAAAAGGCGCATGCACCGCGATGCGGAATTCGTCCTCGGCCTGGACGTCGGCGGCACCAGCAGCCGCGCGCTGGTCAGCGATCTGTCCGGCCGCGTTCTGGGCTGCGGCGAAGCAGCCGGCGGCAACCCGAACTCGCACCCGGCCGACGAGGCGGTCCGGCAGATCGCCAGCGCCACGCTGACCGCTCTGCGCGACGTCGACCCGGCGCGGGTACGGGCCGGCGTGATCGGCATGGCGGGGGTCAGCAAGATGGCCGATCCGCAGTTCCGCGAACTGTTCGAGCGGGAGTGGGCGCGGCTCGGCCTGGACTGCGGGTTGCGCGCGATCAGCGACTCCGAGGTGGCGTTCGCGGCGGGAACGCCGGAGCCGACCGGCACGGTGCTGATCGCGGGCACCGGAGCGATCGCCGCCCGCATCGAGCAGCACCGGCTCACCAGAACAGTCGGCGGCTACGGCTGGCTCCTCGGCGACGAGGGCTCGGCCTACTGGCTCGGCCGCGAAGCCGTCCGTGCCACCCTCGCCGCCCTGGACCGGGGCGAAACACTGCACGGCCTCACCGCAGCAGTCCGCGAGACGCTGCTCCCCGACAACCCCGATGCGCAGCGCAAACAGCTGATCAGCGCGGTCAACTCAGCGCCCCCGATCCGGCTCGCCGAGCTCGCACCGCTGGTCACCAAGGCCTCCGACCCCACGGCCGCGGCGATCATCGACCGCGCAGCGCGCGTGCTCGCCGACACCGCTGCGGAAACCCGCACTCCCGACGATCGCACCCCGATCGTCCTGGCCGGCGGCCTGGTCGCCCCGGCGAACCCGGTCGGCGAAGCCCTCCGCGCCGAACTGACGTCCCGGGGCTTCCCCGAACCGCACACCGCAGGCCCCGGAGCGGCCGGCGCGGCCTGGCTAGCGGCCCACGACCTCACCCCGGACCCCCCAGCCCTCCACGCCCGCCTCCTCCCGGCCTGACCGTCAGAGGAGGTTGAGGTCGGCGATGGCCTTGCGGATGACCTCGAGTTCCGTGTCGTCGGCCTCGACGAGCGGCAGGCGGACACCGCCGACCCGGTGGCCGAGCAGGTTCAGCGCCGCCTTGACCGGGATCGGGTTCGTGGTCACTCCCATGGCCGCGAACAGGGGCTTGAGCTCGGCGTCGATCTCCGCGCGGTTCTCCGGCTCGTCGACCATCCGGCGCATCTGGTCGCCGACCAGGTGGCTGGCCACCAGGATGCCGCCGCAGCCGCCGAGGTCGAGCGCCTGCGCGAAGCCGTCGTCGTTGCCCGCGTACAGCCCGAGGCCGTCGATCTGGGCGAGCGCGGCGTTGTCCGCCTGCTTGACGTAGTCGAGGTGCTCGACCTGGGCGAGCTCGGCGAGCAGGTCGTTGTCCAGGGACAGCCCGATCCGCGACGGCACGTTGTAGAGCACCACCGGCTTCGCGGTGGCCCGCGCGATCTCGGTGAAGTGGGCGATGAGCCCGCGCCGGTTCGGGCGGTTGTAGTACGGGGTCACCGACAGCACGGCGTCCGCGCCGAGCTCGACGGCCTTCGCGCTCATCGAGCAGGCGTGCGCGGTGTCGTTCGAGCCGGTCGAGGCGATCACCGTCGTCCCGGCCGGGCGCTCGGCGCAGGCGAGCTCGATCAGCCGCAGGTGCTCCTCGGCGGTGAGGGTCGGCGCCTCACCGGTCGTCCCGCAGACCACGATGCCGTCCGAGCCGTGGTCGACGAGGTGCCGGAACAGGGACAGGAAGGCTTCTTCGTCGACGCGCTGCTGCTCGTCGAACGGGGTGACGATCGCGGTGATCACGCTGCCGAGAGACATGAGCGCATTCTGCGCTCGACGAATCCGGCTGTCACTCCGGGGTGCGCGGATGCCGCAGGCCCGGGTGGTCTGCGGGCAACGACCGGCGCACGACCCACCAGCTGCCCGCCACGCAGACCGCCACCAGCGGCCAGGTCAGCACCACCTGCGCGATCGTCAGCGGGCCGATCCAGTCGACCAGCCAGAGCGGGATGAACACCACCAGCCGCACCACGTACTGGCCCACCCACACCCAGCTCGCCCGGCTGTAGGCGCGCAGCAGATCCGGGTCCTGGCGCCACCGCCGCGCTTGGCCGAGCGCCGTCCCGACCACCACGCCCAGCAGCGGCCAGCGGATCGCGATGCTGGTCATCCAGGCGAGCGCGCTGAGCGCGTTGGTCACCAGCCGCGGCAGGAAGAAGTCCACCGCGTCCCCGGTGTAGAGCGCGATGAGCGCACCGAGCGCGACGGCCAGCAGGCTGATCAGCACCGCCAGCGGACGTGCCCGCTGGGACAGCCGCCACCCCGCGACCACCGCTCCGACCGCCACCGCCACGAGTCCGCCGACGGCGATCGACTCGCCGCTGAGGTACCAGCCGAGGCCGAAGGCGACGGGCGGCAGCATCGCGTCGATCGCGCTGCCCCGACCCCCGAGCAAGCGCATGAACGAGTCGCGGTCGTCCGGTGTCTCGACGATCTCGGCCTGGCGGTCCTGGGTCACGACCCCCAGCCTGCCCTAAGGCTCACCTTCCTCGCACCCGCCCGTGGCACGCACCTCCCCTCCAGCACGGCCCGAGGGGCTCCGCGGGACCACAGTTTCAATTGAAACTGCACCCCCGCAGACCACAGTTTCAACTGAAACTGCACCCGCGCAGACCACAGTTTCAATTGAAACTGCGGTCCCGGAGCACCCAGCCGGACCTCCCGGCCGACGGCTTCGGAAGGCCGCGGACGTCGTGCGGCGGGCTGGGGGCTGGGGGTCCGCAAATTCAATGGAAATCGGACCTCTGATTTCCATTGAAATTGCGGAAGTTCTCCACAAGGACCCGGGCCTGTCCACAGGTGTCGGCGTGTCGGGGACCGACATGGCCCGGCGCGTCGTCAGATGCGGTTCTGGCGGGTGCGGTCGAGGAGGGTGGCCAGTTGGCCCGCGATGGTCCGCTTGTCCGCCGGGCCGCAGGTGATCACGTCCCGGCCTTCGGCCCGCTCGCCCTGGAGCGCGTAGCGGCCCTGATCGTTGTCGAACCAGATCAGGTTCGGCTGGCGGGGGCCGTTGCGCCGGTCGCCGCTGACCACGAAGTGGCCGAGGCGGAACTTCTGGCGCGAGGTGATCGCGCGCAGCTCGGCCAGGCCGTCGATGTCGGCGTCGGCCGGATGCCCGCTGCTGCGATCGGCCACCGCGCGCACCGGGTTCTCCGTGCCCAGCGGAGCGTCGGGCAGCAGGTCCGCGCACGCCCGCGGCAGCGCATCCGGCGCCAGGAAGCTCATCCGCAGCCCGCGGCCGTCGAGCACCCCGACGACGCCGACCTCGCCGGTGGCCACCACCCGCGCCGCCAGCCGATGCCCGGCGCGCACGTCCAGCAGACCGGCCGCCGCGATCGACACCTCGGAGCTGCACAGCAGGTAGAGCGCGTCCTCGACCTCCGGCTCCGGACGCCCGTTGCGCGCCAGCCCGGTGGACTCCAGCTCCTGCCAGACCTGCTGCACCAGCCGGTTGCGGTCCTCGCCCAGCTCCCCGATCCGGGGCAGCTCGAACGGGTACTGCCGCACGGTGAGGTTCAACTGCTCACCGAGCAGGTCGACCGCGGGGATCGACAAGTTGATCGTCTCGACCATCGAACGCTCATTTCGGAGTCTGGGTGCAGCGGCCGGTGCGGGTCGGCGCACCGGCCGTGCCCGCGCTAGAAGTCCCGGTAGCTCGACGGCGCTTCGCCCAGCACCGGCGGCGCCACCAGACGGCTGCCGCCGTCGCCCTCGTCGTCGTCGAAGAGCTCGTCGGCCTCGATCAGGAACTGCGGCACGACGGTGCTCCCGCTCTCGCCCGGCTTGTAACCGGCGCCGACCTGCAGGTCGTTGTCGTTGCGGCGCTCTTCCTTGAAGTCGTCGGCCGACCACGTGGTGTTCCGGCCGTAACCGGCCCGCGCCGAACCGCCCGTCCAACCACCGGACGAGCCCATCGGCCCGAACCCGCCGTCGGCGCGCTGCGCGAACTTCGGTGCACGCGCCGCGACCGGACGAGCCTCCTCCTTCGGCGGCGGAGCCGGAGCGGGCTCCGGCGGACGCGGCGGCTCCGCGCGCGGCGGAGCCGGCTGCGGCGGACGACCGGGCGGCCGACCGGCAGGCGGAGCACCGTCCGGCGCCGGAGGCGGCGGGCCCGGAGCGACCGGCGGACGCGGGGGCGGACCGCCAACGGCGGGAGCACCCGGCGGCGGACCCTGCGGAGCAGGGCCGTTCGGCTCGGCCGGAGGCGGACCCGCGAAGCGGGGACCCGCCGACGGCGGAGCATCCGGCGGCAGCGGACGGCCCGGAGGGCCGTCGAGCGGAGCGTCGGCCTGCGGAGCAGGGGCGTGCGGCGGAGCCGCATCGGGCCGCGGCGGAGCCGGGAGCGGGCCGCTCGGCGGACCGTCGGGCCCGGCCTCGTGCCGGGGCGGGCCGTCGGGCGCGGGCGGCGGCGGGACGTCCAGCGGTCCCGACGGCGGACCCTCGCGCCGGGACGGGCCGTCAGCGCCCAGCTGGCCGAAACCACCGCTCGGCGGACCGGTTTGCAGCGGCGGTTCGCCGTTCGGGCCCTGCGGTGGGCCGTCCGGGCGCGGCGGCGGAGCTTCGTGCCTCGGTGGCGCCTCGTTGGGCGGCTGGGCGTTCTGGCGGAGCTTGCCGATGGGAGCGCTGGGCGGACCCACCCGGATCGGCGGGCCGAGCTCGTCCGGGCTCGGGGGGCCTTCGCGCCGCGGCGGAGGGCTGTCCGGGCGCGGCGGCGGGCCATCCGGTCCGACCTGGGCGACGGCACCGCTCGGCGGGCCCATCTGCGGCGGCGGGCCGTCGGGCACATCACGACGCGGCGGCGGACCATCGGGTGCCTCGTGGCGCGGCGGCGGACCGTCGATCAGTCCGGACTCGTAGCGGTGGCCATCCGGGCGCGGCGGGCCGTCGATCGGGGCCTGCGGTGGCGGGCCCTCGCGGCGCGGCGGCGGACCGGGTTCGGCTCGCGGACCGTCCGGTCCGGGCTGGGCGAAGGCGCCGCTCGGCGGACCGTCGGGCGCCAGCGAACCGGTCAGGGATCCGCTCATGGCGCTGGGGCGGGACGGCGGCGCCGGCAGGTCGCCGTCCAGGGAGCCGGACAGCTCCGGTTCGGCCGGGCCGCCGAGGTCTCCGGACAGGGACTTGCCTGCCGCGGGCGGCTTCGGGCGGTCCGGCGCCGGGCGGGTGGCTTGGAGCTGCCTGCGCTGCTCCTGTTCGAAGCGCTCCGGCAGCTGCTCGACGCGCTGCCAGAACGCGAACGGGTGCGGTTCGCCGGTCATGGCCGCGAACTCGGCGCGCAGGTCGAAGCGCACCGGGCGCGGCGCCGGCCGGGCGCCTCCGGGTGCGGGCGGCTCGCCGAGCGAGCCGCGCATCGGTGCGTCCGAACGGCGTCCGCCAGGACCGGCCTGTTGCGCGTCGAAGCCCGCGGGCTCCGGCGCGGACGCCGGATTCTGCGGTGACGTCACGATTCCCCCAGGTACTTGGGACGGTCGATTAGCCTCGCGACATCCGGCTCAGTCCGGATGGCGGGCGCATTGGAACCGACGCGGTAGAGCATTCCGTCGTTCCCCGCTTCAACCGACCGCGACGCGGCAGCCAGGCGAACGGCGTCGCACGTGCGCCTCCCCGAGCGCACGGCGGGCTGTCACCTGCGTAAATGCCGACATCGCGGGCCCCCTCGTTGCTTCTGTTACCGCCGAAGGACAGTAGCAGCTGACGTTCACCCGTACTGGTGTTTCCGGGAACAGCCACCCAGTTGCCGGTTCGATCAGCCAAAAGCACCGCATGACAAGGGAAAGCACCCACCCGGGGACCGGTGTCAACCGGTCGTGGGACCCCGTCGTCGCGCTTCCTCGGGTTGCGGGAATCCGAAGCTCGCAAAACGCCCAGAAAAACTAGACTATTCAGTGCCGTTAATCACTAAAGCCGGAACCGACGGTGGCGTAGGTAGGGATGGGAACGCCACTGTTGTTCTCGGATCACCGCGTGGGCGGGAGGAAACACCAGGAAGGAATTGACATGGCATCGCAGCGCAGCGCCGGCTCGGCCCGCTGGGACAGCTTCGTCGCGTTGGGGGACAGCTTCACCGAAGGCCTCGACGACCCCCGGCCGGACGGCGCGTTCCGGGGCTGGGCGGACCGGCTCGCCGAGCACCTCGCCGCGGACAACCCCAACTTGAGCTACGCGAACCTGGCCGTGCGCGGCAAGCTCATCCGCCAGATCGTCGACGACCAGGTCCCGCAGGCCGTCGAGCTGAAGCCCGGCCTGGTCTCGTTCACCGCCGGGGGCAACGACATCATCCGCCCCGGCAGCGACCCGGACACCGTGGCGCAGCTCTTCGAGTCCGCGGTCGCCGAACTGCGGGCGGCGGGCATCGACGTGCTGATCGGCACCGGCTTCGACACCACCGAAACGCCCGTCCTGCGCCACGTCCGCGGGAAGGTCGGCACCTACAACTCGCACCTGCGCTCCATCGCGGACCGGTACGGCTGCTACGTGCTCGACCTGTGGTCGATGCGCGTGCTGCGGGACTCGCGGGCCTGGAGCGGCGACCGGCTGCACCTGTCGGCCGACGGCCACCGCCGAGTCGCGCTGCGCGCCTGCGAGGCGCTGGGCGTGGAGACCGGCGAGGACTGGCGCGAGCCGTGGCCGGACGCTGCGGAGACGTCGTGGCGGACCCAGCGCGCCGAGGACATCAAGTGGGCCCGGGAGTACCTGGCGCCGTGGATCGGTCGCCGGCTGCGCGGGGTGTCCAGCGGAGACGGCCGCGGGCCGAAGCGCCCGCAGCTGGAGAAGCTGACCGCCGCGAAATGACCTGCGGATAGGACGAAGTGCGGACCTCCGGCCAGGCACACCCTGTTCGGCCGAAAGCCCGCACTCACCCCCATCGTCCATTCGGAAGGCGTCCCGAATGCTTCCGCCCCCCTTAGCGGCCGCCCCGGTCGAGCTCGAAAGAACGACCGGGGCGACCGGGCGACAATCCCCCCTTGGACTCCCCCCAGAGCCGCCCTCAGTGCGGATCTCGCACGGCTGATCCGCACTGAACACAAAGTCCCAGCGGGCGCTGCACAACGGCTAAATGCGCGCTAAACGCATGCGAATCCGGTCGCGCGGGAACCCCCACCGGCGCGTTTCCCGGAATATTCATCTTAGGGGCGGGATCCCGACGATGCGAGCAAATCGATCACGCGGGCGTGGCCAACGCGTCGAGCCGCTCCCGCGCCTCGGCCACCCGCGGCGAGCCCTCCGCCTCGAAGATCGCCAGCGCCGTCTCCCACCTGGTGCGGGCCACCGCCAGGTCGCCGCGGCAGCGCGCCGTGTCGCCCAAGCCCAGGTAGGCCGCGGCTTGGCGCATCGCCGAACCGCACTTCAGCGCGACGTCGAGGGCGTCGTGGTGGTAGCGCTCGCCGTCGTCGAGGCGACCGAGCTCGATGCAGACCTCGCCGCAGTTGTTCAGCACCATCGCCAAGGTGTCCAGGTCGTCGGCGGCGCGGTAGAGCGCTTCGGCCTCGCGCAGGTGCGCCAGCGCCTCCTCCAGCTCGCCGTTGATCTGCTCGACCATCGCGAGGTTGTTCAGCGCCCCGGCCTCGAAGTAGGTGTCGCCGAGCGACCGGTAGACCCGCAGCGCGTCCTGGCAGTGCACCTTCGCCTCGTCGTAGCGCTTGAGCCGGAACAGCACGCTGGCCATGTTGATCTGCGTCATCGCCCGCCGCGAGGCGTCGTCGTTGGCCACCGCGACCCGGTAGGACTCGTCGTAGTGGGCCAGCGCCTCGTCCAGCTGCCCGGACCGCGAGTGCGCCACGCCCAGCCCGGCCGACATCAGCACCTCGCCGGTCGGATCGGCCGCGGCTCGCGCGGACTCCAGCCCGTCGGTGTAGACGCGGATCCAGTCCTCCCACGGGCAGCGCACCATCAGGTAGTTGAACTGCAACCGGGCCAGTTGCCAGGCGAGGTCGTGCATGCCCCGCGCCTTGGCGGCCCGGACCGCGGCGATCAGGTTCGGCCACTCGGCGTCGAACCAGTCCAGCGCCTGGGCCCGGTCGGCGATCGCGGGCGGGCGGAGCGCGCTGACGAAGTTCAGCTCGTCGCGCGTCGGGCGCAGGAAGCGGCGCGCGTGGTCGGCCACGGCCAAGTAGTGGTTGAGCAGCCGGCGCAGCGCACCGGTGTCGTCGCACTCGACCAGCAGGTCGCGGGCGTACACCCGCAGCAGGTCGTGCATGGCGAAGCGGTCCGGTTCCGGCTCGACGACCAGGTGCGCCAGCGCGAGCGTCCGCAGCCGGCGCTGCGCGCTGGGCGGATCGGTGTCGCACAGGGCCGCGACGGCGTCGGCGGTGAAGGTGTGGCCGGGCACCAGGCCGAGCAGCCGGAACGTCTCGGCGTGCACCGGGTGCAGGCTCCGGTAGGAGATGTCGAAGGCGCGGCGCACGCTGGTGTCCGCGTCGTCGTCGATGTCCAACGCGCGCAGGCGGTTCCGCTCGTCGGTTAGCTCGTGCACCAGGTCGGACACCCCGCGCGCCGGGTTCGCGGCCAGCCTCGCCGCGGCGATGCGCAGCGCCAGCGGCAGGCCGCCGCATAGCGCCGCGAGCTCGGCCGCCGCGGCCGGTTCGGACGCCGACTTGCCCGGCACGCGCGCGCGGTCGAGCAGCTCGATCGCCGCTTCGGTGGGCAGCGTCTCCAGCGGCAGCACCCTCGCTCCGCTGCGCACCACCAGTCCGTCCAGCCGCCGCCGGCTGGTCACCAGCACCATCGACTCCGCGCTGCCCGGCAGCAGCGGGCGGACCTGCTCGGAGTCGCGCGCGTTGTCCAGCAAGACCAGCACCCGCCGCTTGGCCAGCAGCGACCGGTACAGCGCGGCGCGGTCGTCCAGCTCCACCGGGATCGCCTCGGCGGCCACGCCGAGCGCCTTCAACATGCTGGTCAGCGCCTCGCCGGGGCTCAGCGGTTCGCGCTCGGAGTCGTAGCCGCGCAGCGAGGCGTAGAGCTGGCCGTCGGGGAACTCCTGCTCGACGCGGTGCGCCCAGGTCAGCGCGAGCGCGCTCTTGCCGACGCCGGCGATCCCGGTGAGCACCGCGAGCAGGCTGGAGCCGCGTTCGCGCTCGGCCAGCAGCCGGTCCAGCTCGCCGAGCTCGTGGCGGCGACCCACGAACCCGGCCGGGGCCGGGGGCAGCTCGGCCGGGGTGGGGCGCTTGATGCCCAGCGCCGGTTCCGAGCGGTGCTGCGGGCTGCGCAGCGCCGGATCGTCGCGGAGCACCTGCTCGTAGAGGTTGCGCAGGTCGGGGCCCGGGTCGAGGCCGAGCTCGTCGGAGAGCCTGCGGCGCAGCTCGTGGAACTTGGACTGCGCTTCGGCGCGGTGCCCGGCGCGGTAGCTGGCGAGCATCAGCTGCCCGGTCAGGCGCTCGCGCAGCGGGTACCGGTCGACGAGCGTGGACAGCTCCAGCACCAGCTGGTGGTGACGCCCCAGGTCCAGGTCAGCGTCGACCCGCTCCTCCAGCGCGAGCAGCCGCAGCTCGTCCAGGTTGGGGGCGACCATCCGGTACAGGCGGCTGCTGGTGATGTCGGTGAGCACCGGACCGCGCCAGAGGCTCAGCGCTTCGCCCAGCACGCGTGAGCGCTCCGCCGGGTCGAGGCCGTGCGCGCGGTTGATCAGGGCGCGGGCGCGGTGCGCGTCGATCCGCTCGGCGTCGACGCTCAGCAGGTAGCCGGGCGGGCGGGTGACGATCTCGGGGCCGTCCGGCCCACCTGCGCCGAAGAGCTTGCGCAGTCGGGAGACGTAGCCCTGGATGATGGTGCGCGCGGTGGCCGGCGGGTCGTGCTCCCAGATGGTGTCGATCAGCCGGTCCATGGACACGATCTGGTTCGGCTCGAGCAGCAGGCAGGTGAGCAGCGCGCGGACCTGGACGCTGCCCATCGGGCGCGCGACGCCGTCGACGAGCACCTCGAGCGGACCGAGCACGCGGAACTCGAATCCCGTGGCCGGTGCTCCGCTCGGTCTGTCGTACGGCGCCATCATCTCCTAATCCGATTCCCGCTCATGTTTTCGTTGAGCCTTCAGACAGTCTCGACCAAGGTCCACATCGAGTCCACACCCCGGGCGAACCTCGCCCCGGGGCCGACACACCGTAACGAGGAGTCGATGCAGGCGGCCGGAATGCCGAGCAGCCCTCACCCCAATGGAGGAATGCGCGGTATGACCCGAATGCGATCCGCGACGACCCGCCGTTGACCACGAACGTCTCCCCGTCGATGAACACGCCAAGTAAAGTTTGGACCAGTCGATCACCCGAACGAGGACACTGCGGAAGGAGAGCCCCACCCGTGCGCACACCATCCACAGTGGTCGATCGCGCGGTGGCCTGCCTGCTCGGCGGGGCTCTGGGCGACGCGCTCGGCAGCCCGGTCGAGTACGCGCAGCTGGACGACATCCGGGCCGAGTTCGGCCAGGACGGAGTGTCCGAACCACCACCTCAAGCGCTGCTGGGCGACGCCACGCAGATGACGCTGTTCACCGGCGAGGGCTTCTTGCACGCCTGGACGACCGGCAACAACGGCGGCCCCTGGCGCCCGGTCGAGTCCACCGCAGCCGCTTACCGACGGTGGTTGATCACCCAGCAGGAGGACAAACCTCAACCCGGCGCGACCGGTCTGCTGGCCGAGCCCGAGCTGTACGCCAGCCGGGCTCCCGGCCTGACCAGCCTCCGCTCGCTCCAAGAGCCCGAACTGGGCACCCCGGACCGGCCGCGCAACAGCTCGAAGGGCTGCGGCGGGGTCGACCGCAGCGCGCCCCTCGGCCTGGCGCCCAGCGCCGAGATGGCCTACCAGCTGGCCTGCCAGTGCGCCGCGCTCACCCACGGCGGAGTCGGCGGCTGGGCCTCGGCCGGGGCGATGGCGCTGATCGTGCACCTGGTCGCGGTCCAGGACCGCAAGCTGCCGGCCGCCGTGGACCAGGCCGCCGGGCGGGTGCTGCGCGAGGACGCCGAAACCGCGAGCGCGCTGGCCGAGGCCGCGACGCTGGCCCGGCTCGGCGCCAGCGTCGGCCACATCGAACGCCTGGGACAGGGCTGGATCGGCCCGGAAGCGCTGGCCATCGGCGTCTACTGCGCGCTGGCCCTGCCGAAGCCGGAGCAGTTCGCGGACGCGGTGCGGCTCGCGGCCAACCACTCCGGGCACAGCGACTCCACCGCGGCCCTGACCGGGGCCATCCTCGGCGCCCGCCACGGCACGGCGGTCCTCCCCCGCCCGTGGCTGGCCCGCCTCGAACTGGCGGACGTGATCGAGCGGATCGGGCACGACCTCGGAGCGTCCTGCTCCGGAACCCAGTTCAACGAACGCCGCTACCTCGGCCTCGCCTGACCGGCGGATCAGGCGCGGGTCGCCCTCGTTCGGAGGACGGCCACCGCCATGCCCAGGAAGCCGATGTTGAACGCCATCTGGACGGCCGCCACCGCCCGCGCGAACTGCGAGATCGCGTGCACGTCACCGAATCCGACGGTGCTGGTGATCGACAGGGAGAAGTACAGGGCGTCGGTCTTGGTGCGCAGCGAGGCGATCACGTCCGGCTGGTGGCGGGCGATCGCGAAGTAGACGGCGGCGAAGAACAGAACCGCCAGGTAGAGCGCGGCCACGACGCCCGCGATCGAGCTCCCGCGGCGCCCGTCGCCGTGCCGGAACCGGTGCACCTGGACCATGATCAACGTCGAGATGGCCAGCAACCCCAGGTCGAAGACCACGACCGCGCCGACGGTTCCCCCGATCCCGAACACGTCGAACGGCAGCGCGTAGTAGACGGCGGTGCACACCACCACGGCCCCCACCGTGGCGACCGCGTTGATCAGCGCCTCCCGCCGAGCACCACCCACGACCGCCAGGTTCGGCCACCCCGACCCCCACCGCCACCCGATCCCGGCCCCCGCAAGTTCAATGGAAATCAGACATCCGATTTCCATTGAACTTGCGGAAGTTCTCCACAGGTGACCCGAGTTGTCCACAGCCCCCGGCAGACGTCGGCGTGTCAGAGCCCAAAGGTCCCGACACGCCGAGGTCCCGACACGCCCGGGTGTGCAGTTTCAATTGAAACTGCGGATGGGACTGAGCCTTTCCGCGCAAGTTCTTGTTGCGTTGTGCGATCAACTCTTGTTTGGTCGTGTGGCTCCGCGGGGCGGGGTACGCGCAGCTCGTGGACTTGGTCGAACGTGAGTCTTGCTCAGGAACAACGCCGTGCGCTGCGACGCTGTGGACATGAGGAACCCGGTGCTTCCGTGCTGGAGGGCCAGCACGGAAGCACCGGGTGAGGGGTTTGGTGGCGGGTGACTAAGGCTGTCGGATCAACTGGTCGAGTCGGGCCTGGGTGAGAACCCGCGGCAGTTGGGTTTGTGGTGTGTTGCCGATGACCAACGGTCGCATCATCTCCACGGCACCGCCGGTGCTTGCACCGTCCTCATGGGAGAGAATGTGGCAGTGCCAGACCGAGGCACCTGGGACGGTGAACGTGCCCGCCCACGCGGTGATGTAGTCCGGCGGAGAAACGAAATCTTCCTTTGGACCGGTTTCGTAAGGACGAGGCGGTTCGAACGGTCCGATGCTGGACGGTACGGGTTTTCCGTTGGCGTCCCACTGGCCGACATGCCAGCGCCCGATCAGCCGCAGTTCGACCATGTGCAGATGGATCGGGTGTGAGTCTGGGCTGTGGTTTCGCATGGCCCACGTCTCGGTCGAGTTCAGCTGGGGCGTCTCGGTCGGTGGGTCAAGGAAGTTCAGCAGCTGGTCTTTGTCTCCGAGCTGCGGCACACCAGGAGTGGCCTCGCCGGCCTGCACTGTCCGCAGCCGGGACCGAGCCAGCAGAGCCTCGGGCGGAAGGACGTTGTTCGTCTCCGGCAGGACCTTCGGGATTCGAGACTTATCCGGTGAGCTGGTCGAAGTCCCAACGTCGAACCGCATGATTTGAGGAATTCCGCCCCCGGTGGGGTCGACATCGTCCATAGGGCCGAGAGGCGTCGGAGCGTTGTTGGACAGCACCCAGTTCTGGTCATTGTGGCCGGTGAAGTCGACGACCACCTTGTACCGCTCCCCGGGGCCGATGAGCAGCTCGTCGACAGGGGCCGGGTGGAACAGGTACCCGGAGTCGCTGGCCACCACGGTCATCTTGGGCGGTGCAGAGGCCGTCGGGCCACTAGCTTGCTTGAGGCTCACGCGGTAGAAGCGGGAATCGGAGCCGTTGAGCAGGGTGAAGGTGTAACGGCGCGGTTCGACTTGCTGCTTCGGGGCGACCGCGCCGTTGACCACCGGCAGATCCCCGAAGAACTCGGGGTTAGCGTGGTTGTAGCACAACGTGTAGTCGGGATTGAAGGACTTGTCCTGGATCGCGAAGCTTTTGGCAAAGTCGCCCTTGGGAAGCGGGAAGTTCTCTTCCCGTTCATCGGTGTTGGGCATGAAGCCCGCGAGGCCCTCGTACACGTGGTACGAGGTGTTTTCGTGATCGTGGTCGTGGTACCACAGCGGGCCTGCGGCCTGGTCGTTGGGGTAATGGTTCGTTCGCGAGGCCCCCGGCGGGATCTCCGGTTGAATGGGCTCGGGTGAACCGTCGCTGGGAGCCGGCTGCAGACCAGCGTGACGGTGGGTGGTGATCTTGTTGTTGTTGTTCGGCTGGTCGAACGGGAATATCGGAGTTCCGGCCGCTGGTAGATCGTTGACCACCGTCACATCGATCGGCTTGCCCTTGTGCGTGGTGATCGTCGGGCCGAGGTAGTCCACTGCCGCATTCGGCGTGCTGTACCCCAAGGTCCGCACGGCGGGCCAATCGCTGTGGAACGCGTGGCTACCGACATGCGCGGTGAGGGTGTAGTGACCGGGCGCGTCAGGCTTGGCCGCGGGGGGCTGTTGGACCTCGTCTTTGAAAAACGTCGGCACGGGGGATGGCCCGCACGGCACGGCTGCCTCAGCTTTCGGGGCAAGTGGGGCGGCAGATACGAACAATCCCGTACCCACCATTGCCACGCTGGTAAAAGCTCCCAGCACACGTATCCGCGCTGGGCGTCTTTCAGGTCGCCAACGGCGGCGCAGCCTCTTGTTACCCACACCAACTCCCTCAAGTTCTCGACCGGTGACACGCGCCCTGAACGGCACCGTGGTGATCCACATGTTCTGAGCGCACCAAGTAAGACTCCGGCAGCTTTCTTGATCACCTGATGGCTTTGGGGGGATGGATAGGTCATTGGAGCGACAACAAGCACGCGATCGATTGATCGTCCACATGGGACATCGATCAGCAGAGCCGATCAGTTCCACGTTCATGCATCAACTGAGATCGACGTGTCAAGCATCGGCCGAGATCTCACACGAGGAAGGACGTGCACGTTGCCGAATTGCGCCCTACGGGATCAAGGCGCCGCCTTCGGCGGTGCAGCCGGACGTCCTGGCTCGGCGCTTGCGCGTGCGGCCTGGCGGCGGTTCGCGCGCCGGCCACCGCCCGGCCGACGAACGGCAGGCGCAGAATCCATGAAGTTGATCCATGGAAAGAACACTTCATGCCGGGGTTCTGCGCTTTTCTGTTGCACCGCAACAGGTTCGACGTGTCCCAACCGTCCCGAATCGGGAACTGCTCAACGCCACCGAAGGTTACTCGGCAAGGCTCACTCGCCCGGTCAGGTGGTGGCCGGGGTTCGGGTCAGGCGGCTGAGGCGGCGTTTGCCGATGACCCGGCAGGCCAGGTAGATCACGAACGAGATGATCGTGACGAAGGCGCTCACCGGAGCTCCCGGGGCCAGCGACAGGACGATGCCGCCCAGGACTGCGACCTCGGCGAAGACCACGGCCAGCACGGTCGCCTTGAGCGGGCTCGCGGTCACCCGAGCCGCCGCAGCGCCCGGGGTCACCATCAGCGCCAGCACCAACAGCGCACCGACGGTGTGCACGCCGAGCGCGGTCGCCACGCCGACGAGCACCGCGAACAGCGGCGTCAGCACCCGGGCCGGCACCCCGCGCGCAGCCGCGACGTCGGGATCAACGCTGGCGAACAGCAGCGGCCGGTAGACGAAGCCGAACACCACCAGCACGAGCACCGCGCTGGCGGTGAGCAGCAGGACGTCGGTCGAGTCCACCCCGACGATCTGGCCGACGAGCAGGCTGAACTTGTTCGCGGTGCGCTCCGGGTTCAACCACAGCAGCAGCACGCCCACGCCCAGGCCGAACGACAGGATCGCGCCGATCACCGAGTCCCGCTCGGTACCGCGCTGACCCAGCAGGCCCAGCAGCAACGCCGCCACCACAGCCCCGGCCAGCGCGCCGACGCCCACGCTGACGCCGACCAGCAACGCCGCCGCGGCACCGGTGAAGGCCAGCTCAGCGGTGCCGTGCACGGCGAAGGACATCTTCCGCGCCACCACGAGCGGCGCCAGGCACCCCGACACCAGGCCGAGCGCCGCGGCGGCCAGCAGCGCCTGCTGGACGAACGGGTAGCCGAGCAGGTTCACCATCGTGCTGAAGTCGAAGAGCTTGCTCAGCGCCTCGGTCATCGCGTTCACGCCTCGTCAGCCTCTTCCACGTGGCAGTGGTCGTGGTCGTCGGCACCGGCGACCACCAGCCGACCGCCGACGCGGGCGACCTCGATGTCGGTGCGGTACAGCTCGGACAGGGTCGCCGAGTTCATCACCTCGTCCGGGGTGCCGACCCGGAACCGGCCGTCGACCAGGTAGAGCACCCGGTCGACCAGCGGCAGCACCGGGTTGATCTCGTGCGTCACGAACAGCACCGCGGCCCCGGCCCGACGCGCCTGGTCGGCGATCAACCGGCTCACCTTGCGCTGGTGCGCGATGTCCAGCGACAGCAGCGGCTCGTCGCACAGCAGCACCGACGGGTCGCTGACCAGCGCCTGTGCCACCCGCAGCCGCTGCTGCTCACCGCCGGAGAGCAGCCCCAGCGGCATCCGCGCGTACGGCGTCGCCTCGACGGCCTCCAGCGCGGCGGCGACCCGGCGCTTGCGCTCGCGGCGGCTGCCGAACCCGATGCCCCAGTGGTGCCCGTCCAGACCGAACCCGACGAGGTCGCTGCCGCGCACCGTCACGGTGGCTTCCAGCGCCCGCTGCTGCGGGATGTAGCCGATCCGGTTGCTGCCGCGGCGCGCCGGTTCGCCGGCGATCTCCACGCTGCCCGCGCTCAGCGACTGCAGTCCGAGCAGCACCTTGAGCAGGCTGGTCTTGCCGGAACCGTTCGGCCCGAGCACGGCCAGGAACTCGCCGGGAGCGACTTCCAGGTCGAGCCCGGACCACAGGGTCCGGCTGCCGTAGGCGAGCGCAGCGTCCTGCAGCCGCACCGCCGGAGCGGTGGGCGGCGCGATGGCCTGCGCGGTCTCGGGTTTGGCGGTCATGCCTCAGCGATTCTGGTTGAGGGCGCTCTGGAGCGCTGTGATCTGGGCGTCCATCCACTGCACGTAGGTCTTGCCCTCGGGCAGGGTTTCGGTCATCTCCACGACCGGGATCTGGTTCTGCTCGGCGGCGCTGCGCACGTTGCGGGTGACCGGCGATTCAGTCTGCGGGTTGTAGACGACCGCCGCCGCCTGCTTGCCGTTGATCGCGTTCTGGATCTCGGCGACCGCCGCGGCCGACGGGTCGGACTCGGCCTCGATGGCGTTGACGAACGACTGCGGGGTGACGTCGCGCAGCTGGGCGGACTCGATCAGGTAGTGCGCGACCGGCTCGGTGACGATCACCGGCTTGCCGTTGGCGGACTTGGCGATCTCGCCGACCTTGCCCTCCAGCGCTTCGACCTCGGCCTCGAACTGCCCGGCCGCCTGGTGGAACTGCTCGGCCTTGCCGGGCTGGAGCTTGCCGAGCTCGTCGGCGACCTGGTCGGCGACCTGGTGCACGACGTGCAGGTCGTACCAGACGTGCTCGTTCACCGAGTGGTCGTGACCAGCGTGTCCGTGGTCGTGACCGGCGTGCTCGCCCTCGGGGTGCTCACCCTCGTCCGCGACGGCTTGCACGGTGGGCTTCTGGCCGTTGCTGCGGAGGATCTCCTCGATGAACGAGTCGTAGCCGCCGCCGTTGAACACCACCAGGTGCGCGTCGGTGACCTTCGCGGCGTCCTGCGGGGTGCTCTCGTACGAGTGCGGGTCGGCGTTGGGGTCGCTGACGATCGACTCGACCTCGACGGCGTCGCCGCCGACGGCCTGCGCGACGCTGCCCCAGACGCTGGTGGAGGCGACGACCTTGATCTTGTCGTCCGGTCCGGGTGCGGTCGGTCCCCCGGTTCCGCAGGCTGTCAGTGCGAGGGCGGCAGCGGCCAGTCCGGCCACGGCGGTGGACGCAGAGCGACTGCGAGAGGTCATCGACCGCACTCCTAGGTGATCAGTTTTGCGCAGCAGGCTGACGACTTACTGCGAACGGTAACGGAAACCGTTGTCAACTACAGTCTAAGCACGTCGACTTGCAACACTCCACCGAGTGGGTTATTCCCCACCTCAAGAGCCGCCCCGAGACGCGAAGACGCCCCCACCAGGAGGCGGGGGCGTCAGCCGTCGGGGTGCGCGCTCGGCGTGTCAGGCGGCCAGGCGGGCTCCGGTCTCCGGGTGGAACAGGTGCACCTCGCTGTGGTCGCGCAGGGACACCTTGACCTGCTGCCCCAACGCCGGCGGCGTCCGGCCGTCGGCCCGGACCACGAAACGCTCCTGCGAGCCGCCGATGTCCATGGCGCCGTGGATCAGCGCGTCCGCACCCAGCTCCTCAACGAGCTCGACGGTCATGGCCAGCCCGTCGTCCTCGCTGGAGACCAGCGACAACGCCTCCGGCCGCACACCGAAGGTCACCTTCTCCAGACCATCCGCGGCGGCCAGCGCCTGGCGCGAAAGCGGAATGGTGGTGCCGTCCAGCACCGCCCCCTCGCCGGTCAGCGGCACCGTCTTGAGGTTCATCGCGGGCGATCCGATGAACCCGGCCACGAACGCGTTCGCCGGGTTCTCGTACAGCTCCCGCGGGCTGGCGCACTGCTGCAGCACGCCGTCCTTGAGCACCGCGACCCGGTGCCCCATCGTCATCGCCTCGACCTGGTCGTGGGTGACGTAGATGGTGGTGGTGCCCAGCCGCTTCTGCAGCGCGGCGATGTTCGCGCGGGTCTCCACCCGCAGCTTGGCGTCGAGGTTCGACAGCGGCTCGTCCATCAGGAACACGCTGGGCTCGCGGACGATCGCGCGCCCCATCGCGACCCGCTGCCGCTGACCACCGGAGAGCGCCTTGGGCTTGCGGTCCAGGTACTTCTCCAGGTCCAGCATCCGCGCCGCTTCGGTGACCTTGTCCTTGATGACGTCCTTGGGCGTCTTGCGGAGCTTGAGCGCGAAGCCCATGTTCTCGGCCACGGTCATGTGCGGGTACAGCGCGTAGGACTGGAACACCATCGCGATGTCCCGGTTCTTCGGCGGGGTGTGCGTGACGTCGCTGCCGCCGATGGTGATGCCGCCCTCGTCGACGTCCTCCAGGCCGGCGAGCATCCGCAACGCCGTCGACTTGCCCGAACCGGACGGTCCGACCAGCACCAGGAACTCGCCGTCGGCGATGTCCAGCTCCAGCTGGTCGACGGCCCTGACCGGCGGATTCCCCTGGTACACGCGAGACGCGTTGACGTATGCAACCTCAGCCATATGTGACGCACCTTTCACTGAACCGGTCCCGAAACCGTAACCGGTCCCACACGAAAGGTCATCCCCTCGAATGAACCAACTCTCTGCGTGATCACTCTGCGTCGCTCCGTGTTCGCGGCTCGAACATGAGTGGGATCTGCATCATGCTCACTTCACCGAGGGGTACTGAACCGTTACGGTTCCTCCATGGCGCGGTCAACGAATGCCCGGCGGCCTGCGACGCTCGCCTCGCTCGCTGCAGAACTCGGGGTCTCCAGGACCACGGTTTCGAATGCGTACAACCGTCCTGACCAGCTCTCACCCGAGCTGCGCAAGCGGGTGCTCGAGACGGCTCGCCGCCTCGGCTACCCCGGTCCGGACCCGGTTGCGCGTTCCCTGCGCACCCGGAAGGCGGGTGCGGTCGGCTTGCTGCTCACCGAGAACCTCTCCTACGCGTTCCGCGATCCGGGCGCCGTCGGCTTCCTCGAAGGGCTGGCGCTGGCCTGCGAGGACGCCGGACAGGGCCTGACCCTCATCCCGGCAAGCCCCGAGCGCGAGGACGTCGCAGCGGTGCACCGCGCCGGCGTGGACGGCTTCGTCGTCTACTCCGTTCCCGAGGACGACCCGCACCTGGCGGCCGTTCTCGAGCGCCCGGTGCCGGTGGTGGTCTGCGACCAGCCCCGGCTGGACAACGTCGACTGGGTCGGCCCGGACGACCGCAAGGCCATCAAGAGCGTCGCCGACCACCTGATCGGGCTCGGCCACCGCCGCATCGGCGTGCTCTGCATGCGCCTGGCGCGCGGCCGCAACGACGGCCCCGCGTCCGTGCAGCGGCAGGCCAACGCCAGCTTCCACGTGCAGAAGGCCCGGCTGACCGCGCTGGCGGAAGCCTTCAGCGAAGCAGGCGTCGACTGGACGACGGTCCCGGTCGTGGAGCGCTTCGACCACACCACGGCGTCCGGCGCGTCGGCGGCGGCCCAGCTGCTGGAGATCGACCCGGACATCACCGCGATCGTGTGCACCTCGGACATACTGGCCCTCGGCGCGCTCAGCGAGGCCCGCAACCGCGGCCTGCGGGTTCCGGAGGACCTGACGATCACCGGTTTCGACGGCATCCCGGACGCCGAGCGGGCGGGCCTGACGACGGTGCGCCAGCCGTGGCTGGAGAAGGGCCGCGCAGCGGGTCGCCTGCTGCTGGAGACCAGCGAGCCGGGCCGTCCCCGCCACATCCAGCTGGAGACCCAGCTGATCACCGGCAGCACCTCGGCCCCACCCCGCTCCGCAGAAGAGCGCTGGTTCGGCCCGTAACACCCGCAGTTTCAATGAGGCTTTTCCATCCTCGTCCTGCGTAGCGGTGCAAGTGGCGGAACCTCAGCGCCCGCCTGGACTCCGGGTGCCCGACTTTATGTATGCCAATACACGGCAGTCGGGCCGTCCTCGCCAGGCGAACGCTGAGAACCCGCGGCGGCGCAAGCGCCGAGGGTGGGCTATGCGCCTGCGGCGCATGCGACTCTTGCCGCGCGGTGCCGGACGTGCCTCGCGGTCGCAGCCCGGACAGGATGAAAAAGGCTCGATTGAAACTGCGGATCCCGTGCCCGGGTTTTGCAGTTTCAATTGAAACTGTGTTCAGTCGCGGCTGAAACCTGCGGGCGGTCCGGGTCAGTAGTTCTCCCACTCGCCTTGGGCGTGCTGGAGGATCGTCGGGTGCATCAGGGTCGACGGCTCCATGCCGGGGATCCGGGTCCGGTCCGGCGGGAACGTCGCCGCCGCGCGCAGGGTCGGCTCGTCCAGGGAACGCAGGGGCGGGGCGTCCTGCGGCAGGCGGAGTTCCGGCGCCCCCGGCGAGGCCAAGGGGCTCCGCACCGCCTGGGGATCCGCAAATTCCATTGAACTTCGAGGTTCGATTTCCATTGAATTTGCGTCCCCCGGTGCCGCTGAGGCGAGGTGGAAGCCCCATTCGCCGAAGCTCGGGACCGTCACCGAGTACGGGACGGTGCGGAGGTCGGCCGCGCGCATGGACGACTCGATGCACCAGAAGGCGTTGGGCGCGAAGAACGGCGAGCCCGCTTGGACCACGACGCGCGCGTCGTCGGCCATCGCGTGGCGGACCAGGCCGTAGAACTCCGTCGAGTACAGCTTCGCGGTGGCCGTGGAGTCCGCGTCGGGCATGTCGACCAGCACCACGTCGAAGCGGTCGCGGTTCTCGCGCAGCCAGGTGAAGGCGTCCTCCGAGACCGTGCGGACCCGCGGGTCGTCGAAGGCGTGTCCGTTCAAAGTGGACACTTGCGGATCGGTGCGGGCCAGCTCCAGGACGGCCGGGTCGAGCTCCACCAGCGTGGCCTCGCGGACGTCCGGGTAGCGCAGGACCTCCCGCAGCACCAAGCCGTCCCCGCCGCCCAGCACCAGGACGCGACCCCGAGGTCCCGCCATCGCCGGGTGCACCATCGCCTCGTGGTACCGGTACTCGTCCATCGAGCTGAACTGCAGATCGCCGTTGAGGTACATCCGGGTGTCGTGGGTTCCGTTGAACGACACCGATTCGGTGAGCACGACCTCCTGGTACGGCGTGCGCTCGGCGTGCACCACCGGATCCGCGTACAGCGCCTGCCGCGCGGTCACCTCGAAGTCGTCGGCGAACACGTACGCGCCCACCAGAACCCCGCCGACCAGCACAGACGTCCCGGTCAGCAGCAGCACCGCCCGCTTGGACAGCTCGCTGCGGAACACCGTGAGCACCAGCGCGATACCGGCCGCGGCGTTGACCATGCCGACCACCAGCGCGCCCTGGACCTGGCCGAACAGCGGCAGCAGCAGGAACGGGAACGCCAGCCCGCCGACCAGACCACCGACGTAGTCGGCGGCGAACAGGTCCGCGACCGCGGAACCGGCGTCCTGGCGCCGAATCCGCTGCAGCAGCACCATCAGCAGCGGGATCTCCGCCCCGATGAGCACGCCCAGCACCAGCGCGGTCGTGATCAGCGCGGGTGTGTAGAGGCTCAGCCACGCGAAGGCCGCGTAGAGCAGCAGCACGCTGAGCCCGCCCAGCAGCGCTAGAAGCAGCTCGATGGCTGCAAACGCCTCAGCCGCCCAGCGTTGCAACGGTTTCGCCGCCAGCGCGCCGACGCCCATCGCGAAGACCATCAGCGACAGCACGATCGACGCCTGCCCGACGGTGTCGCCGATCAGGTAGCTGCCCAGCGCGACCAGCGCGAGCTCGTAGACCAGACCGCAGGCGGCGCAGACGAACACCGCCACCAGCACAGCGGTCCGGGCGAGCCGACCGCGCGGCCTGCTGGGGGCGACGTCCGGTTCGACGGCGGTCTCGGTCACCAGATCGCCGCGGCGATGATCACCGCGATCACCAGGTGCGCGCCCGCCGACACCCAGGTGGCCGGGTGCAGGTCCGGGGTGGACAGCTCGTCGCCGAGCTTGCCCGGGGTGATGGCGTCGATCAGCAGGAACGACAGGCTCATCAGGACCAGCCCGAGCAGGCCGTAGGCGAGGGTGCCGACGAGCCCGGCGACCAGGTCGTCGGAGCTGGCCGCGATCGCCGTGGTCAGGATGACCCCGACGCCGAGCAGTCCGGAGACCAGCAGCAGCGCCGCGTTGGGGTTGCGCCGCACCCAGATCAGGTCGCGCAGCTTGCCCGGCGTGGCCAGGTCGACGAGCACGTAGCCGAGCGCCATCATCGCCACGCCGATCACGCCGTAGGCGACGGCGGCGAGCATGCCGTGGAGCAATTGCTGGAGCAAGGTGGGGTCCTTCTCGTGTCGTGAGCGGGGTCAGCGGCCGGGACCGGGCGGGCCCGGAGGTCGCGGCGGCCACGGCGGTTGCGGCCCGCCCTGCAGCGGCGGGAAGCCCTGACCGGGCGGCGGATTCGGGCCGGGCGGCTGCCCGGGGAACGGACCATGCTGCTGTGGCGGTGGGCCCTGCGGCGGTGGCCCCTGCTGCGGCGGGCCCTGCTGCGGCCACGGCGGCGGTCCGGGCGGCGCGGCCACGTGCTGGACGACCGGCGGAGGACTCACCGGCGGCCCCGACGGCCCCGAACCCGACGAGGTTCCGTCCGATGTGGACTTCTGCTTCGCACGACCGATGAGGCCGAGCACCAGCCCCAGCACGGCGACGAACCCGAGCGCGCCGAGCGCCACCCAGACCATCACGCTCGAACCCGAGCCGTCGCCCGGCGGCAGCGGCGCGGTCGAAGCGTCACCCGCCGGTTCCTCGTCCGGCACCTGCGGCGCCTGCAGCGCACCGCTCTCCACCAGCAGCAGCGGAAGTCCCAGCGCCGCCTGCCCGGTGACCGACACCGGCTCCTCGGCCAGCGAGTCCGCGGTCACGCCCATGTTCACGAATTCCGTCGTGGTCGGCGCCTGCCGCAGGTCGTCCGAGGTGACCACCTCGACGGCCGCGGCGTCCGGGTCGTCCTCTGTGGACCCGAGCGCGACGACGACCTGGACCTCGGCCCAGCGCGGGCAGCTGTCGGCCGGGACGTTCGGGCCCCGGCTGGAGCCCTGGTCGAACTGCTCGGTCGATCCGTCCACGAGCTTCCAGCCGAAGCAGACCCCGTGCAGCTTCTCGGCCTCCGCCAAGCCCTTCGAGAGCTGCTCCGCGTCGGCGGGCGAGAACCGCGCGATCGGCGGCCCGGAGTAGCTGCCGGAGCTGGAGTAGACCTCGGTGTCCTCGGAGGTGAAGGTGGTCTGCGGCGACCCGCCGGAACTGGTCGCCGCGCTGATGATGCCCACCAGCGCGAAGAAGCCGATCCCGCCCGCGACGACGCCCAGGTGGCGCTTGGGTTTGGCGAGGGCGCTCATTTGCCCGCTCCTGGGCCGCGACCGCGGAAGCTCTCACCGCGCGGGCTGCTCCAGCCCCAGACGCCGCCGACGTGCGAGTGGTAGCGGTTGTACGCGTGGCGGGCGTCCATCACGTGGATGACCGATCCCCGCTGGTACGGCTTGATCACCACGGCGTCGCTGGAATACCGCAGGTAGATGCCGGAGGAGTCGGTGTACTGCGACTGCGGGCGCCACTTCTGGCTGATCTCGAACGCGACGACGCTCGGCGCCTTCGGGCTGGTGTAGGCGCGGTTGTCGGAGTCACCGCTCAGGTCGAGGTTCGCCGCGCGGGTGTAGGTGTTCGCGACGTAGCCGCGCGGGCCGGTGCCGGTGGAGAACACCGTCACCAGGCCGATGATCAGCGCGAGCACCGCCGCGACGCCGGCCAGCGCGAACCAGAACTTCGGCTTCACGGTCAGCTCGCAGTGGGGTAGATGAGCACGTCGTAGCGGCTGAGCGCCTCGCCCGTGCTGGCTTCCCAGTCGGCGTCGCCGTAGGCCTCGAAGCCCAGCAGCGCGCCGTCGGACGATTCGTAGTCGTGGTAGCGGACGGTTCCGCGCTCGGCGAGCCCGGTGGTGGCCTCGCTGCGGAACTCGGCGCTGCCGGACTCCTCGGAGTGGTAGGTGCGCCCGCCGAAGGAGACGGTCTTCGGGCCCGGCTCGCCGGCGTCGGCCACCGGCGTCCACAGCGAGAGGATCAGGTCCGGGTCCTCCTCGACGGCCAGCCACACCTGGGTGCCCTTGGAGTCGTCGAGCAGGTGCTCCGACCAGGTCCAACCGCCTTCGGACAGCCGCAGGCTGCCGCGCACGGTGAACGACTGGCCGCGCACTTCGACGATGTCGCCGGCCTTCAGCGCGCGCGGGTCGCCGCGCAGCGAGTCCTGGTCGCCGGTGTTGAAGGGATCGGTGGGGCGTTCCGGTTCCGGCGGCTGCGCTGCCGCGCGCTTGGCGCGGATCCCCATGATCACGGCGATCACCGCGACGACGATCAGCACGACCACGAGAATGATCAACGCTGTGACCAGCCCGTTGTTCACCCGTCCACCCCTCACCTGTGCGCGAGCTCCGGCACAGAGGGTATTCGTACACCGCCAACCGGATGACCCGATTCACCCAAATCGTGATCCGGGTCCCGACGAGAAACCCGTGAGCACTTTGGGCTGCCATGGCAACCCAAAGTGCTCACGGGTGGTGAACTGCGGAAACGTCAGGCGGACAGCAGCTGGGCGCAGCGGATCAGGCCCAGGTGCGAGTAGGCCTGCGGGTGGTTGCCCAGGGAGCGCTCCGCGATCGGGTCGTACTCCTCGGACAGCAGGCCCGTCGGACCCGCCGTGTCCACGATCTGCTGGAACAGCTCCTCCGCCTCGGTGCGGCGGCCGATCAGCAGGTACGCCTCGATCAGCCACGCCGCGCAGAGGTGGAACCCGCCCTCGTCACCGGGCAGACCGTCGTCGCGCCGGTACCGGTACACGGTGGACCCGCTGCGCAGCTCCGCCTCGATCGCGGTGACGGTGGCCTGGAACCGCTCGTCGGCCGGGTCGATCAGCCCGGACAGGCCGACGTGCAGCGACGCCGCGTCCAGGTCCGAGCCCTCGTAGGCGGTGGTGAACGCCTGCACGTCCGGGTGCCAGCCGTTCTTCACCACGTCCTGCCCGATCTGGTCGCGCAGCGGCCCCCACGACGGGTCGGCCTCGCGGCCGTAGGCCTCGGCCAGCTTGACCGCGCGGTCCAGCGTCACCCAGCACATGACCTTGGAGTACACGTGGTGCCGCGGCACGTCGCGCTCCTCCCAGATGCCGTGGTCCGGTTCGAACCAGCGCTGCGAGACCGCCGTCGCCATCGCGGTGACCAGTTCCCAGTCGACGTCGCGGATCCGGCCGGTGGCCTGCGCCAGGTGCGCGATCAGCTCCACCACCGGGCCGAACACGTCGAGCTGGACCTGCTGGTCGGCGAGGTTGCCGACGCGGACCGGCCGGGATCCGGCGTAGCCGGGCAGGCTGTCGATCACTGCCTCCGGGCCGAGCCCGGTGCCCTGCAGCGTGTACAGCGGGTGCAGCCGCTCCGGGCCGGGCAGCGTCTCGAGCACGCGGTGCAGCCAGTCCAGGAACGCCTCGGCCTCGTCGGTGGAGCCGAGCGTCACCAGCGCCTGCGCGGTCATCGCGCCGTCGCGCAGCCAGCAGTACCGGTAGTCCCAGTTGCGCACGCCGCCGATCTCCTCGGGCAGCGAGGTGGTGGCGGCGGCCATGATCCCGCCGGTGTCGGTGTTGCACAGGCCGCGCAGGGTCAGCGCCGAGCGGGCGACCAGGTCGCGCTCCACCTCGGGCAGCGACAGCGTCTTCATCCACTCCGACCAGTACCGGTCGGCCTCGTCGCGGCGCTCCACCTCCGCCTGCGCCGGGGACAGGTCGTCCGCACCGCAGCGCAGCTCCAGCACGACCGGGTCGCCGTCGGTCAGCTCCAGCACCGCGTGCGCCGACTCGTGCATGCCGTCGGAGGTGATCTCCCACTGCACGCCCGGCGAGTACAGCACCATCGGCTCCGCCGTGCCCTGCACCCGCAGGCCACCGGCTTCAGCGGTCAGCCGCACCGGCACCTGCCCGAACTCGGGGCGCGGCGCGAACTCGACGTCGGCCGTGGTGCTGCCGCTGATCACGCGGATCAGGTCGGTGCGGTGGCTGTCGGTGCCGTGCGCCAGGTAGTCCGTGACCAGCAGCCGCGACCAGCGCGTTTCCACGGTCATCGTGTTCGGCACGTAGCGCTGGCCCAGCGGCAGCGGGCTGCGCTGGGTGCCGTTGCCGCCGTGCGGGCGGACGCTGAAGTGGCCCGCGCCGGAGCCGCCCAGCAGGTCGGCGAACACCGCCGCCGAGTCCGGACCGGGGTGGCACATCCAGGTCAGCCGCGCTTCCGGGGTGAGCAGGGCGACGGTGCGCTCGTTGGACAGCATCGTCAGCCGCTCGATCGGCGGGGCCTGCTCGCCGTAGAGCCAGGTCCGGCGCTCCTCCATCAGGAACGCCAGCACCGTCGCGACGTCGGCGGCGTCGCCGACCCGGTAGCGGCCCAGGGTGTCCCCGGCCCCGACCTTGATCCCCAGGTCGGGGCCGTGCAGGCGGGCGAAGGCCTTCTCGTCGGTGACGTCGTCGCCGAGGAAGATCGCGGCGGTCGCACCGACCTGGTGGCGCAGGGTATCCAGGGCATTGCCCTTGTCGGTCTGCACCACCGCGAGCTCGATGACCTCCTTGCCCTCGGTCACCTCCACGCCGTCCCACTGGGCGGGGCCGGTGCGCACGGTCTCCAGCACCTCGCTGGCGACGTCGGGCTCGGCGCGGCGGACGTGCACCGCGACGCTGGCCGGCTTGGCCTCCAGCGTCACGCCTTCCTTGCCGCGCACGATGTCCTGCAGACCGATCTGCAGCTCGGTGCGCAGCTGGGTGGCTTCGGGTTGGAGCTCGTGCACGAACCCGACGTCGAACTCGGATCCGTGGCTGCCGACCAGGTAGACCTCGGCGGGCAGGCGGGACAGGGTCGCCAGGTCGCGCAGCGCGCGCCCGGAGATCACGGCGGTGGTGGTGGCGGGCAGCGCGGCCAACGAGCGAAGGGCGTGCACCGACTCCGGCAGCGGTTTGGCCTGGCTGGGGTCCGCCACGATGGGCGCCAAGGTGCCGTCGTAGTCGCTGGCGACCAGAAGTCGGGGTGTCCGCGCGAGCTGCACGATCTCGCGGCGCAGCTCCGCAGGCAGGGCTTCGGCGGTCAACGCCATACTCCTCATCAAGGGGGCGTGGTCAAGTCCGTGTTGATCGATCCGGATCCGGTCATCGTTGGTGACCGGCCGGTTCCAACCAGTATTGCTGACGCTTGGCTGTCCGTGTTGCGGACCAGTTGCTCGCAGCTATTCCGCGAGGGGCGTGCCCAGAGCTTCGAGGAACGACCGCGCCCAGCGGTCGACATCGTGCGTGAGCACTTGCCTACGCAGTGCGCGCATCCTACGGCGTCCCTCGGCCTCGTCGATGTCGAGGGCGGCCAGCAGCGCGTCCTTCACACCGTCGAGGTTGTGCGGGTTGACCAGGAAGGAACTCGTCAGCTCGGCGGCGGCCCCGGCGAACTCGCTGAGCACCAGCGCCCCGCCCAGGTCGTGGCGGCAGGCGACGTACTCCTTGCAGACCAGGTTCATGCCGTCGCGGACCGGCGTCACCACCATGACGTCGGCGGCGCAGTAGAAGGAGACCAGGTCCTTGCGGTCCACCGAGGTGTGCAGGTAGTGCACCGCGGGGTGGCCGACGCGGCCGAACTCGCCGTTGATCCGGCCGACCTCGCGCTCGATGTCCTCGCGCATCTGCTTGTAGTGCTCGACGCGTTCCCGGCTGGGCGTGGCGATCTGGATCATCGTCACGTCCTCGGCCTTGACCTTCCCCTCGGCCAGCAGCTCGTGGAAGGCGTGCAGCCGGACGTCGATGCCCTTGGTGTAGTCGAGCCGGTCGACGCCGAGCAGGATCTTGCGCGGGTTGCCGAGCTCGGCGCGCAGCGACTTGACCCGCTGCTGGATCTCCTTGGTGCGCGCCAACCGGTCCAGTTCGGCGGAGGCGATGGAGATCGGGAACGCGCCGACCCGCACCGTCCGGTCGCCGACCTGCACCACGCCCGGCCGCGAGCGCACGCCGACCTGGCCGCGGCTGGGTTCGAACCCGGCCAGCCGGCGGGCCAGCCACAGGAAGTTCTGCGCCCCGCCCGGGCGGTGGAAGCCGACCAGGTCGGCGCCCAGCAGTCCGCGCACTATTTCGGTGCGCCACGGCAGCTGCATGAACAGCTCGACCGGTGGGAACGGGATGTGCAGGAAGAACCCGATGCGCAGGTCGGGGCGCAGTTCCCGCAGCATCGCGGGCACCAGCTGCAGCTGGTAGTCCTGCACCCACACCGTCGCGCCCTCGGCGCTGACCTCCGCGGCGGCTTCGGCGAAGCGCCGGTTGACCCGCTGGTAGGCGTGCCACCAGGAGCGGTCGAACACCGGCGGCACCACCACGTCGTGGTAGAGCGGCCACAGCGTGGCGTTCGAGAACCCCTCGTAGTACTCGGCGAACTCGGCGGCCGACAGCCGCACCGGGTGCAGCTGCAGACCGTCGTCGGCGAACGGTTCGACGTCGATGTCGGCCACCCCGGGCCAGCCGACCCACGCGCCGCGCCGGGCGCGCAGGAACGGCTCCAGTGCGGTGACGAGGCCGCCGGGGCTGTGCTTCCAGCGCTCGGTGCCGTCGTCGAGGCGCTCCAGATCGACCGGCAGCCGGTTGGCGACCACGACGAAATCCGCTCGGTTGGGCTTGCTGCCCTTGTCCACCGGTGTTCCTCCCGCCGTGTCAACGACCTGTCGCGAGGCTAGCCAATCCAGCCCGCTGCGGCGTGCTGCGCGCGGGTCAACCGGCGCAGCACCCGCCACAACCCTTCCGAACGGCGAAGATCGCGCCGGAGGGGGTCAATCCAACCGCCTCTTGGCGGGGCGCAGCGGCCCGGACAGCCGAGGTCCGGAGAAGCGGCGTTCCAACCTACCGAGCCGGGTGCGCACGGGCTGGGCGAGGTATTCGCCGAGCACCACGCCCGCACCGAGCGCGAGACCGGTCGCGACGGCCAGCATCAGCGTCGTCGCGCCGCTGGTGCTGCCGAGCACGGACAGCTCGTACAGGCCGCGGTAGGTCGCCAGACCGGGCAGCAGCGGTGCGACGCCGGAAACCGCGATCACCAGGGACGGGATCCGCAGGCGGCGCGCGATGATCCCGCCGACGAAACCGACGAGGGTGGTCGCCACCGCCCCGGCCAGCACGGTGTGCACCGCGGCCAACGTCAGCACCGCGTGCATCCCGGCCGCGACCGCACCGCCGATCCCGGCCACCAGCAGCGGCCGCGGCGGCGCGTAGCTGGCCAGCGCGAAGCACGCCGAGGTGGAGGCACCGGCGAGGACCTGCAGGGACAGCGACAGCGCGGGAGCGAGCACTTGAGCGCGCCCGACGTCGGTGGCGTTGATCCCGGCGACGGTGTCGCCGCCGATGCGCACGCCGATGTAGAGCGACAGCACCACACCGGCGATCAGTCCCGCCGACATCAGCGCGAGTTCGGCCATCCGGCCCGCGGCGGTGACGTTGTAGCCGGTGATGGCGTCCTGCATCGAGCCGACCACGGTCATCCCGGACAGCAGCACGATGATGCTCGCGGCCACCGCCAGCTGCGGGTTGTCGAGCCAGCCGATCGCGTAGAAGGTGATCGCGATGCTGGTGGCGACGGCCCCGCCGACGGCTTGCTGGAAGAAGAACGGCAGGGCGCGCTTGTTCAGCAACCGCCCGATGCGGTCGACCAGCGCGGTCGCGGCGGCTGCGGTGATCGGCAGCATGACGCCGCCGCCACCGCCGCCGAGCAGCACGGCCAGCGAGGCCGCCATGCCCGCCCAAGCCACGGTCGCGACCCATCGGGGGAACGGGTGCGAGGCGGTGGTGATCCGGTCGAGCTCGGCGTAGGCGTCGGCGGCGGAGAGCTCGTTGGCGATGATCCGCCGCAACAGCGCTTCGACGTCGGAGAGGCGGGTGTAGTCGATCGAGCGGTTGCGGACCACGCGCAGCGAGGTGATCGGCGCGTGTTCGGTACCGCGGTAGCAGGAGACGGTGATCGACGTGTAGATCACGTCGACCTCGCAGTGCGGCAGACCGTAGGCGTTGACGACGGCGATGATCGTGGCGGTGACGTCGGAGGCGCCGGCGCCGCTGGCCATCTGGACCTCACCGATGCGCAGGCCGAGGTCCAGCACGAGGTGGACGGTTGATTCGTCGGGCAGGGCAGGCCCGTAGACGACGTTGCGAGCCCCCGGCGGGATGGTGGCCTCCGGGTCGCGCCGCCGCAGCACACCCCGGGCGCGCTGCGTGATTCCCAATGCTGCTCTTCCCTCCTGCCGCCCGGCTTTGCGGGCGGATCGCCGTGCCGGATCTTCCCCTCGGGCATCGCCTGTCATGAGCCGACCGTTGCACCTAGATTCCGTGGCGTCCATCACTATCGCGCCGCTCGCCTGCCAGCGGCGGAGAACATCCTCCGCCCGCAGTGCCCCAGCCGCTTCCCAAGCGACGGCCACCGATGCTTACGATGTCCCCGCACGAACGAAGTGCGCGCCGCTGTAGCTCAGCTGGTAGAGCGCCCGCCTTGTAAGCGGACGGTCAGGGGTTCGAGTCCCCTCAGCGGCTCCAAAACTACCAGCGGAAACGGGTCTGCCCGTCCCCCGACCAGGCGCGATCCGTCTCACTTTCCGCGACCGACGAGCACGGCGAGACGCCCCGCCCGGGAGGTTCCGGGCGGGGCGTTTTCGCGGTGCGGTGGTCCGTCAGCGGCCTTGGAGGGATTTGGCGTTGTCCCCGAAGGTCCAGTTCTTCGAGCCGTCCCAGTTGAGGGACCAGGTCATCAGGCCCTTCAGGTTTCCGCCGTGGTGGTTCCACGCCTGGGCGACCAGGTCCGGGGACATGTAGCCGCCGCCCGCGCCCGGTTGGGCCGGGAGGCCTGGGGCCTGCTTGTCGTACGGGACCTTGATTTCCGTGCCCTGGACGACGAGACCGTTGTTCAGGCAGTCGGTTTGGGTCGTGAAGCCTTCGACCGTGCCCGCTTCGTAGGAGTCGCCGGCGCAGCCGTACATGCTTCCGTTGTAGTACTGCATGTTCAGCCACCAGAGGCGGCCGTTGTCCGCGTACTTCTTCACGATCGGCAGGTAGGCGCCCCAGATCGAGCCGTACTGCACGCTGCCGCCGGTCACGTAGGCCGTTTCCGGGGCCATCGTCAGGCCGAAGCCGTCGGGCATCTGGGCCAGCACGCCGTCGATGATGCGGATCAGGTTGGCCTGCGACGGCGACAGCTCGTTGATGTTCCCGCTGCTACTCAGGCCGGTCTCGATGTCGATGTCGATGCCGTCGAAGTTGTACTCCTTGAGGATCGGCACCACGGTTTCGACGAACCGGTCGGCGACCGCGCTGGAGGACAGGTCGATGCCCGCCGTCGCGCCGCCGATCGACATCAGGATGGTCATCCCGTCCGCTTTCGCCTGGCACATCTCCTCCGGCGTGGCCACCTTGACGGTGCTGTCCATGCCGTCCTCCCACAGCACGGTGCCGTCGGACTGGATGACCGGGAACGCCGCGTTGAGCACGTTGTAGCCGTGCTCGCGGATCGCCGGATCAGTGATCGGCGTCCAGCCGAACGGCGGGTGCACGCCGTTCACCGCGCCGTCCCAGTTTTCCCAATAACCCTGCAGGACTTTTCCTTCCGGTTTCGGCTTCACCGGACAGCTGGCGGGCGCTTGCGGCGCGGAATCCGGCACTTCCGCCGAGGCCGGAAGCACCGGAAGCACAGCGGTGAAAGCCACCGCCGCACCAGCTCCGACCAGTCGTTTCATCCGACCGAGCATGCGTGGACTCCCCTCCGACCGGACCAGTTCCGAAATTGGTCCTGAATCGAATTCAATCGGCGAATTCCAATGAACAACCTTTATGTCAAGGCACGGAAGGGAAAACAAGATCGCCGCCGGATTGGTATTTACCAATTATTTCTCCGGGCCTCGAAACAGGACCGTCACGCCGAAGTTCCACCGGCGAAACCCGGCTCCCGGACGATGCGGGCGACGAGAGGAGCGGTGCAGTGAAGATCGTCGTCGACGACCTGTCCGGACCGGAGATCGCCGAGTTCCTCACCGCCCACGTCGACCAGCTGCGGGCGATCTCCCCACCCGAGAGCACGCACGTGCTCGACCTCGACGAGCTGCGCCGACCCGAGGTCACCATCTGGTCAATGCGCGAGACCGGCGACGTGATCGGCTGCGCAGCGCTCAAGGAACTGGACGCCGACCACGCGGAGCTGAAGTCGATGCGCATCGCGCCGACCCACCAGAACCGCGGCCTGGCGTCCCGACTGCTCGCCCACATCACGGCATCGGCGCAGCAGCGCGGATTCTCCCGGCTGAGCCTGGAAACCGGCTCCTCCGACTTCTTCGAACCAGCCCGCCGCCTCTACGCCAAGCACGGGTTCACCCCCTGCGAACCCTTCGCGAACTACCAACCGGACCCCAACAGCACCTTCCTGACGAAGGCGCTGTGATCACCAGGCTCAGGCGAATCCGTTCACTCGGTGGCCTTGGGATGCGCATTGCCCGCCAGCACGATCCACACGGTGCGTGGTCATACGGCTGGCGTCACGTTCGCCAAGCCGTGGTCGGTGGCGTCCGCGGTCAAGCGGGCATGCAGCTCCGGATCTGCATAAATCTCAGCAGTGTGCCGCCACGCGGCGATCACGCCGACCACCTGGAGCTGGGTTGCCGACCGAATCAGCCGCGCGGAGCGTTCTCACCAGCTCGACAACGAAGGCCCGCACATCTTCTGCTGGCAGGAACCTAACCCATGGGAAGGCTTCCGGGACGACGTTGACCAGCAGCGACAAAGCGGCACCGTCGCGGTGCACCATGGCGGCGAAGATTCGCGTGGCCGCCGAGACGACCTCGACTTCCTGCTCGGCCCTCGTGGCCTTGGTGAGCACGAGGTCATCGGAGTCGCGACGGCGCAGCCGCAGCTCGCGGGCTGACGCGAGTCGCGCAACTGTGGCCTTCGGGTGATTGATGAGCGCCGAGAACGGAGTCTCCGCCGCACTGCTCCACATACTTTGAAACTACCCCGAAAGGCCGCGTGGGCAATCGCAATTGGATCGCCCCGCTGCCTCAGCGCGGACGGTTGGCATGGACACGGAACGGTCTGGACCTGCTGGCGTTCGGCTGATCTGGATCAGGGCGCGCATGATGGGGCTGTGCCCGAGCAGAAGACGTTGACCGACAAGCTCTTCCTGGTCGCCATCCTGATCAAGGGGCTGGATGGCGCGGTTCAGCTGATCGGCGGGATCGTGCTGATCTTCGTGCAGCCGGAGACGCTCACCCGCCTGGCGCACGCGGTCGTCACGCGCGACCTGGTCGGACCGCCCGCGGGGCCGCTGGCCGGGCACTTCGAGGAGGCGATCCAGCACTTCGCCAACGGCAACCGCACGTTCGTGATCGCCTACCTGGTGCTGCACGGCGTGATCAAGCTGGGCCTGGTGATCGCCCTGATCCGCAAGGTCCTGCCGATGTACCCGGTGGCCGCGGCGGCGCTGGGCCTGTTCGTCCTCTTCGAGATCCTCCGAGCGGTGCAGACCCGTTCGATCGTGCTCCCGCTGCTCGCCGCGCTGGACGTGGCGATCATCGTCCTGGTCATCAAGGAGTACCTGGAACTGCGCCGCCAGCAGCGCGACCAGTGATCGTTTCCCCAGAACCAACCGTCGCCCGACACGCCGGAGCATGTCGGGCGACGGAGCTCGGAGTCAGGCGCGCTTGCGCAGCACCAGGAGGAGCAGGGCGCCGGCGGCCGCCAAGGCGCCTCCGGCCAAGCTCAGCGGGCCGGTCGGCACGCCACCCGTCTTGGCCAGGTGCTCGACGCCGCCTGATGGCCTACCACCGGACGGATCACCACCGGGCCAACCACCACCCGCAGTCGGCTCGTGGGACCAGCCCCCGCCTCCCCCGGGCGGCTTGTGGCAGGTCGGCTCGGGCGGTTCCGGGCACGGCCGGTGCTCGCACGTCGGCGGCGGTTCCGGGCACGTCGACGTTCCAGTCGCGGTCGGTTCCGGCGGGCCGGTCGTCGGTTCAGTCGTAGTGGGCTCGGTCGTCGAGGTCGGCGACTCCGACGTGGTCGGCTCCGTCGTCGAAGTCGTCGGTTCCGACGTGGTCGGCGGCTCGGTGGTCGTGGTGTGCACGTCCGGAGGCTCCGGGGTTTCCGTCGTGGGCGGCTCCGGAGTCGGAAGTTCCGTCGTGGTCGTCGGTTCCGATGGCTCAGTCGTCGTCGGCTCCGTCGTCGACGTCGGCGGGGTCTCGGCTTCGCACTCCACGCGGACGTCACCGGCCGTCACGTCCATCAGCTCACCGTCGAAGACTGTCGCGCCCGAGGCGTCGTGCATGACCGCGTGCACCTGCACCCGGATGGCCGCGTGCGCGCCGTGGGCGTAGGTCTCCTCGATCCGGGTCACGTCAACCGCCAGCGTCACGGCACCGATGCCGGACAGCCCCATCCGCGCGCCGGTGGTCTGCACCGTGGAGGTTCCGGCGGGCAGCGGCCGGGTCACGTCGTCGAACAGGTAGATCGTGTTCGAGTCGGTCGCCGCGTACGCCTCCTCCTGGTTGGCCAGCGGCGGCTGCGTGCAGCGGGCCCAGGTGTGCAGCGCACCGAAGCTGAGCAGGTTCGGGCCACCGCTGGTCGCGGAGATGCCGAAACTGCTCCACGCGGCGCTGGCCTCGCGCGATCCGGTGCTGTCCGAGGCCCGCGCAGTCGAAGTACCGGGCGGCGGGGGGCCGCCGTACCAGCCGTTGACGTGGCTGCGCACGCCCTCGGGGTCGCTCTGGTCCCAGGAGACGAGTCGGTCGCCGGGGCCGGTGGCCGCCGAACCGAGCTCGCCGCTGAACCCACCGACGCCCGCCTCCGGAACCGCGGTGACGTTCAGCTGCAGCAACGAGCTCTCGGCCACCGCCTGCTGAGCGGTCGCGGCCGGTGCCGCTGCCACGGCCACCGCGGCGACCGCCGCCAAGATCGAATGTGCGGCTCTGATCACACGCGGGAGCGTAGGTGTCCTCTTAGGACTCCGCCAGGCAGCGATCTCGGCACGCCTGGATGACTCGCCACCGACTCCGATTACGGAGAGCGGGAAATCCGGGAATTCTCGGCGCTTTCCCGGAACCGCACCATGATCATTTTTGATCGGTTCGCCGTTAATTTGGCGAGTTGTCTCCAACAAATGGACACAATCACTCGAACGAGTGAAGAGTGCATTTCGGTTCGAAAACCAGCTGCGTTCCTCGCGAACCGAAGGAGATCAGCGTGTCGCTCGCCCGAAACCTCGCAGGCGTCGCCGGGGCCGTGCTGGCCGCCGCGGCGTTCACCGCCCCGGCCCAGGCCGCCGAGTCCACCCCCTCGGACGTCCAGCCCAACATCATCGACGGCCGGGAGGTCGACAGCGCGCCGTGGGCCGCCCGGCTGTTCGCCGACGGCCAGGAGAACTGCACCGCCACCATCATCGCGCCGGAGTGGGTCCTCACCGCGCAGCACTGCGTCGCCGGCGGCGGCCAGCTGAGCTTCAACATCGGCGACGTCGACCAGACCAAGGGCGAGCACGCCGAGGCCAAGCCGGGCGGCGTGGTCATCCACGAGACCGCCGACCTCGCCCTGGTCAACATCGACCACGCCGTGCAGACCGAGTACTCGCCGCTGGGCTCGACCGGCGACGTCCAGAACGGCCAGACGGTGCAGACCTACGGCTGGGGCGCCACCTGCACCGACAAGCCCGAGATCGAGTGCCAGTCGCAGATCCTCAAGGTGGCCGACGTCAACGTGACCGACATCGCCTGCAGCGACTACCGCGGCGGCACCGCGGTGTGCGCGAGCCGCGGCGACGGGATCCCGGCCGGCGGCGACTCCGGCGGCCCGATGTTCGCCGGGAACGTGCAGGTCGGCGTGGCCTCCACCAGCGACCGGCAGACCACCACGGCCTACACCAACATCACCGAGTACCGGGACTGGATCAAGTCCGTGGCGGGCGTGTAGTCCGACTCACCCCTCGGCGGTCCGCTCGGGTGCGCACCAGCACCCGAGCGGACCGCTCGCGTTTGGATTTCACCCGATCCGAGCAGTTTTTTCGGCTATCGAAAATCATCTTCGCGAGACGCGCGGAACAGTCGGCGAATTCAACGTTTTCGCAGGTCAGCCCGTCAAGGAAAGAATGATCGACAATACTCATCAGCGCGCGACTAACACCACGCCGGAGCGCAAATCAACGTTTCTGTAGTGCTCATCACGTGTAAAATTGCGTCTCGCCTGGTAGACGACTGGTTATCGCGTCGTGAGCCTGACGCGTTACGGATGTTCTGTTAAGTTGGCGAAGCATGACCGGCGACAAACCGAGCCATAACAACGACGAACGAAATGGCGGAAGCGGTTCAGCCGGACGGTTGGAGATCGACGCTCCGGTCGTCGCGGACGGCCCTGAGCTCTACCGGATCACCCGTGATTCGGCGGTGCTCGACGTGAACTCGTCCTACGCATATCTGTTGTGGTGCCGGGACTTCGCGCAGACCTCAGCGGTGGCGCGCATCGACGGTGCGGTCGTGGGATTCGTGACCGGGTACATCCGGCCCGACGCCCCGGACACCCTCGTGGTGTGGCAGATCGCCGTCGATGCCTCCCAGCGCGGTGGTGGCGTGGCAGGACGGCTCCTCGGCCACCTGGTGGACCGAGTGCAGCCGCGCGGCATCCGCTACCTGGAGACGACGATCACCGCGGACAACGAAGCCTCGATCAAGCTGTTCACCGCGCTGGCGCGCAACCGCGCGACGGAGATCGAGCGCAGCGAGTTGTTCACCGCCGACCTGTTCCCGGATGCGCACCTGGGGGAGGACCTGTACCGCATCGGGCCGTTCGCGGCGGCCCCCGCCACAACGGCCGCAACCGACCGCTGAACGCACGAAATCTTGCCTGTTGCCGAGGCGCGCCAGGAGTGCGCAGCCCGGCACGAACGGAGGATCGTGAACGACATCTTCGCAACCCTGGAATCCGAAGTACGCAGCTACTGCCGAACGTGGCCGACCGTGTTCGACCGCGCGTCCGGCAGCTACCTCTACGACCAGGACGGCACCGCCTACCTGGACTTCTTCGCCGGCGCCGGTGCTCTCAACTACGGGCACAACAACCCGGTGCTGAAACGCAAACTCCTCGAGTACATCGAGCGGGACGGCGTCACCCACGGCCTGGACCAGTCCACCGTGGCCAAGGGCGAGTTCCTGAAGTCCTTCCAGAAGAACGTCCTCGAGCGCCGCGGGCTGAACTACAAGGTCCAGTTCCCCGGCCCGACCGGCACCAACTCGGTCGAGTCGGCGCTGAAGCTGGTCCGCAAGATCACCGGCCGCGAGTCGATCATCAGCTTCACCAACGCCTTCCACGGCATGACGCTGGGTTCGCTGTCGGTCACCGGCAACTCGATGAAGCGCGGCGGCGCGGGCATCCCGCTGGTGCACGCCACGCCGATGCCCTACGACGACTACTTCGACGGCCAGGTCCCCGACTTCCTGTACTTCGAGAAGATGCTCGAGGACAGCGGCAGCGGTCTGAACGAGCCGGCCGCGGTGATCGTCGAGACGCTGCAGGGCGAGGGCGGCATCAACTCGTCCCGGCCGGAGTGGCTGCGCGGGCTCTACGACCTGTGCCAGAAGCACGGCATGCTGATGATCGTCGACGACGTGCAGATGGGCTGCGGCCGCACCGGCCCGTTCTTCAGCTTCGAAGAGGCCGGCATCCAGCCCGACATCGTCTGCCTGTCGAAGTCCATCGGCGGCTACGGCCTGCCGCTGGCGCTGACGCTGATCAAGCCGGAGCACGACGTGTGGGAGCCGGGCGAGCACAACGGCACCTTCCGCGGCAACAACCCGGCGTTCGTCACCGCCACCGAGGCGCTGGAGCAGTACTGGTCCGACGACGCGCTGGAGAAGTCGACGATCGCCAAGGGCGAGCGGATCGGTGCGGTGCTCGACGAGATCGTCGCCGAGCACGGTGGTGCGATCGCCAAGGGCCGCGGCCTGGCGCGCGGCATCGGCTTCGACGACCTCAACGTGGCGGGCAAGGTCTCCAAGGCCGCGTTCGACCGCAAACTGCTGGTGGAGACCTCCGGTCCGTCCAGCGAGGTCCTCAAGCTCATGCCGCCGCTGACCATCTCGGACGACGAGCTCGAGAAGGGCCTGCAGATCATCCGCGACTCGGTCCGCTCCGTGCTCGCCTGATCGAATCCGCTGACGGCGCCCGCAGGTTCTCACCGGTGCTCCGCGCGCCTGGCTGTCCATCGAGGACAGTTCTGAGAACCTGCGTGCGCCAGTCGCGAGGCGCCCGCGCGGCGCGCGAACCGAACTGAAACAACTTGGAGGAAACGTGATCGTCCGGCACCTGTCGGAAATCGAGGACACCGACGCCGACATCAAGTCGGAGAACTGGCGCAGCAAGCGGATCATCCTGGCCAAGGACAAGCTGGGCTTCTCGGTGCACGAGACCACGCTCTACGCGGGCACGGTCAACGACTTCTGGTACGCCAACCACATCGAGGCCGTGTTCATCACCCAGGGTGAGGGCGAGGTCGAGAACAAGGCGACCGGCGAGGTCCACCAGCTCAAGCCGGGTTCGATCTACGTGCTCAACAACGCCGACAAGCACCAGGTCCGGCCGCGCACCGAGATGAAGACCGTCTGCGTCTTCAACCCGCCGGTGACCGGCCGCGAAATCCACGACGAGAACGGCGTGTACCCGCTGATCGTCGAGGACGACGAGGCCGCTGCGGCCAACTGACGGCCTGACGGCTTTTCTTCTTCGCCCGTGGCGGGTAACCGAGGTGTCGGTTACCCGCCACGCGCGCAAGGGCCTGTATCGAACTCGCCCTGCGTATCGGTGCGGGTGGCGGAACCTCAGCGCCCGCTTGGACTCCGGGTGCCCGACTTGATGTATGCCAATACACGGCAGCCGGGCCGTCCTCGCCAGGCGAACCCTGAGAACCCGCGGCGGCGCAAGCTGCGAGGGTGGGCTATGCGCCTGCGGCGCATCAAAACAAAAGATCGAAGAACAACAAGGTCTCCCCCGCGCGGACGACGTGGGGGGTTGCGGGCGCACCGCGCGTGTGCCGCTTCTAACCGAGGAACCGAGAAATGGCGGCGGTGCCGACGGCATCAGCCGCTCCGGCGGGAATTCGCGAAGGAGGCGCAAACCATGACCGTCGCTGATCTCAGCATCCAGGACCGCTACCCGACGCGGGTGGGCACTTCGCCCGCACCGATCGATCGGGTCGACCCCACCGTGTGGCCAGGGGTGGACGCGGGCCCGGCCAGCCCGGAGGAACTCCGGGCGCACGAGATCAAGGGCTTCCACGTCGTGGAGGGGATGCTGTCCCCGGCCGAGGTGCAGACCTACTGGCAGGAGCTGGAACGGCTCACCAGCGACCCTCGGGTGCGGGCCGACGAGCGCACCATCGTCGAGCGGTCGTCCGACGAGGTCCGCTCGATCTTCGAAGTGCACCGGATGAGCGAGCTGATCGCCGAGCTGGCCCGCGATCCGCGGGTGCTCGACCGGGCGCGGCAGATCCTCGGCTCGGACGTGTACGTGCACCAGAGCCGGATCAACTACATGCCGGGTTACCGCGGCACCGGTTTCTACTGGCACTCCGATTTCGAGACCTGGCACGCCGAGGACGGCCTGCCCGCGATGCGCGCGGTGAGCATCTCGATCGCCCTGACGGACAACTACCCGTTCAACGGCGGCCTGATGATCATGCCGGGGTCGCACCGGACCTTCGTCCCCTGCGCGGGCGAAACACCGGAGGACAACTACAAGTCGTCCCTCAAGGAGCAGCGGGTCGGGGTCCCGGCCGAGGACGACATCACGCAGCTGGCCTACGAGCACGGGGTCGAGCAGTTCACCGGGCCGGCGGGCTCGGCGCTGTGGTTCGACTCGAACTGCATGCACGCGTCCAGCAACAACATCACGCCGTACCCCCGCTCGAACATCTTCCTGGTGTTCAACAGCGTGGAGAACGCGCCGGCCGACCCGTTCGCGGCACCGGAACCGCGCCCGTCCTTCATCGCGTCCCGCGACCACGCTCCGCTGACCCGCTAAAACCCGGTCGTGGGTGCGGCTACC
>NZ_JAQGLA010000048.1 GCF_027853915.1 Saccharopolyspora oryzae
CATCACCAGCCAGACGTCGACGCCGCGTTCCACCGGTCGGTCGGCGACCCGATCCTGGTCCTGACGCTGATGGTGCTGTGGGTCTGCGCGACGCTGTTCCACGAGTTCGGCCACGCCGCGGGCTGCCACTACGGCGGTGCGAGACCGGGCGGGATCGGCGTCGGCATCCTGATCTTCTACCCGGCCTTCTACACCAACGTCACCGACGCCTACCGGCTGGACCGGCGCGGTCGGCTGCGCACGGACCTGGGCGGGATCTACTTCAACGCGATCTTCATCGTGGCCATGTTCGGGCTCTACCAGGCGACCGGGCTGCCATCGCTGATGGTGTTCATGGTGCTCAACCACCTGCAGATCCTGCAGCAGCTGCTGCCGCTGCTGCGGCTGGACGGCTACCTGATCCTCGGCGACCTGGTGGGCGTGCCGAACCTGTTCGCGTTCGTCGGCCCGGTGTGGCGGCGGATGCGCGGGAAGCCGGACGACGACAAGGCGGCGATGCACCAGGCGCTGCGCCCCCGGGTGCAGGTCCTGGTCACGGCCTGGGTGCTGATCGTGGTCCCGCTGCTGATCCTCGGGTTGACGATGCTGCTGATCCGGCTGCCGCTGTACCTGGCGACCGGGACGAGCCGGGCCCTGCAGTACGGCGAGGTCGCGTGGAACGCGGGCGGCAGCGGGCAGGTAGGCGTCCTGCTGATGGCGATCCTGTCGATGCTGATCCTGCTGGTGCCGTGGGTCGGCGGCACCGCGTTCGCGATCCGGACCGGTCGGCGGATCACCCGGCTCGTGGTCAAGCTGCGGGCTCGGCGGCAGGCCCGGCCGCACGCCCGGCACCGCAAGCGCTCCGGACGCTGGCACCCGCCCAAGGCTGCGTGAGTCCGGTTCGAGAAGGGGGGAGGGCGAGCTCCGGCACCGCATGGCGGGACCGGAGCTCGTCTTTGCTGCACCAGGTGATCTACCTGCAACAACAGGATCAGGAGTCACGTTGGGTAGTCCCGTAACAGCCGACCGGAGCCACCCGATTGGAGCGGGTGTGGGCACCCCGGTCCCGGTACGCGAACCGGTGATCGGGAGGGGGAAGCCCACTTCAGCTCGGTCGAGGGGGGAACTATGAGCGGTGGCACGGTGCAGTCGGCGGAACGCCGGCGGACGCGCACGCCAGCGCAGCCCGATCAGCCGTTCCGGCTGACGCTGCTGGGTGGCTGGGAGCTGCAGGCGAGCGGCGAGGCGGTGGCGATGTCCAGCAGCGGACAGCGCCTGCTGGCCCTGCTCGCGCTGCGCGGGCGCACTCAGCGCGACTACGCCGCGGGCATCCTGTGGCCGGAGAGCGACGACCAGAACGCGCTGGCGAACCTGCGGACCACGCTGTGGCGGGTGCGCCAGCGGGCCCGGGGCGCGGTGATCAGCACGCAGCACGAGATCGAGCTGGCGCCGCTGGTGTCGCTGGACATCGACGGCCTGGTCGCCGCCGGGCGCTACCTGCTGGAGGACGGCTCGGGGGACTCGCCGGGCGACTGCGCGGAGATCGGCCGCGACCTGGCGAACCACGCCCCGCTGCTGCCCGGCTGGTACGACGACTGGGTGCTCACCGAGCGGGAGCGCCTGCAGCAGCTCCAGGTGCACGCGCTGGAGGTCGCGGCGGAGCGGCTGGTGCAGTCCCGCCACCTGGCCAGCGCCCTGGAGATCGCGCAGGCGGCGACCCAGGTGGAGCCGTTCCGCGAGACGGCGCACTGCGCGGTGGTGAAGGTCCTGCTGCAGCAGGCGAACCCGGCGCAAGCGGTCCGCCACTACCGCCGCTACGAGAACCTCCTGGACCGGGAGCTGGGCATCCGCCCCTCGGACCACCTCCGCAACCTCGTCCGCCCAGTCCTCACCACCTGATCCCGCCGTCGGGGCCTCCCGGTGCTCCGGGGCCGAGGGTCCCGACGCACTGGGTCCGGACACGCCGGGGTTCCGACACGCCGGGGGTCACAGTTTCAATTGAAACTGCGGAACCAGGTGTCGGCGTGTCGGGAGGGGACACGCCGGAGGGACCGCAAATTCCATCGAAATCGGACGTGCGATTTCAATGGAATTTGCGGATCCCCGGGTCAGGAGGCGAGCGCGGACTTGGCGGCCTTGCGGGCTTCGGCCGGGGTGGACGTGGCCAGGGCTGCTTCGGCGGCTTGGCGGAAGGCGGCCATGGGGTGCTCGGCGAGGGCCGCGCCGACTGCCGGGACCGCTGCTCCGGCCATCGAGAGGCTGGTCGCGCCGAGTCCGGCCAGCACGCCGGCCAGCTGCGGGTCGGACGCCGCTTCGCCGCACACCCCGACCGGTTTGCCCAGTTCGCGCCCGGCCTCGCCGACCTGCGCGATCAGGCGCAGCAGCGCGGGCTGCCACGGGTCGTTGAGCTCGGCGAGCGCACCGGCCATCCGGTCCGCGGCGAACACGTACTGGGCCAGGTCGTTGGTGCCGATGCTGACGAAGTCGACGGCGGCCAGGATCTCCGGAGCGCTCAGCGCGGCGGCCGGGATCTCGATCATCACCCCGGCGCGCGGCAGGCCCGCCGCGCGGACCCGCTCGGCGAACCAGGCGGCTTCCGCCGCGGTGGCGACCATCGGCGCCATCACGGAGACCTCGGCACCGGAGTCGGCGGCCGCACCGGCGATCGCGGCCAGCTGCCGGTCCAGCAGGTCCGGCCGGTCGAAGGCCACGCGCAGGCCGCGGACGCCGAGCGCCGGGTTCGGTTCGACGCCCATGTCCAGGAACGCCAGCGGCTTGTCCGCCCCGGCGTCGAGGGTGCGCACGACGACCGGCTTGCCCGCAAACGGTTCGAGCACCTCGCGGTAGGCCGCGCGCTGGGTTTCCACGGACGGCTCGTCGTCGGCCGCGAGGTAGCAGAACTCGGTGCGGAACAGCCCGATTCCCTGGGCCCCGGCATCCGCCGCAGCACGCGCATCAGCGGCCGAGCCGACGTTGGCGATGACCTTGACCGGTTCGCCGTCCGCCGTGGCGCCGATGCCGTTCCACTCGACGGCCGCGGCCCGTTCGGCGGCCTGCACGGCCACCTCTTCGCCGCTGATCTCCACCTCGCCGCTGTCGCCGTCGACGACGGCGCCGACCGCGTCGGGCGCTTCGAGCACGCCGCGGACCGCGACCACGGCCGGAATGCCCAGCGCACGCGCCAGGATCGCGGTGTGGCTGGTCGGACCGCCCTCCTCGGTGACCAGCGCGAGCACCAGCCCCGGGTCCAGGTCGGCGGTGTCGGCGGGGGCGAGGTCGCGGGCCAGCAGCACGCTCGGCCGCTCGAGCTCGGGCACGCCGGGCGGGGTCACGCCGTGCAGCTCGGCGATGATCCGGTCCCGCACGTCCTGCACGTCGCGGGCGCGTTCGGCCATGTAGCCGCCGGCTGCGCGGAGGGCGTCGGCGAACCCGTTCGCGGCTTCGAAGATCGCGCGCGGCGCGGGCAGCGAGCGGGCGGTGACCTGCTGTTCGGCTTGCGAGATCAGCGCCGGGTCCATGGCCATCGCGGCGGTGGTTTCCAGGACGGCCTTCGCGTCGCCTTCGACTCGCGCGGCGCGCTGGAACAGCCGCTCGGCCACGGCGTCGGCGGCGGGGCGGATCCGCTCGGCCTCGGCGGTCGGGTCGGTCGGCGCGGGAGTGGCGGGCGGTTCGGGCAGTGGATCGGCGACCCGGGCGACCGGCCCCGAGGCGCGGCCGGAGCTGACTCCGACACCAGTCAAACGCGACATGGTCTAGACCATACCTTTCCGAGGTCTTCTGCATAAGCCTCATCGACGCGGCTCACTCCGAGCGGGAGATCCCGCCCGACACGGCGCGTCAGATCGACCTTTGCGGCGATCGTAGGCATCCGTCCACCGTTCGGCGCGATGCGGACGTGGGCGCCCCCACACGCGGTGACCTCAGTGGTTCCTACGTCACCCGAATGTCGCAGCACGATGATTACCCATGAGTAACAAGTGAGTAGCTGTACGGATCCTGGCGGCACCCCGCGAACAGCAAGCTGTTGGCATGGCACTGAGCACGCAGATCACCGAGCCGACCCCGACCACCGACTGGTTCGCCGAGCCGCTGGCGGCGATCATCCGCCTGTTCTCGGCCCAGCTCCCGGACGTCCCCGAGAGCTCGGAGAACCCCGACGCCACGACCAACACGCTCCCGCCGCCGACGAGCGAGTGGCCCGACTGGGCGCCCCCCGCAGCGGGGGAGACGGTCGACACCAGCCTGGCGACCCCGGCCTTCATCCCGGTGGCCCGGATGGCGAGCTGACCGACGACCGATGCCGACACGAGAGAACCGAACCTGAACGGCCCGTTCACCTCGGAGGAGGAGCGGGCCGTTCGCCGTTCCGGCGGGCCACTGTGGAGCTTCCGGGGGTCCACCGTTCGAGCTAACTTGCGGCCGGATGCGGATCTTTTCCACGTTGTCCGGCGTCAGACTGAACAGGTTGCTGCTCGCCGGTATCGCGCCACCGACGATCACAACCCCAAGGGCCGACCGCAACGCCCCCCGTGCGGTCGGCCCTTGTCACACCTGCCTTAGAACTCGTTCTCGTCTGGGCACGGCGCATCGAAGGCAAAAATCTTGGTCAAAGGCAGTTAGCTCTCCTTGCGGAGGCCCATGGCCTTCAGCGCTCCGTCGACCAGGCCCGGCTTCTGCTCCGGGAGGAGGTGCGGCGCGTGTTCGCCGACCGCGTCGAGGACGGTGCCCGCCGAGGGGTTGACCGCCTGCCACTCGCCGATCACGACCGTCGGGACGGTCTCGTTGCCGTCGGCGATGCTGCGCACGGTCGCCGCCGCCTCCGCGTCGTCCCAGATGTCCACCTCGGTGAACTCCAGCCCCTGGCGGCGCAGCCCGGCGCGCAGCGAGGTGCAGAAGGGGCATCCCGGACGGGTGTAGACGACGACTTCCTGCACTCCGGCGGTCATGTTTCCTCCTAGATCGCGAACCGGGTCCACGAGCTGCAACGCGACGGGCACCCGGTTCATTCGCCCCGCGCCCGCACCCGGTGCGAACGCGAACCAGCCGAATCGACGCTAGCTCACCCGGTCCGGCCATCCGATGGGACACAATCGCTGCGTCCGGAGGAGGTGCCGCATGACCGAGGTGTCCAGGCGCGAGCGGCTCCGCGCCGCCACCGAACTGGAGATCCGCCAGCACGCCCGGGTGCTGCTGGCCGAGCACGGCAGCGATGCGGTCACCTTGCGAGCCATCGCGCGCGAGCTCGGCATCACCGCCCCCGCGCTGTACCGCTACTACGAGTCCCGCGAGGACCTGCTCCGCCAGCTGTGCGACGACATCTGCACCGACCTCGCCGCCGAGCTGCACGGCGAGTCGGAGGAGGTCGGCGAGCGGTTCCTGGACAAGATCTTCGCGGTGTGCCGCGGGTTCCGCTGCTGGGCGCTGGCCCACCCGGAGGAGTTCGCGCTGGTCTTCGCCACCCCGCAGCCCGAGGCGGAGCAGCACCGGCCGGACCAGTTCGCGACGGTCTTCCTCGGCCTCGTCGGCCCGTTCCTCGCCGAGGGCGCGGTCCTGGTGGCCCCGGCGGACCTGACACCGGAGCTGCCGGACCTGTCCGACCACCAGAAGTCCCTGGCAGCGGCGTTCTCCACCGCGGGCGTGGAACTCCCGCCCGACGCGCTCCGAGCGGACGCGGTCTACTTCCTGCTCCGCTGGTGGGTCCGCCTCTACGGCCACGTGGCCTTGGAGGTCTTCGGCCGCTTCCCCTTCGACCTGACCGGCGCGGACCGCCTCTTCGAAGCGATGCTCCACGAGCTCACGACGGAAACCGGCCTCGCCTGACCAGAAAACGCGAAGGCCGCTGCGGGTGAGCCGCAGCGGCCTTCCGCCGACGCCGGCCTGTGGGGTGCTCGGGCCGGCGCGCTCGTCAGGGGGTGGTCACCGAGGAGATCGCACCCTTGTGCAGGTTCTTGATGACGTTGCGGGCGTCGCTGTACTGGTACGAGCCCGATTCGTACAGCACGTAGGCCGCGCCGCCGAACTCCGTGATGCCCTCCGCCATGCTCGGCGCCCGGTAGCACTTGGTGGACGGGCGGTCGATGTCGGTGGCGCCCTTGTCCACCACGTAGATGTTGCTGCGCTTGCTGCGGCCGTGCGACGTGGTGAACACGAACTTGTCGCCGGTGACCATGAGGCCCTGGGTCTTCTTCGGCACCTCGTAGGTCTTCTGCTCGGTCAGCGAACCGTCGTCGCCGACCTGGTACGACTGCATCGTGCCGCGCCCGGAGTCGTTGAACTTGCCCGCGTAGACGGTGCCGCCGTCCGCGGCCACGAAGGACGCCGCGGCGACCTTGCGGGACTCGCCGACCTGCTTGAGGTACGGGGTGCCGCCCTTCTTCATCGCGTCGCGCAGCTCGGAGAGCTTGTACTTGCGGATGGTGTGCTGGCTGCCGGAGTTGCGGCCCTGCACGAACGCCCAGCCCTTGCTGATCGCGATGCCGCCGACGTGCGATTCGGCGATGGCGACCGTGCCGACGTGCTTGCCGGTGTGCGGGTCGATGCCGATGATCAGCGCGTCCTGCCCGGGCTTCCCGTAGGAGGTCACCAGAAGCAGGTCCTTGCCCTCGCCGTCCCAGCCGGGCCAGGCGGCCAGGCCCTGCGGGGTCGTCTTGTCCAGCCCCGGCACGGCCGGGCCCTGGCCGAACACCTCGTCGTAGAACTTCGAGGCGGACGGCCCCGGGTAGAACGCCCCCTGCCCGCTGGCCGCGGACCGGCACGCGATGGCCTTGTCCTCGCCGGCCACCGCCGCGGTCGTGGTCGTCGCCGCGGTGCCCAGCAGCAGCGCACCGCTCAGCGCGGCGATCGTGACCTTTCGGAGCAGGGGTTTCATCGGGCCTCGCAAGAGCTCGTCGGCATCGGTTGGTCCCCGGTGGGACGCACCGAACCGAATTCGGTTCCCGCTCCGGCCGAATTTTTCACCGATCGAGCAGGAGGATGGGCGATTTCGCGCGGAATCACCGATTTTCCACGCGAAACCGCCCTCTGCTCACGAGCGCTCGTAGGCCCGCAGCTCCTCCTGCCGGTCGGCTTCCGCTCCGGTCGCGATCGGCGCGGTGAGCCACTGGCGCGGGATGCCGAAGGCCTCGACCAGATCCACCGCGTGCGGGCGGATCTGGCGGCACAACTCGTTGACCGCCTCGGTGATCGCCTTCGACCGGCGCGGCGTGATCCGCTCGTGCTCCAGGAACCAGGCGCGGTCCTCCTCGATGGTGGAGAGCACGAAGAGGTCGCACACCTTGTTCAGCAGCGCAGCAGTCTCCTCGTCGCGGCAGCGCTCGATCGCGCCGACGAACGCCTCCAGCAGCTGCCGCTCGACGTGCACGCGGCCCGCGCGCAGCACGTGGTCCTGAGCGCGGTTGAACACCTCGAAACCGTTGTCGCGATTGGCCTTCCGCAGTCGGCGGCCGAGACCGTCGAGGACGTGGCGCTCGCGCTCGTCGAACATCTCGAGCTGCCAGCCGCGGTCGAGGATGTCGTCCTTGCCCGAGCCGTCCATGATCCGCTGCACCAGGGACCGGGTGGCGCTGCGCTCGAACATCGCGCTGACGAACTGGTCGGCCAGGAACTTGGCCAGGCCGAGCGTGCCGAGGTCGGAGAACTGGTCCTTGTAGTCGGTCAGCAGCCCCTTGGCGACCAGCTGCAGCAGCACCGTGTTGTCGCCTTCGAAAGTGGTGAAGACGTCGGTGTCGGCCTTGAGCTGCGCCAGCTGGTTCTCCGCCAGGTAGCCCGCGCCTCCGCACGCCTCGCGGCAGGTCTGGATGGTGCGGGTGGCGTGCCAGGTGGTGATCGCCTTGAGCCCGGCCGCGCGGGCTTCCAGCTCGCGCTGCGCCCGCTCGTCGGTCGGCCCGTCGTGCAGGCTCGCCACCAGCTCTTCCTGCGCGAAGTGCAGGGCGAAGGTCTTGGCCAGCGCGGGCAGCAGTTTCCGCTGGTGCGCCAGGTAGTCCAGCACCACGACCTCGTCGGCGGAGCCGGGCCGGCCGAACTGGCGGCGCACGTCGCCGTAGCGCAGCGCGATCTCCAGCGCGAGCTTGGCGGCGCTGCCCGCGGTGCCCGCCACCGACACCCGGCCGCGGATCAGCGTGCCGAGCATGGTGAAGAACCGCTTGCCCTTGCTGGCGATCGGGCTGCTGTAGGTGCCGTCCTCGGCGACGTCGCCGTAGCGGTTGAGCAGCGCCTCGCGCGGCACCCGGACCTGGTCGAAGACGATCCGGCCGTTGTCCACGCCGTTGAGCCCGGCCTTGCGGCCGCAGTCGGTGATCTCCACGCCCGGCAGCGGATTCCCGGCCTGGTCGCGGATCGGCACCAGCAGCGCGTGCACGCCGTGGCCTTCCCCGCCGGTGATCAGCTGGGCGAAGACGACCGCCATCCGACCGTCGCGGGCGGCGTTGCCGATGTACTCCTTGCGCGCCGCTTCGTGCGGCGTATGCACGACGAATTCCTGCGACTCCGGGTCGTAGGTGGCGGTGGTGCGCAGGTTCTGGACGTCCGAGCCGTGGCCGGTCTCGGTCATCGCGAAGCAGCCCGGCAGCTCCGCGCTCATGATGTCGCTCAGGTAGCGCTCGTGGTGGCGTTCAGTGCCCAGCGCGACGACCGCGCCGCCGAACAGTCCCCATTGGACACCGGACTTGACCATCAGCGACAGGTTGCCGGGCAGCATCTCCAGCGACACCACCGAACCACCGGTGTCGCCGCTGCCGCCGTAGGCGGACGGGAAGCCGAGACCGGGGACGCCGGTCTTGGCCAGCTGCTGCAGCTGCTCGAGGGTCCGCGCGCGGTGGCTCTCGGTGTCGAGGTCGTCAGCGGGCGCGAGGTCGACGCCGTCCAGCGCCTCCCGGACCTGGTTGCGAACGTGCGCCCAGCGTCCGTCCAGCAACGCCGTCAGCTCGCCTGCGTCGAATGCCATCGCGGCCTCCACTCGTCGGTACCGACTGCTCCAAGCGTAGTTACCGACGAGTAACCTCGCCACGTGACCTGGCTCTCCGGAGCGTTTGACCTTCACCCCGGGGCAAGCCGCAGGGTCGGGGCACCGGGCGAGGAGCCCGGCACGAGGAGGTGAGTCGTGGACGGACTGAGCATCGGTGAATTCGCACGCGCCTCGGGCCTGACGCCCAAGGCACTGCGACTCTACGACGAACTCGGACTCCTGCCACCCGAGCACGTCGACCAGCGCACCGGCTACCGGACCTACGTCCTGGAGCAGCTGGGCAAGGCGCAGCTGGTCGCCCGGCTGCGCTCGCTCGGCATGCCGCTGGCCCGGATCCGGGTCGTCGTCGACCTGCCACCGCTGGCCGCCGCCGCGGAGGTCATGTCGTACTGGCGGCAGGTCGAAGCCGAGACCGCGGCCCGCCGCGAGCAGGCCACCGCACTCGTGACCGACCTGTCCAGGAAGGACTTCGCCGTGACCAGCACTTCGGAATGGGAACTGCGCTGCGCCGCCCGCACGGACTGCGGGCTGGTGCGGCGGAGCAACGAGGACTCGGTGCTCGCGGGCTCGCGGTTGTTCGCCGTGGCCGACGGATTCGGGATGGAGGGCGAAGAACGAGCCGTCAGCGGCGCGGCGCTCGAAGCCCTCAGAACGCTGGATTCCGCTGAATCGAGCGGTGATCTGCTGCGCGACCTCGGTGACGCGACCGGATCCGCGCGTCGGGCGGTGCACGAGTTCTCCGGCACCGAAAGGGAGAACGTCGGCACCACGCTGACGGCGATGCTGTGGTCCGGATCCGGATTCGCCCTGGCGCACGTGGGAGATTCGCGCGCCTACTTGTTGCGCGGTGGCGAGCTCGCCCAGATCACCCACGACCACACCTTCGTCCAGTCCCTTGTGGACGAAGGACGGCTGACCCCGGAAGAAGCTGCGGCGCACCCGAAACGAGCTGAACTGCTGCGCGCGCTGGAACGCAGCGGCAGCGCGGAACCGGATCTGCACCTGCGCGAAGCGCACACCGGGGATCGCTACCTGCTGTCCTCGGACGGTCTGCACGCCGTGCTGAGCGACCGAGTCCTGCGGGACGTTCTCGATTCCGCTTCCAGCCCGAAGGAAGCGGTCGACCACTTCGTGCGGCAGGTCCACGACGCCGGAGCACCGGACAACGTCTCCTGCGTGGTGATCGACGCCGTCTCCCGCAACTGAAAACCGCTCTGAAAAGCGAAAAGCCGCCCCGCGCGAGTTGCGGGGCGGCTTTTCCCAGGTTCGTCAGGCGACGACGTTGACCAGGCGGCCTGGAACGACGATCACCTTGCGCGGGTCCTTGCCGTTCAGAGCTGCGGCGATCTTCTCGTCCGCCAGCGCCGCGGCCTTCACCGCGTCCTGGTCCGCCGAGGCCGGCACCACGACCCGGGAGCGGACCTTGCCGTTGACCTGGATCGGGTACTCCGCGGTGTCCTCGACCAGGTACTCCTCGTCGGCCACCGGGAACGGGCCGTGCGCCAGGCTCTCCGCGTTGCCCAGCCGGGCCCACAGCTCCTCGGCCAGGTGCGGCGTCAGCGGCGCGACCATCAGCACCAGCGGCTCCACCACCGCGCGCGGGGTGCCCGCCGCGGACGCGTAGGCCTTGGTGATCCGGTTGTTGAACTCGATCAGCTTCGCCACCGCGGTGTTGAACCGCATCTCCGCGTAGTCCTCGCGGACCCCGGCGATGGTCTTGTGCAGCGCGCGCAGCATCTCGACGTCCGGCTGCTCGTCGGTCACCCGCAGCTCACCGGTGGTCTCGTCGACGACGTTGCGCCACAGCCGCTGCAGGAACCGGTGCGAGCCGACGACGTCCTTGGTCGCCCACGGCCGCGAGGAGTCCAGCGGACCCATCGCCATCTCGTACAGCCGCAGCGTGTCCGCGCCGTAGGCGTCGGCCATCTCGTCCGGGGAGACGGAGTTCTTCAGGCTCTTGCCCATCTTCCCGTACTCGCGGCGGACTTCCTCGCCCTGGAAGAAGAACTTGCCGTCGCGCTCCTCCACCTCCTCGGCCGGGACGTAGACGCCGCGCGAGTCGGTGTAGGCGTAGGCCTGGATGTAGCCCTGGTTGTACAGCCGCCGGTACGGCTCCTCCGCCGACAGGTGGCCCAGGTCGAACAGGACCTTCTGCCAGAACCGCGAGTACAGCAGGTGCAGCACCGCGTGCTCCACGCCGCCGACGTACAGGTCCACGCCGCCCGGGTCGCTCGCACCGTGCTGCGCGGGGCGCTTGCCCATCCAGTACTGCTCGTTGGCCGGGTCGACGAACCGCTCGCCGTTGTCCGGGTCGATGTAGCGCAGCTGGTACCAGCAGGAACCGGCCCACTGCGGCATCACGTTGGTGTCGCGCTCGTAGTGCTGCAGCCCGTCGCCCAGGTCCAGCTCGACGTTGGCCCACTCGGTGGCCTTGGCCAGCGGCGGCTCCGGCCGGCTGTCGGCGTCCTCCGGCTCGAAGGTGCGCGGCGAGTAGTCCTCGACCTCGGGCAGCACCACCGGCAGCTGGTCCTCGGGCAGGCCCTGCGGCAGGCCGTCCTCGCCGTAGACGATCGGGAACGGCTCGCCCCAGTAGCGCTGCCGGGCGAACAGCCAGTCCCGCAGCTTGTACTGCACGGTGCCGCGGCCGTGGCCGTGCTCCTCCAGCCAGCTGATGATCGCCTTCTTGGCGTCCTCCAGCTCCAGGCCGTTCAGGTCCAGCCCGATCTGCGGGTTCGCGGAGTTGATCCGCGGCCCGGAACCGGTGAAGGCACCGCCCTCGAAGTCCGCGGGCGGCTGCACGGTGCGCACGATCGGCAGCCCGAAGACCTCGGCGAACTCGTGGTCGCGGGTGTCCTCGCCGGGCACCGCCATGATCGCGCCGGTGCCGTAGCCCATCAGCACGTAGTCGGCGATGAACACCGGGATCCGCTCGCCGTTGACCGGGTTGGTCGCCCAGGCACCGGTGAAGACGCCGGTCTTCTCCTTGTTCTCCTGGCGGTCCAGGTCGGACTTCATCGACGCCGCGCGCCGGTACTGCGCGACGGCCTCCGCCGGGGTGGCCGCACCGCCGGTCCAGCGGTCGTCCGCGCCCTCCGGCCATGACGTCGCGGTCAGCTCGTCGACCAGCGGGTGCTCCGGGGCCAGCACCATGTAGGTCACGCCGAACAGCGTGTCCGGGCGGGTGGTGAAGACCTCGACGTGGTGCGCGGAGCCGTCCAGCGGGAACACCACGTTCGCGCCCTGCGAGCGGCCGATCCAGTTCCGCTGCATGGTCTTGACCTTCTCCGGCCAGTCCAGCCGGTCCAGGTCGTCGACCAGGCGGTCGGCGTAGGCGGTGATCCGCATCATCCACTGCTTCAGGTTCTTGCGGAACACCGGGAAGTTGCCGCGCTCGGTCAGGCCGTCGGCGGTGACCTCCTCGTTGGCCACCACGGTGCCCAGGCCCGGCGCCCAGTTGACCGGCGCCTCGGAGACGTAGGCCAGGCGGTGCGAGTCGATGATCTCGCGCTGCTCGACGCGGGACAGCTCGCTCCACGCGCGGCCGTCCGGGGTGGCGCGCTCACCGCTGGCGAACTGGTCCTCCAGCTCGCTGATCGGCCGCGCCCGGCGCGCGTCGGCGTCGTACCAGGCGTTGAAGATCTGCAGGAAGATCCACTGCGTCCAGCGGTAGAAGTCGATGTCGGTGGTGGCGATCCGGCGGCGCTCGTCGTGGCCCAGGCCCAGGCGGCGGATCTGCCCCAGGTACCGCTCGATGTTCTGCTCGGTGGTGGTCCGCGGGTGGGTCCCGGTCTGCACCGCGTACTGCTCGGCGGGCAGGCCGAACGCGTCGAAGCCCATCGTGTGCAGGACGTTGCGGCCCTGCATCCGGTGGTAGCGGGCGTAGACGTCGGTGCCGATGAAGCCCAGCGGGTGGCCGACGTGCAGGCCCGCGCCCGAGGGGTACGGGAACATGTCCTGGACGAACAGCTTGTCCTCGGGCACGTCACCCTTGAGCGACCCGGCCGGGTTGGGCGCGTGGAAGGTGCCGCGCTCCTCCCACCGGTTCTGCCACCGCTGCTCGATCTCGACCGCCGTCTCCGCGGTGTAGCGGTGCTGCGGAACCTCTTCGGTCGAGGTCTCTGCCTGGCCACTCATCGGTTTGTGTCCTTCCCTGCCTTGCCCTCGAACGCGCGAGTCGTGCGCTCCTAGTGTGCCGCCTGCGAAAAACGGAAAACCCCCCAGGCCCTACCGGGCATGAGGGGTCGCCGCGTTGACGTCGCCTAGCGGACGGTCAACGCGGCCTCGCAAGGAGCAGCCTCGCGCACATGCACCAAGGGTAACCGAGAGCGCCAAACGCGTTTTTCACCGCAGCTCAGCGGACGGCGAGGGTGATGAGCTGAGTGGTCTGGGCGGGGGAGAAGTTGTCGTCGCTGACGAGGGTCAGGGTGCGGCGGCCGTCCGGCAGGCGCGGGCCCCAGGTCATGCCCTCGACGTTGTCGATCGTGCTCAGGTCCAGGTCGGACAGGTCGACCAGCAGTTCCTTGCGGAGCGGGCGGACGTTCGCGCCGGTCAGCGAGTCGACGTCGCGGACGTCCGTGGCGCCGCGCAGGTCGACGCGGTAGATGCGGATCGAGTTGCCGACGCCGGTGACGAAGGAGCGCTCCATCACCAGGTACTGGCCACCTCGGTCGGCCAGGACCGCGCTGACCCCGTTGTTGCTGAAACCGCCGGTCGGCGACTCGGCGAACACCGGGTCCAGCGGGTAGGCGTACTGGCCGAGGACGTGACCGCCGCGGCTCTGCACGCTGATCCGGGACAGGGCGCCGTGCTCGGTGGTCGGCGACTCGCCGTCCTGGACCAGCGGGCCTTCCATCGCGGTGACCACCCGGGTGCCGCCGTCGGCCAGCGTGAGGCCCTCCAGCACCTCGTTCTGCTTCGGCCCGGTCTCCGGCCGCATCCGCAGGTTGTCCGGGATCGGCAGGTCGCCGGTGAAGGCGCCGTCGGCGCTCGCGCGGCGGATCGTCGGGTCGATCAGCTGCTGGGCGCGCTCGCCCTCGCTGGTCCACCAGATCTCGCCGGTCCACGGGTCCCAGCGCACGTCCTCCGGGTCGACGGTGCCCTTCGGGTAGGTCGTGCCGTCCGGGCGCAGCAGCGGCTTCGTGCCGGTGAGCCGGAACTCGCTCCCGTCGAAGCGGCCGGTGTAGATCCGCGCCGGCTGCTTGTCGGAGCGGTCGTCGCTGATCAGCACCCACTCCCCGGTCCTGGGGTCGTAGTCCAGCCCGGACAACCCGCCGACCGTGGTCCCCTCGAACTGCATCGCGTGCGGCAACGTCGTCTCGCCGACCAGCTCGACCCGGTCGGTCCCGGCTCCCGCCGGAGCCGCCGCCGCGACCAGCAGCGCGGAGGCCAGCACCCCGCTCAGCGCAGTTGTCCTCACCATGCCCGAATCACACCCGATCAGGGTGTCCACCAAGTGTCGATCAGGTGACCCCTCGCTCCCACCAGGACCACAGTTTCAATTGAAACTGCGATTCCCCGTGCCTGGCGTGCGCAGTTTCAATTGAAACTGCGGATTCACCGGAGCCCCGGACGGGTGTACTGCGAACGGGCGTAAGTGCACCGTGATGCAGGTCAAGTCGGGTGTTCTCCTACGCTGGTGCGGTGCTCGCTGTTCAGGTGATCCTCTGCGCGATCTTGGTCCTCGGCGGGGCGGCTCTGCTGCTGCTCGGCTTCCGGGGGCTGCGCGGGCAGCTGCCCCGCAACCGCTACGTCGGTGTCCGCACCCCCGCCGCCATGAGCAGCGACGAGGCCTTCGACGTCGCCAACCGCGCGGCCGCGCCCGCGATGCTGGCCGGTGGCGCGGCGGCCGTGCTGGCCGGTGCGTCGCTGCCGGTGCTGGCCTCGACGTTCTCCGTGGTGATGATCTCGGTGTTCGGTCTGGTCGGGGCGTTCGCGCTGATGACCGCGGGCGGCGTGGTCGGCAACCGCGCGGCCGAGGCGGTGCCCGCCCCGGCGCCCGCCGGTGGTTGCGGTGGCTGCGCCGGCGGCTGCTGCAGCTCGCTCCCGCGCGACTGATCGGGACACGACCGCGATACCCCTTCTGACCGAGGCCGCACGTGGCAACGTGGCGGCATGCTGAGGTGTACTCGCTTCCACGCCGGCGGGTCTTCGGAGATCGCCGAGGACGACGTGCTCGACTCCCTGCGGAGCGTGCCGGAGGACAGCTTCGTGTGGCTGGCGCTGTCGCCGGCCCGGCTGGACCTGCTGCACGACGCGGCCCGCGTGCTGGAACTCCCGCAGCTGGCCGTGGACAACGCGGCGCACCCCCACCAGCGCGCCAGGATCGAGCAGTACCCGAACTGCGTCTACCTGGTCCTCAAGGTCCTCAGCTACACCGAGTCCACCTCGCAGATCAGCACCGGCGACGTGGTCCTGTTCCTGACCCCGAACGCGCTGATCACCGTCGTGCACGGCACCGAGGACCCGACCGCCGAGGCGCGGCGCCGGGCCGCTGACCTCCCGGAACTGCTCGACAGCGGCCCGCGCGCAGCGGCCTACCTGGTCACCGACACGGTCGTCAACGCCTACCTCTCCGCCGCCGACCAGCTCCGCGGCGATCTCACCGAGCTGGAGCAGCGCGTCTTCGCGCCCGGCCGGGACGACGTGACCCCGGACCTGTACTCGCTGAAGCGGGAGGTGCTGGAGGCCCGCGACGCCGTCGAGCCGCTGCTGCCGGTGGCGCACCGGCTGGTCCAGCCGAACAACGGCGAGGCCGGTCCGCTCCGGCACCACTTCCGCGACGTGGCCAACCACCTGCTGCGGGTCGGCCGCGATCTGAGCTCCTGCGACGAGCTGCTCACCTCGGTGCTGGACGCCCAGTTCTCCCGGGCCGGGCTCTGGCAGAACGAGGACATGCGCAAGATCTCGGCCTGGGCGGCCATCGCGCTGGTGCCCACCATCGTGGGCGGGATCTACGGGATGAACTTCGAGAACATGCCCGAACTGCACTGGTCGTTCGGCTACCCGCTGGCGATCCTGGTGATCATCGGGGCCTGCACCGGCCTGTACGCGGCCCTCCGCCACAACCGCTGGCTCTGAGTTGTCCACAGGAAGCTGTGCACAACCCTGTGGACAACTGTGGATAACTTGGGGACAGCAGGTGGACAAGGCACCCGCGCAACGCGCTGACCAGCGGGTTGTCAGTTGAGGCGGACGTCTCCGGGATGTGTGGCGAGGAAGGCCAGCGGCGGTCCCTGGCGGCGCAGCACCCGGCCCCACAGCTCGGCGCCGGGGTCGGCGATCACGTCGTCCGGCAGCGCCGGGACCACGATCCAGTCGCCGCGCTCGATCTCGCCCGCCAGCTGCCCCGGCTCCCAGCCCGCGTAGCCCGCGAAGAACCGGAGGCCCCGCGTCTTCGGCACCAGGGCGTCGGGATCGCCGTCGAGGTCGACCAGACCGACCGGGCCGCGCACGCCGACCATGCCCGTGATCGCCCCGGTGTCCTCGCCCGCGCGCAGGGTCGCCAAGCAGATCGCGGTGCGCTGCTCGACGGGTCCGCCGACGAACAGCGACTGCGGCTCGGTCGCGTGCTGCCCCCACTTCGGCAGCACCTCGTGCACCGTGACCTCGCTCGGCCGGTTCAGCACGACGCCCAGGGTGCCCTCGGCGCGGTGGTGAATGACGTACACGACGGTTCGCCGGAAGTTCCGGTCCGCCAGCTGCGGAGCGGCGACGAGCAGCGTCCCCGGTTCCACGTCCGCGTCTGATCCCACCAACGCATGATCTCACTGGTTGCCCGGGCGCGGACAGAGGTCAGCGGGATCAATAACGGTGATTGTTCAAAAATCGCGGATATCATCGTGAAGTAGCACACACTATTACTACTAACCCTCTGACCTGCGATTCCAGGATTCAGGGAACGTCGATGCCCTGCTCACGAGCCCAGATCTTGAGCTCCTCGACGGCCTCCTCGTGGGACATCGGTCCGCGGTCGAGGCGCAGCTCCTTGAGGTGCTTCCAGGCCTTGCCGACCACCGGTCCGGGGTCGACGCCGAGCAGCCGCATGATCTCGTTGCCGTCCAGATCGGGCCGGACCTTCGCCAGGTCCTCCTCCGCCGCGATCCGGGCGATGCGCTCCTCCAGGTCATCGTAGGAGCGCTGCAGCGACGCCGCCTTGCGCTTGTTGCGGGTCGTGCAGTCCGCGCGCACCAGCTTGTGCAGCCGGGACAGCAGCGGGCCCGCGTCGTTGACGTAGCGGCGCACCGCCGAGTCGGTCCAGTGGCCGTCGCTGTAGCCGTGGAACCGCAGGTGCAGGAACACCAGATCGGCGACCTGGTTGATCACGTCCTTGGGGTAGCGCAGCGCGCGCAGCCGCTTGCGGGTCATCTTCGCGCCGACCACCTCGTGGTGGTGGAAGCTCACGCCTCCGCCGGACTCGAAGCGCCGGGTGCCCGGCTTGCCGATGTCGTGCAGCAGCGCGGCCAACCGCAGCACCAGGTCCGGCTCGCCGTCCGGGTCCTCCGCGCGCTCCAGGTCGATCGCCTGGTCCAGCACGGTCAGCGAGTGCCGGTAGACGTCCTTGTGCTGGTGGTGCTCGTCGATCTCCAGCTTCATCGCGGGCACCTCGGGCAGCACGTGGTCGGCCAGCCCGGTGTCCACCAGCAGCTCGACGCCGCGCCGCGGGTGCTCGCCGCACAGCAGCTTGGACAGCTCGACCTGGATCCGCTCCGGGGTGATCCGGGTGATCTCGGTGGCCATGTCGGTCATCGCCTGGACCACCCGGTCGCTGGCGGTGAACCCGAGCTGGGAGACGAACCGGGCGGCGCGCAGCATGCGCAGCGGGTCGTCGGCGAAGGAGTCCTCCGGGGCGGCCGGTGTGTCCAGCCGCCGCGCGGCCAGGTCGGCCATCCCGTCGTGCAGGTCGACGAACGACCGGCCGGGCAGCTCGATGGCCATCGCGTTGACGGTGAAGTCGCGGCGCACCAGGTCGCCCTCGATGGTGTCGCCGAAGGCGACGTCGGGGTTGCGGCCCACCCGGTCGTAGGTGTCGGCGCGGAAGGTGGTGATCTCCACCGTCGTCCCGTGCCGGAAGGCGCCGAGGGTGCCGAACTCGATCCCGGTGTCCCAGATCGTCTCGGCCCAGCCGCTCAGCAGTTCGCGGACCTGCTCCGGCCGCGCCTCGGTGGTGAAGTCCAGATCGGTGCCCAGCCGCCCGAGCAGCGCGTCCCGCACGCTGCCACCGACCAGGAACAGCCGGTGTCCGGCGGCGGCGAAGCGCTCGGCCAGCTCCTCCGCGACGGGCGCGACCCGCACCAGCTCGACCACGGCATTGCGCTGCGCTTGGCGTTCCCGCGCCTGCAGCTCGGCGGACGAGGTGGAGTCGTGGTGCGAAGGAGAGGACACGATTTACCAGGATATCGGCCGCACCCCCCACCCAATCACCCCTCCGCACCCAACGCCCCGGCCACCGACACCACAGCCCCCAGCGGCCCGTTTTGCCTGGTAAATACCCGTGAGTCCTTTGAGTCGCCATGGCAGCTCAAAAGACTCACGGCCCCCAGCCAGGCAAAAACGCTCCCCGGGCCGGACTACGAGCAGCAGGTGCTGGGGGGCGGATCGGCAGAGCGACCTACTCCACTGCCGAAGTCTGATCGCACTACCATCGGCTGCATGCCCCCGTCGCCCGGCCGCTCCGGCGGTGCTCAGCCGGGGCGTCGGAACCGGCGCCGACGGCGCAGGCTGCGGACCGTCGACGAGACGTCCGCCGGTGGGCTGGTGGTGAACGGCACCGAGGGGCTCGCTGCGATCATCGGGAGGCTGGACCGCAAGGGACGACTCCTGTGGTCGCTGCCGAAGGGGCACATCGAGGCCGGTGAGACCCCGGAGCAGACCGCGGTGCGCGAGGTCGCCGAGGAGACCGGGATCATCGGTCGCGTCGTGACCCCGATCGGCACCATCGACTACTGGTTCGTCGCGGGCAACCGGCGCATACACAAGACCGTGCACCACTTCCTGCTGGATGCGGTGGGCGGTGAGCTTTCCGACGAGGACGTGGAGGTCACCGAGGTGGCGTGGGTGCCGCTTGGTGAGCTGGACGAGGTGCTGGCCTACGCCGACGAGCGTCGGCTGGTGCGCCGCGCGCTGAGCTTGCGCGGCGACGGTGCGGACGGGACGAGCGATCGGTTCAGGGCCCGTCCGGTGCGAGGTAGCGGGACGGAGCCGGGTTGAGGTATCTGCTGGCCGCGGTGGTCGCGGTGCTGGTGATAGCGGGGCTTCCGGCGGTCTGGGCCCCGCAGGGCGCGGCTCAGGGCGACAACCCCGTCCAACTGGACGTGACCAAGATCACGCCCTCCGTGGTTTCGGACGGCGGCCCCGGCGAGGTCGTCATCACCGGCCGGTTGACCAACACCGGCGACAGCCAGATCAACGACATCGAGGCCCGCGTCCAGCGCGGCAACGCCGCCACCTCCGAGCCCGCCGTGCAGCGCGCCATGCGCAGCGCCACGCCGACGGTCACCGAACCGGCCTTCAGCCCGATCGCGGACGGCCTGGCGCCGGGGCAGCAGGCCGACGTCGAGATGCGCATCCCGCTGACCGGCCCGAACTCGCTGCAGCTCACCGAGCCCGGCACCTACCCGCTGCTGGTCAACGTCAACGGCGTGTCCGCATCGGGCGGCCGGGCGCGGATCGCCGAGTCGCGCTTCCTGCTGCCGGTGCTCAGCACCCCGGGCAAGCCGGCGCCGCCGCCCCCGCACCCCACCGACGTCAGCATGCTGGTGCCGGTCGTCGACTACCCGCGGCTCGAGCGGGAGGCGCTGCCCGGCATGCGCCCGGTGCTGGTCGACGACGCGCTGTCCACCTCGCTGGCCCCCGGCGGCCGGCTGTACGACCTGGTGCAGGCCGTCACCGACAGCGCGCCGTCGGGTTCGCCGCTGGGCAGCTCGCTGTGCTTCGCCATCGACCCGGACCTGCTGATCACCGTCCGCGCCATGCAGGTGCCCTACCAGGTGCGCCAGCCGGACGGCTCGCTCGCCGACGGCATCGGCACCGGCGCCGCGAACCTGTGGCTGACCAAGCTGAAGGAGGCCACCTCCGGTCGTTGCGTGATCGCGCTGCCCTACGCCGACGCCGACGTGGTGGCGCTGGGGCGCGCGGGCCTGCCGGACCTGGTCAACCTGGCGATGGACGGCGCCAACCTGCTCAAGGACAAGAACACGCTGGGCGTCGAACCGCGCAGCGTGCTCTGGCCCGTCGAGGGCGCGCTGGCCGATCCGCCGAGCGGCAACCTGCCCCGCACCGCGCTGCTGGAACCGCAGGCGCTGAACACCCCGGCCGGCTCGCTGGACCCGGTGCGCATCCGCGGCCGCGACATGACCGCTGTCCCGGTCGACCCGCTGCTGACCAGCGCGCTCGACCCGCTGCACGACACCGGGAAGAAGACCACCGCCCTCTCGCCGCCGAACGCGCCGTGGGAATCGACGCAGAACGCGCTCGGCGCGCTCGCCTTCCGGGCGACGCAGGGCTCCGTCGGCGACGCCACCTCGGTGATGGTGCCGCCGCGCCGCTGGGACGTCCGCGGCGACGACCTCCGCAGCCTGCTCGACGGCATGCAGGGCCTCGCCGACGCCGGGCTGATCCACCCCAAGGCGCTGCCCGAGCCGAACCCGGCGACGCTGCCCGAGGCCGACCTCAACTACCCGGTCGAGTCCGGTTCGTCCGAGGTGGCGCAGCCGGTGCTGCAGCAGCTGGCCGCGCAGAACTTCAAGGTCGGCGACCTGTTCCGGTCCTCCCAGCGCGATCCGTCCATCGACGTCGAGCCGGGGCGGATCACCACGCCGCTGGCCAACGGGCTGCTGCGCGGCGCGTCCAGCGCGTGGCGCGGCGACGCGAACGGCGCGGAGCACTGGGTGAACCTGGCCGGGCGCACCGTCGGGGAGATCTTCGGCAAGGTCCGCATCGAGGAGTCCCAGACCAGGCTGGTCGGCGCCTCACCGGACAGCCCGACCCCGCTGACCGTGGTCAACGACCTGCCGGTCACGGTCGGCGTGGTGTTCCGCATCCCGCCGGTGCCGGGCGTCCAGGTGCAGCACGACTTCGGCGACGTGGCCACCATCCCGGCGAACGGGCGGCGGGTGTTCTGGCTGCAGACCACGGCGCAGCGCGCCGGCACGTTCACCCTCGACGTCACGGTGACCACCAAGGACGGCACCCAATTCGGCAGCACGAAGCGGCTGCCGTACAGCTCGGGCAACTACGGACCGCTGATCCTGATCATCACCGGTGCCGCCGCCGCGCTGCTGGTGCTCATGTCCGGCCGGCGGATCTTCAAGCGGTTCCGGGCCAGGCAGCAGCGCCAGGCGGCGGAGCGGTCCGGCGCGGAGTCCCGATCGGAGGAAGCACCCCCGGACACGCCCGAGACCGCGCAGATCGCCACCACCGACGGTGATCGAAACCCGAGCTGAGATCCTGGTCGGTGCGCCATCCCGTCACACTTTCGGGGTGGCGTGCCGAGAAGTCGACAGGACGGGCGGGGCCACTCCGCGCGGGCGAAGGATTTGAGGCAGTGAACCGAAACAGGGATGCCGGGCGGCCGGGCGAACGCGCACCGCAGCCCGGGGCGCACCCCACCGTGCCGATCCGGCGACCGGACACCGCCCAGCCGCGCCCCGCACCGCCGATGGCGACCCCGCAGAACACTCGCCGCGGCTGGCACGTCGCCGAGACCCAGCCGATCGCGGCGGTCCCGCCGGAACCCGGCATGGACCAGGCCGCGGAGCAGGCCACCGAGCAGACCCAGGTGATCCGCCCGGTCTCGCCGGGCAAGGGCAAGCCGTCGCTGCTCAAGGCCAGCGGTTCGATGGCCGTCGCGACCCTGACCAGCCGGATCACCGGCTTCCTGTGGAAGCTGATGCTGGCCGGCGTGATCGGCTTCGGCATCGAGAACGACTCGTTCAACGTGGCCAACACGCTGCCGAACATGCTCTTCGAGCTGCTCATCGGCGGCGTGCTGACCAGCGTCGTGGTGCCGGTCCTGGTGCGCGCCCGCAAGGGCGACTCCGACGGTGGCGAGCGGTTCGTGCAGCAGCTGATGACGCTGGCGGCCGTGGTGCTGGCCGCCGGCACGCTGCTGGCGATGATCGCCGCGCCGCTGCTGACCGTGGCGCTGGTCTCCGACTCCGACGAGTCGAACCGGGACCTGGTCACCGCGTTCGCCTACCTGCTGCTGCCGCAGATCTTCTTCTACGGGATCAGCGCCCTGGTCGGCGCGATCCTGCAGGCCAAGCAGATCTTCAGCCCGCCGGCCTGGGCGCCGGTGGTGAACAACCTGGTGGTCATCGCCACCATCGGCGCGCTCGCGCTGATGCCGGGCGAGATCTCGCTGAACCCGGTCTCGATGACCGACCCGCAGGTGCTCGTGCTGGGCGTCGGCGTCACCCTCGGCGTGGTCTGCCAGGCGCTGGTGCAGCTGCCCGCGCTGCGCCGCACCGGGTTCCGGATGCGCTGGCGCTGGGGCTGGGACCGACGGCTCTCCGAGTTCGGCGGCCTCGCGCTGTGGATGCTCGGCTACGTCGCGATCAGCCAGATCGGTCTGGTCGCACTCAGCCGGGTGGCCACCGCGAACGCCCAGGGCGCCTGGTCGACGTACAGCTACGTGTGGATGTTGTTGCAGCTGCCCTACGGCGTGATCGGTTTCTCGATCATGACCGCGATCCTGCCGCGGATGAGCGCCGCCGCCGCGGACGGCGACCACCAGCGGGTCATCGACGACCTCTCGCTGGGCAACCGACTGTCCACTGTGACCCTTCTGCCGGTCAGCGCGGTGATGACCGCGCTCGGCGTGCCGCTGTCGCTGGCGCTGTTCGCGGTGAAGTCCGACATGTCCGGTCAGGCCAACACGCTCGGCCTCGCGCTGGCCGTCTCCGCGTTCGGCGTCCTGCCCTACGCGCTGACGATGATGCAGATGCGCACGTTCAACGCGCTGAGCGATGCGCGAACGCCGACGCTGATCATGGTCGTGATGACCGCCGCCAAGGTGCTGATGGCCTTCGCGCTGCCGGTGTTCCTGGCCCCCGACCAGGTGGTGTTCGGGCTTACCTTCGTGAACTCGTTCACCTTCATCGTCGGTTGGCTGGTCGGCGAGATCTGGCTGCGGAACCGGCTCGGCCCGCTGGGCAGCCGCCGATTCCTCAAGACGCTGGCGAAGACGCTGACCGCCTCCGTCGCGGGTGGACTGCTCTGCTGGGGCAGCGTGGTCGGCGTGGACGCGCTGATCCCCGGGGAAGCCGGCGCCGGCACCGGCTGGCTGCAGCTCCTGGTGGGCACAGTGGTCGGTTTCGCGGCGATCTTCGGCCTGATGTCGGTGCTGCGAGTGGCCGAACTCCAGCCCGCCATCGGGCGGCTCACCGGTTTGCTGCGTCGTCGCTGACTTTCGCGTCACGTACCCTCGGAGTCGAAGTCTCCTCCTGTGCGGGGAAGAGGGGTGGTACGCACCCCCTTGCGGACCGGGAGGAGCGGGAGAGGGAAGGTGACCAGCAAACCCACCGAGCAGATCGCTGCGGACCGCGACGATTCCGGCGACGAGGGTTCGGCCGAGCAGGAGCTGACCCCGGGTCGCGTGCTGGACCACGGCCGGTACCGACTCCTTTCCCAGGTCGGTACCGACAACCGCTGCAACGCGCAGCTGTGGCGCGCCAAGGACGGCGTGCTGGGTCGCGACGTCGCGCTGACCATCCTGGTCGGCGACCGCTCGGACGCCGAAGCGGCGTCCAACGCGCGGCGCACCCTGGAACGCGCGATGCACGCCAGCACGTTCAACCACATGGGCGTGGCCCGCGTCCTCGACGTCGTCACGCAGAACTCGAACGACCCGGACGGCGTCCTCGGCATCGTGATCGCCGAGTGGACGCACGGCACCGACCTGCTCGACCTGGTCGCCGAAGGCCCGCTGCCGCCCGGCACCGCGGCCCGCCTGCTGCAGCCGCTGGCCGCCGCCGTCGAAGCGGCGCACCACGCCGGTCTGGTGCTCGGCGCCGACCACCCGCAGCGGATCCGGGTGACGCCGGACGGCGAGATCCGGATGGCCTTCCCCGGCCCGATGGCCCAGGCCACCTCCAGCGACGACGTGCGCGGCCTCGGTGCCGCGCTGTACCTGCTGCTCACCGGCCGGTGGGCGCTCGACGGCGCGCCGGAAGGACTGCCGGTCGCCCCGACCGGACCGGACGGCACGATGGTCGCGCCGCGCACGCTGCGCCCGACCGTGCCGCTCGAGCTGTCCACTGTGGCGGTGCGCGCTCTGGGCAATCCGGATTCCACCGGCACCACCGGCGGTGTCCGCACCGGTGCCGCGGTGCTGCGCGTCCTGGAGCAGCACGCCACCTTCGAAACTCCCAGCACCGCCGGGCAGAACGGTTCGAGCAGCAGCGAGAACAACGAGGTCTGGCGGCGCGAGGACCCCAAGCCGGACGCGGAGAAGCGCAGGAAGCTGATGATCAGCGTCGGCGTGCTCGCGGTGGCCACCCTGCTGGTGGTCGCCTGGATCGCGACCTCGCTGATCGGCATCTTCACCGAGTCCAACCGCAACAGCGGCACCGGCGAGGTCATCGGCGAGTCCGGCAACCACCCGGGCAGCGAGCAGCCGCCGCCACCGCCGCCGGCGACCCCGGTGCAGATCACCAACGCGGTCCCGTACAACACCAACGGCACCCCGGACACCCCGAGCCGCATCCCGTACCTGTTCGACGGCGACCCGGGCACCTACTGGGCGACGTCGAACTACCGGCAGCAGCTCGGCCCGGGCGGCATCAGCGACGGCACCGGCGCGGTGCTCACGCTGGCCCACCCGTCGGTGCTGCAGGACCTGGTCATCGACTCGCCGAGCGCGGGCGCCAAGGTCGAGGTCCGGCAGGTCAACGGCACGCAGAACCTGAACGACACCAAGGTGATCGGTTCCGGGAACCTGAAGGCGGGGGAGACGACGATCAAGCTCCAGCCGGACTCCCCGTCGTCGGAGATCCTGGTGCTGATCACCCAGCTGCCGTCCAACGGCGGTCAGTTCGTCGCCCAGATCAACGAGGTGAAGGCCAACGGCAGCGCGGGTTGATCCGTGAGTTCGAACACGGGTTGCGGCCCACGTTCGAACTCACGATCAGTAAAGTGCTGAACCGTGTCTGTCCCCGTGAGATCGGACGCCGAACTCATCGCGGCGCATACCAGCGGAGATCCGCACGCGTTCTCCGAGCTCTTCCGCCGGCATCGGGATCGGCTGTGGGCTGTTGCGCTGCGCACCATGCGCGACCACGAAGACGCCGCCGACGCCCTTCAGGACGCGATGATCTCGGCCTTCCGAAACGCCTCGTCGTTCCGAGCCGAATCCCAGGTGACCACCTGGTTGCACCGGATCGTGGTGAACGCCTGCCTGGACCGCATCAGGCGCAGGCAGGCCCGCCCGACCGTGCCGCTGCCGGAGACCGGTCCCGCCGAACCGGCGGTGCCCCGCGACGCCATCGCCGAGCAGGACACCAAGATGGCCGTCCAGGACGCCCTCGCCGAGCTCCCCGAGGACCAGCGGTCGGCGATCGTGCTGGTGGACGTCGAGGGCTACTCGGTGTCCGAGACCGCGTCGATCCTGGGCATTGCCGAAGGCACCGTGAAGAGCCGGTGCGCTAGGGGGCGGGGCAAGCTCGCCAAACTTCTGGGACACCTGCGGAACCCAAGTGCAGATGCGAACGTCCCAGATGACGCGATGGCCATGCGTCGACGGGAGGGACGATGAGTGGCGAAGACCGGCGCACGGGGGCGCCGCAGGGTCCACCGTGGTCCCTGGACTTGCTAGCCGATCTCCACGCCGGGGTGCTGGACGAGCAGACCGCCGATGAGCTCCGCAGCCAGGTCCAGGACGACCCGGAGGCCAGGGAGATCCTGGCGGCGTTGGACGCCACCAGCGAGGACCTCGCCGAGCTGCCGCCGCTGACGATCCCGGACGACGTGTCGGCCCGCATCGATGCCGCGCTCGAGAACGAGGTCCGGGCGTGGGCCGAACAGCAGCAGCACGCTGCTGCGCCGGCTGCTCCGGCAGCCGAGCAGGGCGCTCAGGTGATCGACTTCGCGGCGGCCAAGCAGCGCCGCAGGCGGCGCTTCACGCTCGGCGCCGGACTCGTCGGCGTCGCTGCAGCAGCCGCTGCCGTGGTGTTCGCGGCGATGCCGAGCAGCACCGAGGTCGGGACGCCGCAAGCACAACCACCGACGTCCTCCGCGCCCGGCGAGAAGCCGCCGCTGGCGCTGCAGGGCGACCAGGTCCACCTCAACGGCCAGCAGTTCGCCGAGGTGTTCTCCAGCCGCCAGTACCAAGGCGCGCTGAACAACCCGCAGCAACTGCTCGGCTGCTTGCAGGCGAACGGCGTGAGCAGCGGGAAACCGCTCGGCGCGCGGGAGATCACGCTCGACGGCAAGCCCGCCCAGCTGCTGGTCCTACCAGGCGGCGAAACGGGCAAGTTCCGGCTTTTAGCGGTCGCCCCGGACTGCGGTCCGGACAACCCGGCCAAGATCTCCGACAGCACCTTCGGCGGCTGACCGCGTAGATCGGCATGTGCGCGAGGACCACGATTCCCGCTGGAACCGTGGTCCTCTTCGCCGTGCTCGTGTGCCCTGGGGCACGGCGTCCCGTGATCGGGAACAGAGCCGAATAGGATCGCGTTGAGCCGGATACGGTCGCGCGCCGAGCGCGGCGGGAACGCTACGACGGAAGGGGCGCGGTGACTGGCGACGTCCGCAACGTGATCATCGTGGGCTCCGGCCCGGCCGGGTACACCGCAGCGGTGTACGCGGCGAGGGCGGAGCTCGAACCACTGGTCTTCGAGGGAACCCAGTTCGGTGGTGCGCTGATGACCACCACCGATGTGGAGAACTTCCCGGGCTTCAAGGAAGGGATCATGGGTCCCGACCTGATGGAGCAGATGCGTTCCCAGGCCGAGCGCTTCGGCGCCGAGCTGCGCGCCGAGGACGTCGAGCGCCTCGACCTCGAGGGCGAGATCAAGACGGTGCTGGCCAACGGCGTGGAGTACCGCGCGAAGGCCGTCGTCCTGGCCATGGGCGCCGCTGCTCGCTACCTGAACGTCCCGGGTGAGGAGAAGCTCCTCGGCCACGGCGTGTCGGCCTGCGCGACCTGCGACGGGTTCTTCTTCCGCGACCAGGACATCGCCGTGATCGGCGGTGGCGACTCCGCGATGGAGGAGGCCACGTTCCTGACCCGCTTCGCGCGGTCGGTGACGATCATCCACCGCCGCGACGAGTTCCGCGCCTCGCGGATCATGCTGGAGCGCGCCCGCGCCAACGACAAGATCAAGTGGCTGACCAACAAGGCGGTCACCGAGGTCGTCGGCGACGGCAGCGTCAGCGGCCTCAAGCTGCGCGACACCGTCACCGGTGAGACCTCCGACCTGGACGTGACCGGCATGTTCGTCGCCATCGGCCACGACCCGCGCAGCCAGCTGGTGCGCGACCAGGTCACCGTCGACGACGAGGGCTACGTGCAGGTCCAGCAGCCCACCACGCACACCGGCGTGCCCGGCGTGTTCGCCGCGGGCGACCTGGTGGACCACACCTACCGGCAGGCCATCACCGCCGCCGGGTCGGGCTGCGCCGCGGCGATCGACGCCGAGCGCTGGCTCGCCGAACACGACACGCCGACCGCTGAGGTCGCCACCGAGCTCGTCGGCGGCGGCTACGGCTCGGCCCACTGACCCAGCAGACCGACCCCCGAGGGAGATGACATGGCCGACAACACCGTGACCGTGGACGCCGACAGCTTCAAGAGCACCGTCCTGGACAGCGACAAGCCCGTCCTGGTGGACTTCTGGGCCACCTGGTGCGGCCCGTGCAAGATGGTCGCCCCGGTCCTCGAGGAGATCGCCTCCGAGAACAGCGACAAGCTGACCGTCGCCAAGCTCGACATCGACAAGAACCCGAGCGTGGCGCGCGACTTCCAGGTGATGTCCGTTCCGACGCTGATCCTGTTCCAGAACGGCCAGCCGGTCAAGCAGATCGTCGGCGCCAAGCCGAAGGCCGCGCTGCTGTCCGACCTGTCCGACGTCCTGTGAATTCGGACTCCATCTGACGCAACCGAATAACGCGGTCCCGCCGTCCTGTCGATATGACGTTCAGGACGGCGGGATCGTGTTTTTGCGCACCAGGAGAGATCGCGCACCCACGGACCGTTGTCGCACGTCCGCCCGGTGGCGCTGGGCCGCAGCGCCGAGTCCGGGCACACAAGGCACAATTACTCGACGGGTTCGTCTGGAACGGCCCGCCACGCGAAGGCCGAAATCGGGTTGCACCCGACCATCCTCCGCGCCGGTCCGACCGGCGCCTGAATCGAGCGAGGAGTGCATGCAGCTGCTCCACCGCGGTGACGTCGGTCCGGCCGTTGCCGAGATCAGGAACACCCTTGCAGCGCTGGGTCTGCTGGCGGCCAACGGCCGGACGGATCCGGCGCTGTTCGACGACGCGGTGGAACAGGCGGTCCGGGTCTTCCAGCAACAACGCGGCCTGATCACCGACGGCATCGTGGGCCCGGCGACCTACCGCGCGCTCACCGAGGCCCGCTGGCGGCTCGGCGACCGGTCGCTGGCCTTCCTGGTGTCCAAGCCGATCAGCGGCGACGACGTGTTCGCGCTGCAGGAGCGGCTGCTGGAGCTGGGCTTCGACGCGGGCCGCCCGGACGGCATCTTCGGCCGCGAGACCGAGCAGGCGCTGCGCAGCTTCCAGCGCGAGTACGGCCTGAACCCGGACGGCATCTGCGGCCCGGGCACGCTGCGCGCGCTGCGGCAGCTGGCGCCGAAGGTCCGCGGCGGGCGGCCGGTGTACCTGCGCGAGCAGGAGAAGGTCCGGCGCGCCGGGCCACGGCTGCGCGGCAAGCGCATCGTGATCGACCCGGGCCACGGCGGTGCCGACCGCGGCGCCTGCATCGGCGACGTGTGCGAGGCCGACCTGACCTGGGACCTGGCCCGCCGGCTGGAGGGCCGGATGGTGGCCACCGGCATGGAAGCGCTGATCACCCGCGGGCCCAACGCCTGCCCGCCGGACGCCGATCGCGCCCTGTTCGCCAACGAGGCCGGGGCGGACATGTTCCTGTCCCTGCACATCGACGCCAACCCCTCGCCGCTGGCCGAGGGCGTGGCGAGCTTCCACTTCGGCACCGGCAACGGCACGACGTCGACCGTGGGGGAGGCCCTGGCGGGCTTCCTGCAGCGCGAGATCGTCGCCCGCACGGGCCTGCAGGACTGCCACACCCAGGCCAAGACCTGGGAGGTGCTGCGGCTGACCCGGATGCCCGCGGTGCGGATGGAGCTGGGTTACCTGACCAACGCCCGCGACCGCTCCCGCCTGCTCGACCCGGCGTTCCGCGATGTGATCGCGGAGGGCCTGCTGGTCGCGGTGAAGCGCCTCTACCTGCTCGGCAAGGACGACCAGCCGACGGGCACCTTCACCTTCGACGACCTCCTCCGCCACGAGCTCGCCCGAGCCGAAGGCGCCTGACCCCCTGGTTCGACGCAAATTCAATGGAAATTGGACATCTGATTTCCATTGAATTTGCACCCGATGAGAGCTGATTTCCGCATGACGGAAGTTTCGGGTGGGGATTTGTCGACTTGGTGATCTGTCGACGGGTCAGGCTCCGCCGATCACCGGTTCCGCCGTCTTGATGGTGACCGAGCTGAGGAGGCGCTCGAGGGCTGCTTCGACGTCTTCCTTCCAGGAGATCGCCGTGCGCAGCTCCAGCCGCATCCGGGGCCACTTGGGGTGCTGGCGGACCGTCTTGAACCCGACCTGCTGCAGGAACCCGGCGGGGATCACGCAGCTCTCAGCGGCTCCCTGGAGGTCGCCGAAGGCCTCGACGGCCTTGACCCCGCGTCGGGTCAGATCTTTCGCGACGTTCTGCACCAGGACCCGGCCGAGGCCGCTGTGCTCGAACTCCGGCAGCACGCGCAGCGCGGTCATCAGCACGGCGTCCGCGCTGACCGGCGCGGTGGGGAACGCCGCAGCGCGCGGCACCGCGGCCGGCGGGGCGTACATCGCATAACCGGCCGGAACGCCGTCGACGTAGATGATCCGTCCGCAGGAGCCCCACTCCAGCAGCACGCTGGAGACCCAGGCCTCCTTCTCCAGTTCGGTCTCGCCGAACTCCTCCGCCTGCTCCCGGATGTGCGGCGCGAGTTCCCAGAAGACGCACCGACGACACCGCTTGGGCAGGTGGTCGAGGTTGTCCAGCGTGACGCCGACGACGCGTCGCGACACCTGACCTCCTGGAAAGACCCGCACGAACCCGCACCGCAGGCGGGAATGTGGCCAGGATAAGCGCCCGCGCCCCGACACCGGAAGCTCCGCCGAGCACGGACAGCGACTCGATGGGGTGAGATGAGTTACCGACGAGTCAGTTTGTGAGAGGTCTGGGTTACATCCGGGGTGGGTCGGAGCGATACGCCCTATAGAATCGCCGGAATCGTTTCTGGCCCGACCAGGACGAACAGTGCGCACAACCGAAATCGGAGCGCGATATGACGGATCACGGAAGTCAGCCGACCCCGCCGGACAAGCCCGCACGCAACCTCGACGCGTACCGGGCGCACTACGCCGAGCGGACCGCAGGGATGACCGCTTCCGAGATCCGAGCTCTCTTCGCCGTCGCCAGCCGCCCCGAGGTGGTCTCGCTGGCCGGCGGCATGCCGAACCTGGCGGCGCTCCCGCTGGACTCGCTGGCCGCCGAGGTGGCGCGGCTGGTGGCCGAGGACGGGCAGGTGGCGCTGCAGTACGGCTCCGCCCACGGCGTGCCGGAGCTGCGCGAGCAGATCTGCGACGTGATGGCGCTGGAGGGCATCTCCGCGCACCCGGACGACGTGATGGTCACCGCGGGCTCCCAGATGGCCCTGGACATGGTCACCCGGATCTTCTGCGACCCGGGTGACGTCATCCTCGCCGAGGGCCCGTCCTACGTCGGCGCGCTGGGCTCCTTCGCGGCCTACCAGGCCGAGGTGGTCCACGTGGCGATGGACGACGACGGCCTCGACCCGGCCGCGCTGCGCCAGGCGATCGCGGACGTGACCGCGCAGGGCAAGCGGATCAAGTTCCTCTACACGATCCCGAACTTCCACAACCCGGGCGGCATCACGCTGGCCGTGCCGCGGCGCTCGGAGGTCCTGGAGATCTGCGCCGAGCACGGCATCCTCGTGGTGGAGGACAACCCGTACGGCCTGCTCGGCTTCGACGGGAAGGCGCTGCCCGCGCTGCGCAGCATGGACGCCGACAACGTGGTCTACCTCGGCTCGTTCTCCAAGACCTTCGCCTCCGGTCTGCGCGTCGGCTGGGTCCTCGCGCCGCACGCGATCCGCGAGAAGCTGGTGCTGACCGCCGAGTCCGCGACGCTGTGCCCGCCCACGCTGAACCAGATGATCGTGTCGCGCTACCTGAGCACGCACGACTGGCAGGGCCAGATCAAGATCTTCCAGGAGCAGTACCGGGAGCGCCGCGATGCGATGCTCAGCGCCCTGGAGCAGTACATGCCGCCGGGGTGCACGTGGACGCGTCCGGACGGCGGCTTCTTCGTCTGGCTGACCGTGCCGGAAGGCGTGGACACCAAGGCGATGCTGCCGCGGGCGGTGACCCAGCGGGTCGCCTACGTGTCCGGTACCGGCTTCTACCGCGGTGGGTTCGGCAGCCGCCAGATGCGGCTGTCGTTCTGCTACCCGACGCCGGAGCGCATCCGGGAGGGCGTGCGCCGCTTGGCCAACACGCTGACCGAGGAGATGGAGCTGGTCCGCACCTTCGGTTCGGTGCCGCAGCGCAGCGTGCCGGGTCCGCAGGCGCCGTCGCCCGATACCGCCTAGTACTTCCCGTTTTCCGTACAGTCCACTGTGCACGGGATTTCCGCCGTGCACAGTGGACTACTACTTTCCAGGGGTGTGTTGAGTGTCTGATCGCTGGGTCGCCGTGCTCGCAGGTGGGCTTTCGCACGAGCGCGAGGTGTCGTTGCGCTCCGGGCGCCGGCTGTCGGCGGCGCTGCGCTCGGTCGGCCTGACCGTGGCGGAGTGGGACGCCGACGCCCGACTGCTGTCCCGCATCGAGCAGGAGCGGCCGGACGCCGTCGTGGTCGCGCTGCACGGCGGTGAAGGCGAGAACGGTGCGGTGCAGGCTGTGCTGGAGATGCTCGACGTCCCGTACGTGGGCACCGGCCCGCACGCGTGCCGCCGGGCGTGGGACAAGCCGACCGCCAAGGCGGAGCTCGCCCGCGCTGGTCTGGCCACTCCGGACTGGGTGTCGCTGCCGCACTCCACCTTCCGCGAGCTGGGCGCTCAGGCCGTCCTGGACGCTCTCGTGGCCAAGCTGGGCCTGCCGCTGATGCTCAAGCCGGACCAGGGCGGTTCGGCGCTGGGTGCGCAGGTGGTGCGCGACGCCGCCGAGCTGCCGTCGGCGATGGTGGGCGCGCTGTCCTACGGCGACACCGTGCTCGTCGAGCGGTTCGTCGAGGGGACCGAGGTGGCGATCACCGTCATCGACGGGCCGGACGGACCGGAGGCGCTGCCCGCAGTTCAGATCGAGCCGGCCGACGGCGTCTACGACTACACCGCTCGCTACACCGCCGGTCTCACGAGCTACCACGCGCCCGCCGAGATCTCGCCGGAAGCGGCGGCGGCCGCGGGCGAGCTCGCGATCGCCGCGCACCGGCTGCTCGGCCTCCGCGACGTCTCCCGGACCGACGCGATCATCGACCGCGACGGCACGCCGCACTTCCTGGAAGTCAACGTGTCGCCCGGCCTGACCGAGACCTCGCTGCTGCCGATGGCGGTCGAGGCCGCCGGCCGGTCGTTGGGGGAGGTCTTCGCCGGACTCGTCGAGCGGGCGATCGCGCGAGCTCGATGAGTCGCTGTTTCACGTGAAACAAAGGGCCGGTCTCCCGCAGGAGACCGGCCCTTCTTGTCGCGCTCTTCAGTCACGGAATGTGATCGTCACCGTGACAAAAGACCCCGGTGTCATTCCTCTTTGAGTCCGCGGGCCTGTTCACCCAAGATCAACTCCGCGACCCGCTCGAGGTCGTCCACGGAGCCGAACTCCACGACGATCCGCCCCTTCCGGCGTCCGCGCTCGACCTTGACCCGCGTGTCGAAGTGGTCGGCCAACCGGTTGGCGAGCCGGTCGAAGCCGGGGGACTGGATCGGCTTCTTCGCCTCGGTCTTCTTCTTCGGAGCCTCCCGCTTGAGGAGCGTCACCTGCTCCTCGGTCGCCCGGACCGAGAGCCCTTCCGCGACGATCCGCTTCGCCAGCTCCTCCTGCTGCCCGACGTCGTCCAGGCTCAGCAAGGCGCGGGCGTGCCCGGCCGAGAGCACGCCGACGGCCACCCGCCGCTGCACCTCGAGCGGCAGCTTCAGCAGCCGGATGGTGTTGGTGATGACCGGACGGCTGCGGCCGATCCGGTCCGCCAGCTCGTCGTGCGTCACGCCGAACTCGTCCAGCAGCTGCTGGTAGGCCGCCGCCTCTTCGAGCGGGTTGAGCTGCACCCGGTGGATGTTCTCCAGCAGGGCGTCCCGCAGCATCGCGTCGTCCTGCGTCTTGCGGACGATCGCCGGGATGAACTCCAGCCCGGCCAGCTGCGAAGCGCGCCACCGGCGCTCGCCCATGATGAGCTCGAACTGGTCGGTCTCCAGCTCCCGCACGACGATCGGCTGCATCAGGCCGAACTCGCGGATGGAGTGCTGCAGCTCGTGCAGCGCCTCCTCGTCGAAAACCTGCCGCGGCTGCTTCGGGTTCGGCGTGATCGAGGAGATGGCGATCTCGCGGTAGACCGCGCCGGCGACCTCACCACCGCTGGTTTCACGTGAAACCTCGGGAGCGGGCGGCTCCGGCGGCGTGAATGCCGAACCACCGCGCACCCTGGTGCCGCGCAGCGCGGCGCCGTCCGTCCCCGCCGGTCCCGCTGGGGGACCGCTGGGGATCAGCGCGGCGATGCCGCGTCCCAGACCACCTCGACGCTCGCTCATTCCGTCGTCCTCTCGACGCCCCGTTCCGCGATTTCCCGGGCCGCGTCCAGGTAGCTCATCGAGCCGCGCGAGCCCGGGTCGTAGGTCAGCACCGTCTGGCCGAAGCCCGGCGCCTCGGAGATCTTCACGCTGCGCGGGATCACCGTGCGCAGGGCCAGCTCCCCGAAGTGGTCGCGCACCTCGGCCGCGACCTGGTCGGCCAGCTTGGTGCGGCCGTCGTACATGGTCAGCAGGATCGTCGAGACCCACAGCGCGGGGTTCAGGTGCGCCTGCACCAGCTCGATGTTGTTGAGCAGCTGCCCGAGGCCCTCCAGCGCGTAGTACTCGCACTGGATCGGGATCAGCACCTCGTGCGCGGCCACCATCGCGTTCACCGTGAGCAGGCCCAGCGACGGCGGGCAGTCGATGAAGATGTAGTCGAACCCGAGCTCGTTGACCGCCTCGGAGTTCAGCGCCTCCTTCAGCCGGCCTTCCCGCGCCACCATCGTCACCAGCTCGATCTCCGAACCGGCCAGGTCGATGGTCGCCGGCACGCACCAGAGGTTCGGCGACTGGTTGCTCTGCGCAGCCGCGTCGGACAGGCTGATCTCGCCCAGCAGCACCTCGTAGACCGACGGGCTGCCGGAGCGGTGGTCGACGCCGAGCGCGGTGCTGGCGTTGCCCTGCGGGTCTAGGTCGACCACGAGCACCTTGAGACCGTGCAGCGCGAGACCGGCCGCGAGGTTCACCGTGCTGGTCGTCTTGCCGACGCCGCCCTTCTGGTTGGCGACGGTGATGACACGCCGGTGGCTGGGCCGGGGGAGGTCCAGCGTTTCCGGGTGCAGCACCCGGGTCGCCCGCTGGGCTTCCTCCATGATCGGGGTCCAGCCGATGTCGTCCTTCCCGAAGCTCATCGCGGGATCGCCACCCGTTGTCGCGGCGGGGAACCGCATGCCGCCCACTGCACGGCCCTTCGTTTCACGTGAAACACGACCCGCTCCGTTAGACTCCGGATTCACCGTCCACGATCCTTTCTCGTTCGACGTGCATCGTCACGACGCCGACCGGACGCTTTTCGGGTCGCCGCGACCCGCTCCACCACGACGACGGTCGTCGGCACCTCGAGCGCACCGACACCGCACGACACCACTTCGCCGCGACCGCCACCGACCGCGGCGATCGCCGCGGCATCCCGCTCCAGCTCCTCGGCCGCGCTCTCGCCCTTCATGGCGAGCAGCCGGCCGCCCTGCCGCAGCAGGGGGAGGCACCACTTCGCGAGCCGTTCCATCGGAGCGACGGCACGCGCGGTCACGACGTCCTGATCGGCCAGTCGTTCGCGCACCGGACCCTCCTCGGCACGTCCGCGCACCACCTCGACGTTGAGCTCCAACTCGGTGATGACTTCCTGCAACCACGCCACCCGTCGAGCCATCGGCTCCAACAGGGTCAGGTTGAGATCCGGGCGGGCGATCGCCAGCGGGATGCCCGGCAACCCTGCCCCAGAGCCTACGTCCAACACCCGGCAATCCGGTGGGAGCAACTCCGCAACAACCGCAGAGTTCAACAGATGTCTTTCCCAAAGCCGGTCCAATTCGCGCGGACCGATGAGTCCGCGGCGGATCCCGTGCTCCTGGAGCATCTCGTGGAACCGCTCGGCCAAGTCCAGCCGATCACCGAACACGACCCGCGCCGCCGCAGGCTCGGTCAAAGCATTCACCCCGATGTTTCACGTGGAACCAAGGAATCTCCGACCAAGCCTGCCGGATAGCACTCCGCAATCACCAACAACCCCTTCTGGCGCGTCCGGGGATGCCGATCGGTGACTCCGGGGCGCCGACAGCGACGGCCCGCGTGATGCCGCTACGAGCCCCGCTCCGGCAGGCAGGGGAGAGAGCTTCAAATCCAACCAGATTTCCGCATCCATCCACACCGACGACTTATGTCACGGTGACGTTTTGTCTCCGGAGCCGTTTCACGTGAAACACGACCGGAGAAGGCAACCGAACACCATCCGGCCCCGAAAAACAACAATGCCCCCGTCCGGCGGGACGGGGGCATTGGGTCGCGGGAGGGGAGCGGTCAGCTCTTGAAGACGACCACCTTGCGGTTGGGCTCCTCGCCCTCGCTCTCGCTGTGGACGCCGTCGATCGCCGCGACCGCGTCGTGGATGATCTTCCGCTCGAACGGCGTCATCGGACGCATGCGAGCTTCCTTGCCGCTCGACAGGACTTCCTCGGCGGTGGAGCGGCCGAGGTCGGTCAGCTCCTGGCGGCGACCGGCGCGCCAGCCCGCGACGTCCAGCATGAGGCGGCTGCGCACGCCGGTCTCCTGCTGCACCGCGAGGCGGGTCAGCTCCTGCAGCGCCTCCAGCACCTGGCCGCGGCCGCCGACGAGCTTCTCCAGGTCTTCGCCGCCGTCGATGCTCACGATCGCGCGGCCGGCCTCCACGTCGAGGTCGATGTCCCCGTCGTAGTCCAGCAGGTCGAGCAGCCGCTCCAGGTAGTCACCCGCGATGTCGCCCTCCTGCACCAGCAGGGCTTCGGTGTTGGACGGAGCTTCGTCGCCGGCGGTTTCGGACGTTGCCGGGCTCGACTCCTGCACGGTTTCGGACACTGGGTGTCTCCTCTCCAGGGTTCGCGCCAGACTCACCGGGTCTCGCCCGGCTTGTCCGTGTCGCGAGAACGGTCTTCGATCACCCCGGGGATCTCACCGGGTTGGTCCTTCGTCGTGTCCTCGTTGCGGCTGTCGGCGTCCACCGAGGGACTGCCGTCCACGACCGTGGACTCGACGACCGCGGGCGCGCCTGCCTGCGCTGCCTCCTCGCGGTCGATCCGGCTGTACACCACGCGCTGCTGGGCCAGCGTCCAGAAGTTGTTGGCCAGCCAGTAGATCAGGATCGCCAGCGGCAGGAACGGACCACCGATGATGGCGAACATCGGGAAGATCCACAGCGTCATCCGGTTCATCATGGCCGCCTGCGGCTGGGCCGCCGCGTCAGCGGTCTGCCGCTGCACGTTGTGGCGCGCGGTGAAGTGGGTGGCGATCGCGGCCGCGATCATCAGCGGCACGCCCACCAGCATCATCTCGACGCGGTCGGTGCCGAAGGCCGCGAGCACGTCCGGAGCCTGGCTGATCGTGTTGGACAGCTTCGCGCCGAAGAAGTCCGCGGCCACGAAGGACTCCACGTCCTTGGCGTCGAAGATGAAGTTCGACGGCGCCCCCGGCTTGAAGCCGTTGAGCACGTGGAACAGACCGATGAACACCGGCACCTGGACCAGGACCGGCAGGCAGCCGCTGAGCGGGTTGAAACCCTGCTCGGCCTGGAGCTTCTGCATCTCCGCCGCGAGCTTCTGCCGGTCATCGCCGTGCTTGGCCTGCAGCTCGCGGATCTGCGGCGCGAACTCCTGCATCTTCTTCATCGACCGCACCTGGTGCACGAACGGCTTGAACAGCAGCGCGCGCAGCGTGAAGACGAGGAAGATGACCGACAGCGCCCAGGCGTAACCGCTGGCCGGGTCGAGCACGAAACCGAAAACCTTGTGCCAGAACCACAGGATGGCCGACACCGGGTAGTAGATGAAGTCCAGCACGCGGGCTACTCCTCGGCAGGTTTCTCGGGTGCTCGGGCAGGGGTTCGCGCGGTGCGCTCACGAGGTGGCGGCACCGGGTCGATCCCTCCAGGGTGCCAGGGACCGCAGCGCACAAGCCTGCGCAGGGTGAGCCAACCACCGCGGAGCAGGCCGTGCGTGGTCAACGCCTCGACCGCGTAGGCGCTGCAGCTCGGGTAGAAGCGGCACATCGGCGGCAGCAGCGGTGAGATCACCTTGCGGTAGACGTGCACCGGACCGAGCAGCACCCAGGCGAACGGGCTCGGGCGCCGTGCGGGCGCGCGGAGCCGTTCGTCGTGCTGCTGGTCCTGAGCCATCACCTGGAACCTGTCGCCGGACCATCGGGGGCGAGGACGCGGAGCTTGCGCATCGCCGCGTCCAAGTCCGCGCCGAGTTCGCGGCTGGACGCATCGGCCGCCGCTGGTAGGGCTCGGACCACCACCAGTGTGCCAGCGGGCAGCGCCGCCAGGCGGTCACGCATCAGGTGCCGCAGCCGGCGCGAGACCCGGTGTCGGATCACCGCCGTGCCCACGGCCTTGCTCACGACAAAACCCACCCGGGTCGATCCTGTCGAATTCCGGGTGGGTGCCGTATTCGCCTCGGCTTCCGGTAAGGCCTCGCCGCGGTGCCGAGCGGACTCCAGCGACTGGTCCGGACGCAATGCGTGGACCACGAGCCGGGACCGCCCGGATCGGCGTCCACGACGGACCACCAGGCGGAACTCCTGGCTCTTGGTCAGCCGGGCTGCCGCGGGAAGCACGGCCGGACGCGATCAGGCAGAAAGACGCGCGCGGCCCTGGCGACGGCGCGAGGCCACGATGGCCCGGCCGGCGCGAGTGCGCATGCGCAGCCGGAAGCCGTGCTTCCGTGCACGACGGCGGTTGTTCGGCTGGAAGGTGCGCTTGCCCTTGCTCACGGTCGGATCTCCCGGTTACTACAGGCACCGATGGCCACGGTGAACCACGGTTCGGTCAAGGTGTCCCTGGGTTCGTTCCCGAGCCTCGGTCGCCAATTCGTGCGAAGATCGGCGGTACCGAGCGGCGCACGACGCCGATTTCCCGGCGCAGTGACATGCCCGCTCAGGAAAGCGGGGACTGTACGAGGGTACGCAGTGACTTCCGGGGCCGCACTACCGGGGTGGGTCTAAGCCGCCGAATCGCCTCCCCGAGGCGACTCCAGGCGGCGGTGCGGGCGCGGCCGGTCCGGGAACAGGCTGCCACACCCCGATCTTGGTGGAACCTCCGGGACTTGCTTGTGAACCGCTGCACGAGCTTGTTAGGTTGCCCCTCTGCGATGCGCGGCCGGCAGGTGGGAGACCGGCCTCGGAGGCGTTCCGACCTCGGTCGCAGGGGTACGACGGCCCCAGGGGGGAACACCGCGGCGGACTGCCGTACCTTCATACACAAGTTGTGGACAACTCTGTGGAGATCTAACCCGTGCAGGTGATCCCCGGAGTTCGGCCCCGCCGTCGGCGTGATATCGCCGCGCCCGAGCACTCTGGGAACAGCCCTCGGGACAACGACCTGGGGCTGCGTGAACGAGGGGAGGGGAGCAAGGCGGTGTCCGACCACCAGGCCGATCTCGTACGAGTTTGGAGCGAGGTGGTGCAGGAGCTGTCCTCCGGCACCCTGTCTCCCCAGCAGCGCGCGTGGATGCGCGTGACCCGCCCGATCGGACTGCTGGACGGGACTGCGCTGCTCGCCGCGCCGAGCGACTTCGCCAAGGAAGCCATCGAGCGCGCGCTGCGCGATCCCATCACCGACGCCCTGTCCCGCCGCCTCGGCCGGGACGTGTCGCTGGCGGTGAAGGTGGACACCGCGGTCCCGGCGCCGACCCGACCGGTCGCCGCGCCCGCTCCGACCGAGCAGTGGACCGGCAACCGCAGCTCCACCGGCGAGCAGCCCGCGACCGCGGCTCCTTACTTCTCCACGCCCGGTTTGGGACGCGCCCCGGAGAACTTCACCGCGGCCGAGAGCTTCCGGCCGCCGGAGAGCTTCGGCAACACCGCGCACACCGGCTCGATCCCGGTCGTCCCCAGCGGGGACGCGCCGGGTCGGCACGCCGCTCCCGAGCCCGCGCAGGCACCCGAGATCGACTTCCCGACCGCCGAGTTCAAGTGGCCCGGCGGCGAGATCCCGCAGCCGCTGGAGTCCGAGGTCGAGGCCGAAGAGCCCGAGCCGGAACCCGAGGAACCCGAGTCGGAGGAGACCGGCGGCGAGAACTGGCCGACCTTCGGCCGCGGCGGGCAACCGACGGCCGAGCCCCAGCCGGGCCAGCCGTTCACCGCGCCGAAGCACGCGCCGCCGACCTCGCAGACCAGGCTGAACGCGAAGTACACCTTCGACACGTTCGTCATCGGCTCGTCGAACCGGTTCGCGCACGCCGCCGCGGTGGCTGCCGCCGAAGCGCCGGCCCGCGCGTACAACCCGCTGTTCATCTGGGGCGAGTCCGGTCTCGGCAAGACGCACCTGCTGCACGCGGTCGGGCACTACACCCAGCGCCTGTTCCCCGGCATGCGGGTTCGCTACGTCTCGACCGAGGAATTCACCAACGACTTCATCAACTCGCTGCGCGACGACCGCCAGGTGGCGTTCCAGCGGCGGTACCGCGACGTCGACGTGCTGCTGGTCGACGACATCCAGTTCTTGGAGGGCAAGGAAGGAACCCAGGAGGAGTTCTTCCACACCTTCAACACGCTGCACAACTCGAACAAGCAGATCGTGGTGTCCTCCGACCGGCCGCCGAAGGGGCTGCGCACGCTGGAGGACCGGCTGCGCACCCGCTTCGAGTGGGGTCTGATCACCGACATCCAGCCGCCCGAGCTGGAGACCCGCATCGCGATCCTGCGGAAGAAGGCCGCGCAGGACCGGATGAACGCGCCGGCCGACGTGCTGGAGTTCATCGCGTCCCGCATCGAGCGCAACATCCGCGAGCTGGAAGGCGCGCTGATCCGGGTCACGGCGTTCGCGTCGCTGAACCGGCAGCCGGTCGACCTGCAGCTCGCCGAGATCGTGCTGCGCGACCTCATCCCGGACTCGCAGACCCCGGAGATCACCGCGCCGACGATCATGGCGGTCACCGCCGACTACTTCGGCGTGACGATGGACGACCTGTGCGGTCCGGGCAAGACGAAGGCGCTGGCCCAGGCGCGGCAGATCGCGATGTACCTGTGCCGCGAGCTGACCGACTCCTCGCTGCCCAAGATCGGCCAGTACTTCGGCGGCCGCGACCACACCACGGTGATGTACGCGGACAAGAAGATCCGCAAGGAGATGGCCGAGCGGCGCCGCGTCTACGAGCACGTTCAGGAGCTGACCGCCCGGATCAAGCAGCAGTCCCGGTAGGACTTGGCTGCTCGTCGGCTGGTTCGCGCTGCGGACCCGCCCGGATCATCCGGCTCCGCAGATCCGCGCACGCCCTCTTCGCCGCTCTCCCCGTGCCGCATCGACCCCTGCCGAGGCGGAGTTGATGGCGCCAGACGGCTTCTCAGGGCCGATTTCCGCGTCGGCCGCTGCCGGGCGATCTCCAGCCCTCCGGTGTGCTGACCCTCGGCCCGCATCGCGCATCTTTTCTGCCTGGCCACCCTCGCGCGAGACACCCCCTCCAGCAGAAAGATCCCGCCGCGACGCGCGGGTGCCCGGGGTAGGCCAGGCTTCGATCGGACGCGCAGCGGAGCGCCGTTCCTCGGCCGCCGCGACGGTCCGCGGGCCAATCTGGGCGGCGGCGGGAGCCCGCCGACGAGCGCGCGAACCTTTCTGCTGGGGCACCTGACCCCGAAACACCCCCTCCGACAGAAAACTTCGACCGCTCACCGACGGCTCCGGAGGCCCCGACGGCACTCCGGCACGGGGATCGGAGGGCATCCCGGGCGGAAATGAGCACGTTCCGCGCTTGGTCGAGCGCGCTCCGCGCACGCGGAAGGCGTTGCGGGCGCTGACTTTTCTGGGAGGCGGGGTGGGCTTGGCCTCACCTGGTCAACAGAAAAGTCCACGGAGGGCCGAGCTGTCCACATCTCCTGAATCCCCAGGCGCGACCTGGAGTTTTCCCCAAACCATCCACAAGCTGTGCACAGGTTGTCGCCGTCTGCCCACAGCCCGGGCGGGGGTTGACCACAGACCTCTCACAGGTTTGCCCACAACCTGACCGGTGGAACCGCCGAAAACCACAGGGGGTGGGTACAACCGGGGGGTCCAACTGTGGATGGAGGTGTGGACAACTGGGGACAGCTGTGGACTAACTGGGGGAGGGTCGAAGTTGTCCACCACCCGGTCGTCGTAGTCCCCGGTTACATCCCGTGCTCATCCACATCCGGCCACGCCACCCGACCAGCCCAAACAGCACTTGTCCCCACAACTCACAGCCCTTACTACTACTGCTCTCATTTGTTCTTCTAAAAGAAAAAAGAAAAGAGAAGTAAGGGCCGGTGGATAAGTGGACAACTCCGCTCGACAGGCCTGGGCGGGCCGACGAACTGCTCGGACCCGGATGCGGAGATCGCGGCGCACGCTCTACGGTGGAACTCCCGCGGAGGCAGTCCCGGCGAACTTCGCGCCGTTGCCCTGGCTGAGGGTCAGGCGGTCCGGTGCCTCCCGGGGCGTCCGTGCGGGGACCGCTCCACCCCGTGCGGCGGGGCCGGAGCACCACGACCCGTAATGAGCTCTGGAGCTCGGACACAGTTCTCGGCAGCCTGCGCATGGCTGAAACCGAAAGGACACCCATGAAGATCCGCGTGGAACGTGACGGTCTCGCCGACGCCGTCGCTTGGGTCGCGCGCAGCCTTCCGTCGCGGCCACCGGTTCCGGTGCTGGGCGGCGTGCTGCTCGATGCGAGCTCCGGAGAGGCGCTGACCATCTCCGGCTTCGACTACGAGGTCTCCGCACAGGTCACCATCGACGCCTCGATCGACGCCAGCGGCAAGACTCTGGTCTCCGGGCGGCTGCTGGCCGACATCACCAAGGCGCTGCCGGCGCGTCCGGTGGAGCTCACCGTCGACGGCTCGCGCGTCACCATCACCTGCGGCAGCTCCAAGTTCAGCCTGCCGACCATGCCGGTCGAGGACTACCCCGAGCTGCCCGCGATGCCGGAGCACGCCGGCTCGGTGCCCACCGACCTGTTCGGCGAGGCGGTCGGGCAGGTCGCGGTCGCGGCGGGCAAGGACGAGACGCTGCCGATGCTCACCGGCATCCGGATGGAGATCAACGCCGACAAGCTGACCATGGTCGCCACCGACCGGTTCCGGCTGGCGATGCGCGAGATCACCTGGGAGCCGGGCACCACCATCGAGGACACCGCGGTGCTGGTCCCGGCCAAGACGCTGGCCGACTCGGCGAAGACCCTCGGGGCCGGCGCGAGCAAGGTCGAGATCTCGCTGGCCTCCGGTGACGGACTGCTCGGCCTGTCCGGCACCAAGCGCCGCAACACCACGCGACTGCTGGACGCGGAGTTCCCGAAGTACCGCCAGCTGCTGCCCGCCGAGAGCGCGGTGACGGCCAACATCCACGTCGGCCCGCTGATCGAGGCGATCAAGCGCGTGTCGCTGGTCGCCGAGCGCGGCACCCAGGTGCGCCTGGAGTTCTCCGACCGCGTGCTGCGGCTGACCGCTGGTGGCGACGACGAGGGCAGCGCCGAGGAAGAGCTCGCGGTGGAGCTCGCCGGTGAGCCGCTGACCATCGCGTTCAACCCGGCCTACCTGCTCGACGGCCTCGGTGCGATGAAGACCGAGCGCGCCCAACTGCAGTTCACGACCTCCAACCGCCCGGCGCTCATCAAGCCGGTCGACGAGGATGGCAACGTGGCGGAGGGCTACCTCTACCTGCTGATGCCAGTCCGCCTCCCGGGCTGAGCTCAGCACTCCCGCAGCCCCGCCGATGGGGCTGGATCACATCCGAAGCCCGGTCCGGCCGGGGCCTGCGCCGTCGGCGGTTAGGCTCCGGTCAGATCGATTCAGCTGGTGCGGTCCCACCTCGCGCGCCGACCAACCCAGTGGAAACACAGCTCGCAGAGGAGATCCGGTGCAACTCGGACTTGTCGGTCTCGGCCGAATGGGTTTCAACATGCGTGAGCGGCTGCGCGCCGCTGGTCACGACGTCGTCGGTTACGACCGCAATCCCGACGTCAGCGACGTCGCCTCGGTCGCGGAGCTGGTGCAGAAGCTGACCGGCCCGCGGATCGTGTGGATCATGGTTCCGCACGGCGACCCGACCCGCCAGACCGTCGAGGAGCTGGCCGGGCTGCTGTCCGCCGGTGACCTGGTGATCGAGGGCGGCAACTCGAAGTTCACCGACGACCAGGCCAACGCCGCGCTGCTCGCCGAGAACGGGATCAAGTACGCCGACGTCGGTGTGTCCGGCGGTGTTTGGGGCGCCAAGAACGGCTACGGCCTGATGGCCGGTGGCGACGCCGAGGACATCGAGCGCGCCATGCCGATCTTCGACGCGCTGCGCCCGGAGGGTCCGCGCGAGGAGGGCTTCGCGCACGCCGGTCCGGTGGGTGCCGGGCACTACGCGAAGATGGTGCACAACGGCATCGAGTACGGCCTGATGCAGGCCTACGCCGAGGGCTTCGAGCTGCTGTCCGCCTCGGACGTGGTCACCAACGTGCCCGAGACGATCAAGGCGTGGAGCCGCGGCACCGTGGTCCGCTCCTGGCTGCTGGACCTGCTGGTCCGGGCGCTGGACGAGGACCCGGAGCTGACCGAGCTGCGCGGGTACGTCAACGACTCCGGCGAGGGGCGCTGGACGGTCGAGGAGTCGATCAACAACGCGGTCCCGACCCCGGTGATCACCGCGTCGCTGTTCGCCCGCTTCGCCTCCCGCCAGGAGGACTCGCCCGCCATGAAGGCGGTCTCGGCGCTGCGCAACCAGTTCGGCGGCCACGCCGTCCAGAAGTCCGACTCGGAGAGCTGAGCACACCCGGTGTTGGGTCGCTTTGTCGACAAATCGACCCAACACCGGAGTTCGGGCGAACGGACCGTTCACCCCTCTTGACGGAGCGAACGGACTGTTCACCTCACATCCCGCGGCCCGGTGCTGCGTTGCGAACGGACCGTTCACCTCGTAGAGCGTGGCGGACAGGCCGTTCGCTCCACCCCACCGAACCAACCGGAGAACGTGAATCGGTCTCGGGCTGGATCGGCCGACCACTAAGTTGGATCGTCGTGTACGTCCGTCATTTGCAGGTGACCGACTTCCGGTCCTGGCCGCACGCCGACCTGGCCCTGGAGCCGGGGATCACCGCGCTCGTCGGGTCCAACGGGCAGGGCAAGACGAACCTGGTCGAGGCCGTCGGCTACGTCGCCACCCTCGGTTCGCACCGCGTCGCCAGCGATGCGCCGCTGGTCCGCGAGGGTGCGGGGCGCGCGGTGGTGCGCGCTGCCGTGGTCAACGGCGGTCGCGAGCTGCTGGTCGAACTGGAGATCACGCCGGGCAAGGCCAACCGCGCCCGGATCAACCGCGGCGCTGCCGCCAAGCCCCGCGACGTGCTGGGGATCCTGCGCACCGTGCTGTTCGCGCCGGAAGACCTGTCGATCGTCCGCGGCGACCCGGGCGAACGCCGCCGGTTCCTCGACGAGCTGCTGGTCTCCCGCGCGCCGCGGTTCGCGGGCGTGCGCTCCGACTACGAGCGGGTGCTCAAGCAGCGCAGCGCGCTGCTGAAGTCCGCGGGGGCTGCGAAGCGCGGCGGGGCCAAAGCGGATCTGCGGACGCTGGAGGTCTGGGACGGGCACCTGGCGCGCTACGGCGCGGAGCTGCTGGCCGGTCGGTTGGACCTCGTCGCTGCCATCGCACCCCACGTGACCAGCGCTTACGCCAACGTCGCTGCGACCGACGAGGCCACCATGCCGTCGAGCCGGGTCGCTTCCCTGCGCTACCGCAGCAGCCTCGGCGCCTCGCTGCCGGAGGGCTACGGCGAGCCGATGGGCAAGGAAGCCGACGTCGAGGTGCTGGAGGCCGCGCTGCTCGAGGAGCTGGCGCGGGTCCGGCCGCAGGAGATCGAGCGCGGCGTGTCGCTGGTCGGTCCGCACCGCGACGACCTGGAGCTGCTGCTCGGCGAGCTGCCCGCCAAGGGCTACGCCAGCCACGGCGAATCGTGGTCCTTCGTACTGGCGTTGCGGCTGGCTTCCTACCACCTGCTCACCGAGGATGGCGCCGAACCGGTGCTGATCCTGGACGACGTCTTCGCCGAGCTGGACCGGCGCCGGCGGTCCCGGCTGGCCGAGCTGGTCGCCGGGGCCGAGCAGGTGCTGGTGACCGCGGCGGTCGCCGAGGACGTGCCGCCGGAGCTCGCCGGCGTGCGATACGACGTCCGCGAAGGCGAGGTGCGACGTGTCCAGTGACCGCGCGCGATCTGCCGGTGCACCCAGCGTGACCGAGGACACCACTCGGTCCACGGATCTACCCACACCTGGGGATAACTCTGTGGATGGTGTGGATAACTCGACGCCACCGGGCGAGGCCGCCGGAGCCGGGGATGGTCCCGGGTTGAGTGGCCCCGATCTGGCACGCGCCGCGCTGCAGGCCGCCCGCGAGCAGTCCGCGGCCCGCCGCAAGGCGCTCAAGAAGAAGGGCGGCAAGATCCGCCCACGTCGACGTCGTGGCTGGTCGGGGCCCGGTCCGGACGATCGGGACCCGCAGCCGCTGGGTCGGCTGGCGGCCCGCATCGCCTCCGAGCACGGCTGGACCGAGCACCTCTCCGGGGGCCAGGTGTTCGCGAAGTGGTCCTCGCTGGTCGGCGCCGACGTCGCCGAGCACACCAAACCGGTGGCGCTCAAGGACGGCGAGCTCACCGTCCAAGCCCAGTCCACCGCCTGGGCCACCCAGCTGCGGCTGCTGCAGCGGCAGATCCTCAAGCGGATCAGCGACGGAGTCGGCCGCGACGTGGTCCGTCGCATCAAGGTGCAGGGGCCGGCCGCGCCCAGCTGGCGACACGGCCCGCGGCACGTCCCCGGCCGCGGCCCGCGCGACACCTACGGTTGATCCGGTCAGCGCCGGAGGTGCAGGTGATCGGGCTGCTGGGGCGGTGGCGACGCCCGGTTCCGGCGCGATCGCCGGGGGCGGGGAGCGGGCCCCGGCGCCGGAGCGGCCTGACGGGCGGCCGATCGCCGCCGAGATCCCACAGGCGCCGCTCGCGGCTCTCGGATGGTGGATTGATTCGAGTTCTTCGCTCTGTGAGCAAGTCAGGGGTGTCCTTGCCCCACTTCTGTCCGGGGAGACCAGTAGAATCGAACCGGGTGTGGCCGAGGCGTCCACCAGACAGCGCATCGGTGTGGTGCGCGGAACCGGCCGACCGGCCGGTGCGGCGCCAGCAGACGAGAGTCGCCCCGAAGTGGTCAGCGGTGCGGGACGTGGCGCGTTCGAACCGGCATCGACCGATCACCCTGACAGCACAGTCGGCTCAAGGAGAAATCGAGGCCCGTGGCACCGAAGAAGAGCGAATACAACGCTTCGTCCATCACCGTTCTTGAGGGCCTTGAGGCCGTCCGCAAGCGTCCGGGCATGTACATCGGTTCGACCGGTGAACGCGGTCTGCACCACCTGGTGTGGGAGGTCGTGGACAACTCGGTCGACGAGGCGATGGCCGGGTACGCGACCACCGTCGAGGTGACCTTGCTCCCCGACGGCGGCGTGCGCGTGGTCGACGACGGCCGAGGAATCCCGGTCGACATCCACCCGGTGGAGAAGAAGCCGACCCTGGAAGTCGTGCTGACCGTGCTGCACGCGGGCGGCAAGTTCGACAGCGACGCGTACGCGGTCTCCGGTGGTCTGCACGGCGTCGGCGTCTCGGTGGTCAACGCGTTGTCCACCGCGCTGGAAGCGGAGATCCACACCGGCGGCACCGTGTGGCGGCAGCGCTACGAGGACTCCAAGCCCGTCTCGGAGATCGAGCGCGGGGAGAAGACCGACAAGTCCGGCACCAGCATCACCTTCTGGGCCGACCCGAACATCTTCGAGACCACCCGGTACAACGCCGAGACGATCTCGCGCCGCCTGCAGGAGATGGCCTTCCTGAACAAGGGCCTGACCATCATCCTGCGCGACGAGCGGGTCGAGGAGGAGGACGCGGCAGGCGAGGACGCCAGCGGCACCACCGCCCGCGCCAAGGAGCGGACCTTCCACTACCCGGGCGGTCTGGAGGACTTCGTCCGGCACATCAACGCCACCAAGGAGCCGATCCACAAGAAGGTGGTGGCCTTCACCGCGTCCGGGAACGGGCACGAGCTGGAGATCGCGATGCAGTGGAACTCCGGCTACAACCAGTCGGTCTACACCTTCGCGAACACCATCAACACGCACGAGGGCGGCACCCACGAGGAGGGCTTCCGCTCCGCGCTGACCCGCGTGGTCAACGCCTACGCGCGGGACAAGAAGCTCATCAAGGAGAAGGACGGCAACCTCACCGGTGACGACGTCCGCGAGGGCTTGGCCGCGATCGTGTCGGTGAAGGTCCGCGAGCCGCAGTTCGAGGGCCAGACCAAGACCAAGCTGGGCAACACCGAGGTCAAGTCGTTCGTGCAGACCACCGCGTTCGAGTGGCTGACCGACTGGTTCGAGCGCAACCCGGCCGAGGCCAAGGTCATCGTCAACAAGGCGGTCTCCTCGGCGCAGGCGCGGATGGCCGCGCGCAAGGCCAAGGAGCTGGTGCGCCGCAAGAGCGCGATGGACATCGGCGGCCTGCCGGGCAAGCTGAAGGACTGCCAGTCCAACAACCCGGAGGAGTGCGAGCTCTACATCGTGGAGGGCGACTCCGCGGGTGGCTCGGCCAAGGAAGGCCGCGAGTCGCGCTTCCAGGCGATCCTGCCGCTTCGCGGCAAGATCATCAACGTGGAGAAGTCGCGGATCGACAAGGTCCTCAAGAACAACGAGGTCCAGGCGATCATCACCGCGCTGGGCACCGGCATCCACGACGAGTTCGACCTGTCCAAGCTGCGGTACCACAAGATCGTGCTGATGGCCGACGCCGACGTCGACGGCCAGCACATCCGGACCCTGCTGCTCACCCTGCTGTTCCGCTTCATGCGCCCGCTGATCGAGAACGGCCACGTCTTCCTGGCGCAGCCGCCGCTCTACAAGATCAAGTGGCCGCGGTCGGAGCCGGAGTACGCCTACAGCGACCGCGAGCGCGACGCGCTGCTCGAGGCGGGTGCCGCCGCCGGCCGCAAGCTGCCGAAGGACGACGGCATCCAGCGCTACAAGGGTCTCGGCGAGATGAACGCCGACGAGCTGTGGGAAACCACGATGAACCCGGAGACCCGGCTGCTGCTGCAGGTCTCGCTGGACGACGCGGCGACCGCGGACGAGCTGTTCAGCGTGCTGATGGGCGAGGACGTCGAAGCCCGGCGCTCGTTCATCACCCGCAACGCCAAGGACGCCGGCTTCCTCGACGTGTGACGCCGACGCGCAGGCCAACCACCGAACTCTCCGAATAGCAAGGGACGAGCATGACGGAAATCCTGCCGCCGGAACACGGCCGGATCGAACCGGTCGAACTCCAGCAGGAGATGCAGAACTCCTACATCAACTACGCGATGAGCGTCATCGTCGCGCGCGCCCTCCCGGACGTGCGCGACGGGCTCAAGCCGGTGCACCGGCGCGTGCTGTACGCGATGTACGATTCGGGCTTCCGCCCGGACCGCGGGTACGTGAAGTGCTCCCGCGTCGTCGGCGACGTGATGGGCAACTACCACCCGCACGGCGACTCGGCGATCTACGACACCCTGGTCCGCCTGGCCCAGCCGTGGTCGATGCGCCACCCGCTGATCGACGGGCAGGGCAACTTCGGTTCGCCCGGCAACGACCCGGCCGCGGCCATGCGGTACACCGAGTCGCGGCTGGCCCCGTTGGCGATGCACATGCTCGCCGACATCGAAGAGGACACCGTCGACTTCTCCGACAACTACGACGGGCGCACCCAGGAGCCCGACGTGCTGCCGTCGCGGTTCCCGAACCTGCTGGTCAACGGCGGTGGCGGGATCGCGGTCGGAATGGCGACCAACATCCCGCCGCACAACCTGCGCGAGGTCGCCGACGGCGTCGTCTGGGCGCTGGAGAACCCCGAGGCCGACGACGAGCAGCTGCTCGAGGCCCTGATGGCGCGGATCAAGGGGCCGGACTTCCCGACCCACGCCCAGATCCTGGGCACCAACGCCATCGCGGACGCCTACCGCACCGGCCGCGGCTCCATCAAGATGCGGGCCGTCGTCACCATCGAGGAGGACAGCAAGGGGCGCACCACGCTGGTCGTCACCGAGCTGCCCTACCAGGTCAACCCGGACAACCTCATCGAGAACATCGCCTCGATGCACCGGGAAGGCAAGATCACCGGCATCTCGGACATCGCCGACGAGTCCAACAGCCGCCGCGGCATGCGGATCGTCGTCACGCTCAAGCGCGACGCGATCCCGAAGGTGGTGCTGAACAACCTCTACAAGCACACCCAGCTGCAGACGACCTTCGGCGTCAACATGCTGGCCCTGGTCGACGGCGTGCCGCGCACGCTGCGGCTCGACCAGACGATCCGGTACTACGTCAAGCACCAGGTCGAGGTCATCGTCCGGCGCACCAAGTACCGGCTGAAGAAGGCCGAGGAGCGCGCCCACGTCCTGCGCGGTCTGGTCAAGGCGCTGGACATGCTGGACGAGGTCATCGCCCTGATCCGGCGCTCGCCCACGGTGGACGACGCGCGCACCGGCCTGATCGAGCTGCTCGACGTCGACGAGATCCAGGCCAACGCGATCCTGGAGATGCAGCTGCGCCGCCTGGCCGCCCTGGAGCGCCAGAAGATCATCGACCAGCTGGCCGAGATCGAGCGGGAGATCGAGGACCTCAAGGACATCCTCGCCAAGCCCGAGCGCCAGCGGCAGATCATCCGCGACGAGCTGATGGAGATCGTCGACAAGTACGGCGAGGACCGGCGCACCAAGATCGTCCCGTTCGAGGGCGAGGTCTCCATGGAAGACCTCATCGCCGAAGAGGACGTGGTCGTCACCATCACCCGCACCGGGTACGCGAAGCGGACCCGCACCGACCTGTACCGGGCGCAGAAGCGCGGCGGCAAGGGAGTGCAGGGCGCGGCGCTGAAGCAGGACGACATCGTGTCGCACTTCTTCGTCTGCTCGACCCACGACTGGATCCTGTTCTTCACCAACAAGGGCCGGGTCTACCGGGCGAAGGCCTACGAGCTGCCGGAGGCCAACCGCACGGCCCGCGGCCAGCACGTGGCCAACCTGCTGGCGTTCCAGCCGGACGAGCAGATCGCCCAGGTCATGCAGATCAAGGACTACACCGCGGCCCCGTACCTGGTGCTGGCCACCAAGAAGGGGCTCGTCAAGAAGTCCAGGCTGACCGATTTCGATTCCAACCGATCGGGTGGTCTCATCGGCGTCAACCTGAAGGAGGACGACGAGCTGGTCGGCGCGGTGCTGTGCTCCTCCGACGACGACCTGCTGCTGGTGTCCGCCGAAGGCCAGTCGATCCGGTTCCACGCCACCGACGACGCGCTGCGCCCGATGGGCCGCGCCACCTCGGGTGTGCTGGGCATGCGGTTCAACGACGGTGACGAGCTGCTGGCCATGGGCGTCGTGCGCGAGGACCGGTACGTGCTGGTCGCCACCGATCGGGGCTACGCCAAGCGCACCCAGATCGACGACTACCCGGTGCAGGGTCGCGGCGGAAAGGGTGTGCTGACTCTCCAGCACGACAACAAGCGTGGCAGGCTGGTGGGGGCGCTCATCGTCGAACTCGACGACGAGCTCTACGCGATCACCTCGAGCGGTGGGGTCATCCGCACCACCGCCAAGGAGGTGCGCAAGGCCGGCAGGCAGACGAAGGGGGTTCGTCTGATGAACCTCGACGAGGGTTCCGCGTTGGTGGCCATCGCGCGCAACGCCGACGAAGCCGTCGACCCGGACGCTGCGGGGCCGGAGCAGCAGAAGTAACACTGTGGGAGACCACGCCGCACACCGCCGACGATCACCGAAGGATCGCTCGTGACATCTTCCGAGAAGCCGGAGTCCTCGGGCCCGCAGGACGCGGACCAGGCTTCGGTCAGCACGCAGACAGTCGACAGCACCGCCGAGGCGGACACCGAATCCGGCTCGGCGGCCGCGGAGGCCGCCAGCGGTGAGGAGCTGAACGGCACGGAAACGCCGCCGCCGTGGCAGCGCGCGTCGGCGTCGGCGTCCGGGGCGGAAGGCACCGATTCCACCCCGGGCACCCCGGTGCCGGACGTCGACGACACGCAGACCATCCCGAAGCAGTTCGCGGACCAGGAGACCGTGCGCACCAAGGTGCCGCAGTCGGCCCGGACCACGGTGTCGTTCACCGGGGCCGGCGCCGGGTCCGGGAGCAGCGCGCGCAACGCGTCGACCCCGTCGGCGCGACGCCCCAGCCGGGGACCGCGCCGGGCCAGCCTGCAGGTCAAGCGGGTCGACCCGTGGTCGGTGCTGAAGCTCGCGCTGGTGCTCAGCGTGGCGCTGTTCTTCGTCTGGATGATCGCGGTGGCGGTGCTCTACGGCGTGCTCGACGGCATGGGCGTGTGGGAGCAGCTCAACGGCACCTTCAGCGAGCTGACCCAGCCCGACGACGCGGCCGCCGAGCCGTTGATCAGCGCCGCCAGGGTGTTCGGGGTCGCCTCGATCATCGGCGCGATCAACATCGTGCTGGTGACCGCGCTGGCGACGGTGGCCGCGTTCATCTACAACGTGGCCGCCGACTTCGCCGGCGGCGTCGAGATCACCCTGTCCGAGCGGGAGTGAGCCGCTGACGTGGCGATTCCGGT
>NZ_JAQGLA010000049.1 GCF_027853915.1 Saccharopolyspora oryzae
AAGCGGTCGAACAGCTCCCGGGCCTGCTCGGGTGATCGGCGCGACCAGTCGTCGTAGGGGTGGGCCTCCGGAGCGGAGTGCACCGCGATGAAGGCTTCGGCGTCGGCGGGTTCGGGGCGGCGCAGCACCAGTCGCCGGGTGCGGATCTCCTCGGGCTCGACCACGCTGGGGACGGTAACCGCTGAACCTGTCGTCGAGCAGCTGGTTTTCGGGTTCAGCGCGAGTGGTCCAGCAGGTAGACGACCTCGGGCCGACCGTCGCGTTCGCGGTGCTCCTCGAACTTGAAGCCGAGCTTCTCGGCGATCCGGATCGACGCCCTGTTCTCGGAACCCGTCACGATCCGGACGGGGTGCTCGGGGCGGTGTCGACGTGCCCAGTCGATCGCTGCTGCGGCCATTTCGGGGGCGTAACCGTTGCCCCAGGCGGTGGGGAAGAAGCGGTAGTAGAGGTTGAGCACGGGGTCGCCGTCACCGTCCCAGTGCTGGAGCCCGCCGAAGCCGATCACCTCACCGGTCTCGGCGAGCCGGATCGTCCAGTAGCCGATGCCGTTCTCGTCCCACTTCTCGCCGAACGAATCGAGCTGTTGGCGGGCATCTTCGGGGGAGCGTCGCAGCCAGCTGTCGTGCGGGTAGGCCTCCGGGGTGTTGTGCAGGGCGATGAACGGCTCGGCGTCGGCGGGTTCGGGGCGGCGCAGCAGCAGTCGCCGGGTGCGGATTTCTTCTGGCTCGACCACGCCGCGAACGGTAGTCGCCCACCCCGTCAGCGAGCAGCCGATTTTCGGCGCGGGCGGCAGAAGAGTGGCGAATGGGACCATGGTCCTGCTCGATCTTGTGGTGGAGGAACACGTACCCCAGCGGTGGGCTGCGGCTTAACGTCCTACGGCATGAGTGACAACGGGCACGTCGGGACGCTGGGCGGGCGGGTGGCCCTGGTGACCGGCGCGGGCAGCGGGATCGGGCGGGCGTGCGCCCGCGCGCTCGCTGCGGACGGCGCGGAGGTGCACGTCGTCGACCTCGACCGGACCTCCGCCGAGCGAGTCGCCGTAGAGGTCGGCGGCCGGGCGCACGTGGCGGACCTCGCCGATCCGGCGGCGGTGGACGCGCTGCCCGCGGAGGTCGACGTCCTGGTCAACAACGCCGGTTTCCAGCACGTCGCCGCGCTGCCGGAGTTCCCGCTGGACACCTTCATCCGCATGCAGCAGGTGATGGTGACCGCCCCGTTCCAGTTGGTGCGCAACGCTTTGCCGCACATGTACGGCCGGGGCTGGGGGCGCGTCGTGCACGTCTCCAGCGTGCACGGGCTGCGCGCCAGCCCGTTCAAAGCCGGTTACGTGACCGCGAAGCACGCGCTCGAAGGTCTGTCCAAAGTGGTCGCACTGGAGGGCGCGGAGCACGGCGTGACGAGCAACTGCGTCAACCCCGGCTACGTCGACACCCCGCTGGTGCGCGCGCAGATCGCCGATCAGGCCGCCGCGCACGGGATCGCCGAGTCCGAGGTGGTCGAGGACGTGCTGCTGCGCCGGGCAGCGCTCAAGGAACTGATCGATCCGGCGCAGGTCGCCGAGCTGGTGCGCTGGCTCTGCGGAGACCACGCGGCACATCTGACCGGTGTTTCCCTCCCGATGGACGGCGGCTGGACCGCCGCCTGAACCGGCCTGACACAAAGGAGTGTTCGCCTTGGCCAGCAACAGATCCGGCAACGCGCGGGGCGGCTCGATCGCGCGGGTCGTCGGCGCGAGCCTGATCGGCACCACCGTCGAGTGGTACGACTTCTTCCTCTACGGCTCGGCCGCCGCGTTGGTGTTCAACCAGCTGTTCTTCCCCGAGGCCGATCCGCTCACCGGCACGCTGCTGGCGTTCACCACGTATGCGATCGGGTTCCTGGCCCGGCCGCTGGGCGGGTTGGTGTTCGGCCACTTCGGCGACCGGGTGGGGCGCAAGAAGCTGCTGGTGGTGAGCCTGCTGATGATGGGCGGCGCCACCTGCGCGATGGGCCTGCTGCCCACCTACGCCGCGGTGGGCGCGCTCGCGCCGGTGCTGCTCACGCTGCTGCGCCTGGTGCAGGGCTTCGCGCTCGGCGGCGAGTGGGGCGGCGCGGTGCTGATCGTGTCCGAGCACGGCGAGGACCGCCGCCGCGGGTTGTGGGCGTCATGGCCGCAGTGCGGTGCGCCGGGTGGCAACCTGCTGGCCACCGCGGTGCTCGCGGTGCTGGCGGCGACGCAGTCCGACGAGGCGTTCCTGGCGTGGGGCTGGCGGGTCCCGTTCCTGCTGTCCGGCGTGCTAGTGGTGATCGGCTTGTGGATCCGGCTCGCGGTCAGCGAATCGCCGGTCTTCCTCGAAGCGCAGCGCAAGGCCGAGCAGCGCAGCGAGCACGTGCCGGTGGTGGCGGTGTTCCGGGAGCACTGGCGCGAGGTGCTGATCACCATCGGCTCGCGGATGGCCGAGAACGTCTCCTACTACGTGCTCACCGCGTTCATCCTGGTCTACGTGACCGGCCCGCTGGACATGCCGAAGTCGGTCGGGCTCAACGCGGTGCTGATCGGTTCCGCGCTGCACTTCGCGACGATCCCGCTGTGGGGTGCGCTGTCGGACCGGGTGGGCCGCAAGCCGGTGTACCTGTTCGGCGCGGTGTCGATGGGCGTGTGGGGCTTCGCGTACTTCGCGCTGCTGGACACCGGATCGCCGTGGGTGATCACGCTGGCCACCACCACCGGTCTGCTGCTGCACGGCGCGATGTACGGGCCGCAGGCGGCGTTCTTCGCCGAGCAGTTCGCCACCCGGGTCCGCTACACCGGGCTCTCCGTCGGCGGGCAGCTGTCGTCGATCGCGGCGGGCGCGTTGGCGCCGATCATCGCGGTGGCGCTGCTGCAGCACTTCGGCAGCACCGTGGCGGTGTCGGTCTACCTGCTGGCGATGTGCGTGCTGACGGTGGCGGCGGTGCTGGTGGCGCGGGAGACCGCGGGAACTTCGCTGCACGACGAAGCCCCGCAACAGCAGCCCGCGGTGCCAAGATGAGCGGGTGAACGACGACGTGGTCCGGCTGCTCGAACTGCTCGCCGACGGGGCGGGCGGCGAGCAGCTGGCGCACGTCGCGGTCGAGAACCCGCAGCTGAGCCGGGCGAGCGCGCTGGCGCTGCGGATCCACAGCACGCTCACCGCGCACCGCCGCCGCGAGGCCGAGCTCAGCGCGCTGTTCGACACCGCGAGCGACCTGGCCGGGCTGCGCGACACCGATGCGGTGCTGCGGTCGATCGTGCGCCGGGCCCGCACCCTGCTCGGCGTGGACGTCTCCTACCTGAGCCTCAACGACGAGGTCGCCGGGCGCACCTACATGCGGGTCACCGACGGTTCGGTGTCGGCGCTGTTCCAGAAGGTGACGCTCGGGATGGGGGAGGGCTTGGGCGGACTGGTCGCGCAGGCCGCCCAGCCGTACGCGACCCGCGACTACTTCGGCGACGAGCGGTACCGGCACACCTGGCCGATCGACTCGGCGGTCCGCGACGAGGGGCTGACGGCGATCCTGGGCGTGCCGCTGGCGCTCGGGGACCAGGTCATCGGCGTGCTCTACGCCTCGGATCGCACGCCCCGCGAGTTCACCCCGGACGAGATCGCGCTGCTGTCCTCGCTGGCCGACCACGCCGCGATCGCGCTGGACAACGCCCGGTTGCTGGAGGAGATCAGCGAGCAGAGCGCCGCGCTGCGCCGGGCGGAGGAAGCGCACGACCGGCTCATGGACCTCGCGCTGCGAGGTGCCGATGTGCCGGAAGTGGCGGCTGCGGTGGCGGACGTGCTGCACGGCGGGATCAGCGTGTTCGACGCCGACGGCGCCGAGCTGACCAGCGATCCGGTGGCCCCGGTGCCGCCGCCGGCGGCGATCGCGGCCTCGCGCGCGAGCGGACGCGCCATGTCCACATCGGACGGATGGGTGTGCGCGGTGCAGGCCGGTCCGGAACTGCTCGGAAGTCTCGTGCTGTCCGGCCGCGGCGATCTGGTGGACGCCGATCGTCGGCTCTTCGAGCGGGCTGCCGTGGTCACGGCGTTGTTGTTGATGCTGCGGCGTTCGGTCGCCAAGGCCGAGGACGAAGTGCGCGGTGAGCTGCTGACCGACCTGCTCACCGCGCCTGAGCGCAACCCGGGGGCGTTGCTGGCACGCGCTGAGCGGCTGGGGTTGGACCTGGCCGAGCCGCATGCCGTGCTGATCGCGCATGCTGAGCGCGTGCCGCGCACTCGGCTGGCGGTGGCTGCCGGTCGATGCGCCGCGCTCGCCGGGATCCACGCGGAGGAAGTCGTCTTCCTGGTCCCGGCCACCGATGCCGGATCGCTCGCGGCGCGCATCGCCGAGACCCTGCGGTCCGCAGTGGACAGTCCGGTCACCGTCGGAGCCTCCGGCCCTGCGCACGGGCCCCGGGAGATCGCGGCGGCGCACGCCGAAGCCGCCCGCTGCCTGCGGGCGCTGCTCGCGCTCGGCCGGGTCGGCGAGGGTGCGTCGATGGACGGACTGGGGTTTCTGGGCGTGCTGCTCGGCGAGCAGACCGACTTGCCCGGCTTCGTGCGGCGGACGATCGGCCCGGTGCTCGACTACGACGCCCGCCGGGGCACCGAGCTCCTCGCCACGCTGAACGCCTACTTCGAGTCCGGCGCGAACCTCACCCGCGCCAAGGACGTCCTCCACGTGCACGTCAACACCGTCGTGCAGCGCCTCGACCGCATCGGCTCCCTGCTCGGCGCGGACTGGCAGACCCCGGACCGAGCGCTGGAGATCCAGCTCGCCCTGCGCGTGCGCACCTTGCAGGGCTAGCCGCGTGCGCGCAGCCAGGACTGCAGTTCGTCGAACGCGTCGCGGAAGTGCGGGGCGAGCGGTTCGAGCCCGGGGAACTGGTCGACGAGGCCGTCGGTGTGGTTGCCGTTCTCGATGCGGTGGTACCGGTGCAGGTCACCGCGGCCGCTGGCGGCCACCATCCCGGCGTAGACGTCGGAGCTGCGGCTGATCGGCAGCAGGGTGTCGAGGGTTCCGTGCAGGCTGATCAGCGGTTTGCCGATGCGGCCGGTCAGGGCGACCCGCTCCACCGCGCGGTGCACTTCGGCGGGCCGCGCGGCGTAGTCGTAGTCGGCGTCGCAGTCCGGGGTTCCGGTGCGGCAGAAGGGGATTCCGGCCTGGCGGTCCCCGTCGAAACCCGGGTCGAACTCCTCGCGGTAGATCCGCTGCGTCAGGTCCCAGTAAACGCGGTGGTGGTAGTCCCACAGGAACTGCGATCCCGGTGCGAAACCCGCTGCCAGAACTGCGCTTTCATCACCTGCGGGGTAGGCGCGCAGTGCCGGCGGCAGGAACGTCAGGAGGTTGTCGCGCTGGGTCCACAGCGCACCCTCCCAGTCGACTCCGCCGTCGTAGAGCCACGGCCGGTTCTCCAGCTGCCAGCGCACCAGGTAGCCGCCGTTGGACAGCCCGGCGGCGATGGTCTGAGTCGGCGGTCGGCCGTAGTGGCGCCACGCCGCGAGCTTGGCGGCCACGGTCAGCTCGGTGACCCGGTCGTTCCACTCGACCACGGCGTCGCCCGGCCGGTCGCCGTCGGTGAAGAACTCCGCGCCGGTGTTGCCCTTGTCGGTGGCGGCGAAGGCGTAGCCTGCGGCCAGCGCGTGGTCGGCGATCGCCCGGTCGTTGGCGTACTGCCTGCGGTTTCCCGGACTTCCCGAGACGACCAGACCGCCGTTCCAGCGCTGCGGCAGGCGCAGCACGAACTGGGCGTCGTGGTTCCAGCCGTGGTTCTGGTTGGTCGTCGAGGTGTCCGGGAAGTAGCCGTCGACCTGCCGGCCCGGCACCGGACCCGGCGCGGGCAGGTCAGCGGAGGTCAGGCCCGCCCAGTCGGCCTGCACCGTGTGCCCGGAGGCGAGCGTGCCGGTGGTGGTCAGGTCGTCGAGGCAGGCCGATTCCTGGTGCGCCGCACCGGGAACCCGCACTTCGGGGCCGCAGCGCTGAGCGGCGGACGCGGTCGGGACGAGCAACGTGCCGGTGAGCAGTCCGGCGGCCAGCAGCGTGATTCCCCTGCGCACGGGCGACCTCCTCGGTTCCGCTTCGTGACGGTAGAGCCGCGGCCGGAGCTCGGACATGTGGACCTAGCACACAAAAGCACGCCCGGGAGTAGTGCTGTCCACTGTGGAAGGCCCACTCGACCTGGCTCTAGCGTGGTTCGGACCACGAGGAGGTGGTTCGCGTGCGGATTCTGTCCCTGATCGCGGCGGTGCTGCTGGCGGCGGTCATCTCGGCCCCGACGGCTTCGGCGGCCGAACTCCGGGAAGTGACCGGGTTCGGCACCAATCCCGGCGCGTTGCGCATGTTCGAGTACGTCCCCGACGGGATGCCGGAAGGACGCCCGGTGGTCGTCGCGATGCACGGCTGCACCCAGGACGCGGCGGGCTACGGCACCGGCGCGGGCTGGGTGGAGATGGCGGACCGCGCGAAGTTCACGCTCGTGCTGCCGCAGCAGGAGCAGGCCAACAACGCCAACCGGTGCTTCAACTGGTTCGAGCCCGGCGACATCGCGCGGGGCAGCGGCGAGGCCGAGTCGATCTCGCAGATGGTCCAGCGCGCCGTCGACGACACCGGGGCGGACCCGTCGCGGGTCTACGTCACCGGCCTGTCGGCGGGCGGGGCGATGACTGCCGTGATGCTCGCCGCCTACCCGGAAAAGTTCGCCGGCGGCGGTGTCGTGGCCGGGGTGCCCTTCGGCTGCGCCACGTCCGCGATCGATGCGTTCACCTGCATGAACCCCGGCAAGGACCGGACGCCCCAGCAGTGGGGCGACGCGGTGCGCGGCGCGAGCTCGCACCAGGGACCGTGGCCGACGCTGAGCATCTGGCACGGCACCGCGGACTCCACCGTGGCACCGGCGAACCAGCGCGAACTGGTCGAGCAGTGGACGAACGTGCACGGCATCCCGGCCACGCCGACCTCCACCGACACCATCGCGGGCTACCCGCGCGAGCGCTACGCCGACAGCTCCGGGCGCACCCTGGTCGAAACCGTCTCGATCACCGGCATGGGCCACGGCCAGCCGATCGACCCGGGCACCGCCGACGGGCAGTGCGGGCAGGCCGGCGCCTACCTGCTCGACGTCGACGTCTGCGCCGCCTGGCACCTCGGCGAGTCGTGGGGCCTGTAGGCGAAACGCGGCCGCCGCTGCGCCGCGTCGGTGGTGCTCGTGCGGCACGATGGGGCGGTGCACTTCATCGAATCGGGCGTCGGGACACCGCTGGTGCTGCTGCACGCGTTCCCGGCGGACGCGCGGATGTGGAACCCGGCTCGCGCCAGGTTGGAGGAGCAGGCGCGGGTGATCACCCCGGACCAGCGAGGACTGGGGGAGAGCCCGCTGGACGGCTCGTGGGCGCGGAGCTTGGCCGAGCCGAGCGACAGCAACTGGGCGGCCCAGCACCCGAGCATCGACACCGCAGCCGCCGACGTCCTCGAACTGCTCGACCGGCTGGAGCTGCCGGAGGTCGTGCTGGGCGGCTGTTCGATGGGCGGTTACGTCGCGATGGGCGTGCTGAGGGCCGCGCCGGAGCGCGTCGCCGGGCTGCTGCTGGTCGACACGAAAGCAGTCGCCGACAACGACGAGCAGCGCACCAACCGCCTCAACGCCGCGGATCGCGCGGAGCGCGAAGGCACGAGCGGCTGGCTGGCCGACGGCACGCTGCCCAACGTGCTCGGCCGCACTACGCACGAGCAGCGCCCCGAGGTGCGCGAGCACGTCCGGGAGTTGATCGAAGCGCAGCCGCCGGAGGGCGTTGCTTGGGCGCAGCGCGCGATGGCGAGCCGTCCGGACAGCACGGATGCGCTGCGGGCCTTCGCCGGTCCTGCGCTGGTGATCGTGGGCGAGGAGGATCCCCTCACGCCCCCGGAACAGGCCCGCGAACTCGCGGACGTGCTCCCGGAAGGTGAGCTCGTGACGTTGCCCGGTGCAGGTCACCTGCCGCCGGTCGAGGCACCGGAGGAGTTCGCCGACGTCGTGCGACCGTGGCTGGCCCGGTTCGCCTGACCCGCGCTAATCGTCGTCCTTGGCGGGCAGGTGCGAGTCGTGCTCGTCCCGCTTCGAATCGGTCCGCCGCAGCTCGTCGGCCATCTCGCTCGGCAGCACGAAGTAGTTCCCCGCCGGCCGCCTGGCTCGGGCGGTGGCGTCATCACCGGTCGGCAAGTCCTGGTCCACCATCGACGTGATCCTTTCCCGTCAGGTGCAGTGCCCGCCCCCTCCGGGAGTAGAGAGAGCGGGCCGCAGGACCGATGACGCGCATCCATCCGACCGGGAAAAACGTCAGGCGATGGGCGTCTGGATCTCGGTCACCATCCCGGCCGGATCCTCCGGGCAGGCCAGGGTGACCTCGCGCTCCGCACCGCCCGGCTGGTGCCCGGCGGCCTCCATCCACTGCGCCAACGCCTGGTAGGTGGGCAGGCAGTCGTCCATCGAACCGCGGTGCACGATCGTCGCCGCCCGCTCCACCGCGGGCAGGTCCACCACGTCGAACTCGAACGCCGGATCCGGCTCGGCGTTGACCGGCATCCCGGCGTGCACGACCACGGTGTCGGCGTCCTCGCCGTCCGTGTAGTAGCCGGTCGCCGGGCCGACCGGCGTCACCCCGGCGCGCTCCAGACCTGCGCACAGCTCGTCGTAGAGCCCCTGGATGACCGGGCCGATCGACTGCGGATCCATGTTCCGCGCGGTGCCGGACAGCTCGGCGAGCCGCACCGCGGGCAGGGACTTGATGATCACGTCTTCGGTGGGCATGGTTCCCTCTGCTTCGATGATCTGGAGCCGCGCCCGAACACGGGTCAACCGGGCGGTGTCCGCCTCGATCTGGTTCTGCAGTTCGGCCTGCCGCAGCGCGAGCATGCCGCGCAGCTGCTCGGCGCTGAACTCCTCGTCGAGGATCTGCTGCACCTGCTGCAGGGTGAACCCGAGCTCCTTCAACGCGACGAGCCGGTTGAGCCGGGCGAGCTGCGCCGCGTGGTAGGCCCGGTGGCCGGTCGACCGGTTGACGTGCGCGGGCTGCAGCAGCCCGATGGCGTCGTAGTGCCGCAACATCCGGACCGACACCCGCCCGTGCCTGGCGAAATCTCCAATGCTGAACATGACATCCCCGGTCTACGACCTGACACGGTGTCAGGTGCAAGCACCTGCTCGTAGGCGGCGAGGCTGTGTCGAACAGTGCCCAGGACCGATCCGCACATCGCTTGGTCGGGTGACGTGATCCGCAATTTCCATTGAAATCGAACGTCCGATTTCAATGGAAATTGCGGACCGGACGGGTCAGCGGCGCTGCTGGCTCGTGGTCTGCGAGCGCTGGCCGTTCTTCTCCGGCACCGGCAGCTGGATCCGGCGGGTCGGCTCGTCGTGCGAACCGTGCTGGGCCTTGGCGGTCTGGCTGTTCTGGCTCTGACCGGTCTGGCTGTTCTGGTTCTGGCCGCCGGACTGGTTGGCCTGGCCGGACTGGCCGCCGCGGGCCACGTCGCGGTGGATCTGCTCCGTCGGGCCGTCGTCGACGGCTCCGCCGCCGCCCGACGGCATGTCGCCCTTCGGCTGCGCCAGCTTCGCAGGCTTCGCCTCGGTCGGCTGCTCCGCCTTCGCCTCCGGCTTCGGCTTCGCTGCCGCGGCCTGCGCCTGCTTCGCGGGCTCGGCCGGCTTGGTTCCGTCGGCTTGCGGCGACTTCGTCGCCTCGGCCTTCTCGGTGTCCTTCGCCGGCTTCGCCGCTTCGGCCTTCGGCGTGACGCGGCTGTCCTGGGCGAGGGCTTCTTCGGCGTCCTTGCGGGCTTGTTCGCGGGCTTCGGCCGCGGCCACGCGGAGCTTGTCCTCTTCGGCGTCTTCCTGGTCGAGGCGTTCGAGGAGGGGCGTGGTCTGGCCGAGCATTTCGGCGACGTCGCGGAGCTTGCTGGCGACCGCTTCGCGGAGCTGGGTCAGCGAGTGGACGTGCTCGTCGGCCTTGGCGAGGCGGCGCTGGACCTCTTCGGTGGTCGAGCTGAGGCGGATGCGGGCGTCTTCGCGGGCCGTGGTGACCAGGCGCTTGCTCTCGCGGGTGGCCTCGTCGATGAGTCGGGTGGCCTCTTCGGTGCACTCGCGGACCATGCGCTCGGACTTCGCGGTCGCTTCGGTGACGAGCCGCTCGGCTTCCTGCTTGGACTCCCGCAGTCGCTTCTCCGCGGCTTCCTTGCTCTCGCGCTCGCGCTTGTTGGCCGCTTCGGTGGACTCGCGTTCGAGCTTGTTGGCGGCTTCGGTGGACTCGCGCTTCAGCTTCTCGGCGGCCGCCGTGCTCTCGCGCTTCAGCTTCTCCGCCGCTTCGACGGATTCGCGCTCGCGCTTGTTCGCGGCTTCGGTGGACTCGCGGGTGAGCTTCTCGGCCTTGGCCGTCGCGTCGCTGACCAGGCGGTTGGCCTGGTCGGTGGCTTCGCGGACCCGGCGGTGGGCCTCGTTGGTGCCTTCGCGCAGGCGGCGGTTGGCCTCGTCGGTGGCTTCCCGGACGCGGCGCTCGGCTTCGGACTTGCTGTTGGCCTCCTGCTCGGCCAGGGTGCGCATCGATTCGCTGCGGCGCGCGGCCATCGCGATCTCGAAGTCCTCTTCGACCTGCGTGCGGCGGGCCTCGGACTCCTTGTCGGCGCGCTTGCGGTTCTCCTCGGCTTCCCGGGTGATCCGCTCCGCTTCGGCCTTGGCGCGGTCCATCAGCGTGCGGTGCTCGGTCTCCATCTCGGAGCGCCGGCTGTCCACTTCGGAGATCAACCGCTCGTAGCGGGTGCGCAGGTTGTTGGCCTCGGCTTCGGAGCGCGCGCGGATCTGGGCCGCGTCGTTCTCGGCGCGGCCGCGGATCTCGTTGGCCTCGTCCTGGGCCAGCCGCAGCATCCGCTGCAGGCGCTCGCTGAGGCCTTCCAGGGTCGTCGGCGGCTTGGCCAGCCGGTCCACCTGGCCGCGCAGGTTCTCGATCTCGGAGCGGGCCGACTCCAGCTGCTTGGACAGGTCGTTGGCCTGGGAGACGGCGGCGTCGCGATCCGCGCTCAGGATGCGGATGTCGGCGTCGAGGCGCTCCAGGTGCTCATCGACCTGGGCGCGGTCGTAGCCGTTCTTTCGAACGAGGTCGAAACCCGATCCAAGGGGTAGCAAGTCGCGGTCGTCGGCAAGGCCCATGGGGACCAAGTTACCTGGAAGGCAGCGTTGTTGTGGGAGGTGTGGCGCGGATCGGCCGGATTTTCCGAGCCGATCGGATCACTCCTGCGCCCGGCGCGTTGCGCAACCCCCAACCCCCGCAACCGAAACCGGCGAACGCCGATCCGGGCAGTGACGAACCGGACAAACCGAGAACCGGTGGAAGACTCTTGACCGGCTGGCCAACCAAGCGTGCAATGGAGTTGTTCGTCGGAGTTCTCAGCGGAGTTCTGCGGAGGTGATCGACGTGGCCGAGAGCGGTTCGACTGCGAAGCCCTGGGTTCGTTGGCAGGACTGGGTCGGGGTGGTCCTCGGCGCCTACCTGATCATCGGGACCCTCTGGACGCCGACCAGCGGGTCGGCGCTGTCCGCGATGATCGTGCTGGGTGCGCTGCTGGTGATCGCCAGCGTGTGGTCGCTGGCCATGCCAGGGTCGATGACCAGCGAGTACTCCCACATGCTGATCGGGGTGCTGCTGTTCATCTCGCCGTGGGTCCTCGGGTACACCGCGCACATGGGTGCCTCGTGGACTTCGTGGATCGTCGGTGTGCTGGCGGTGATCGCCGGGGCGGCCGCGCTGCCGGAGGCCAACGCCGCGCACCGCGGAATCGCCGGTCAGCACTGACGGCGCTCTGGCCGCGCGCGGCGCGGCCACTCACGGGTACGGCGTGCGCGCGGCCTGGCGGTAACGTCCGGGCCGCGCGCTTTCTCCGGTGCGCAGGCGGCGGGAGGTCGGGTTCATGGCGCAAGCACCGGGCGGTCGCCCCTCCGGGGCCCCTTCGGACTCCGGTCGATCGGGAGAGGGCGGTCGACCGGGAGAGGGCGGTTCATCCGCGCGGGAGCGGATCCTCGAGGCGGCCGGTGAGCTGTTCGCCGAGCACGGCTTCGAGGCCACGCCGACCTCGCGGATCGCCGAGCGCGCCGAGGTGCCCAAGGGCCTCATCCACTACTACTTCCGCCGCAAGCAGGACCTGCTGACCGCGCTGGTCGACCAGCTGCCCGACGATCCGGTGGTCTCGGACCGGGTCGCGGTGCGCGGTGACGTCGCGGGCAGCCTGCGGCGGCTGGTGCGCGAGCTGGACGCCCGGTTGGAGGCGTCGCCGCTGCTCAGCCACCTGCTGTGGCGGGAGGCGGACACCCACGCCGCGGTCCGGGAGGCGTTGCAGCAGCGGTTCCGGCACGTCGTGGAGCAGATCCGCGGGGTGATCGAGCTGGCGCTGCCGCCGGGGCCGGCGAGCTGCGACGTCGACACCGCCGCGCTGCTGCTGGCGCGGGTGGTCAACCACCGGCACTCGGTGGCCCGGCACGGTGCGCGCGACGACGAGCTGGACCGCGAGATCGGTTTCATCGCGAAGGCCCTCGAGCTCGGCGTCGGCAAGCCCCGCAAGGTCAAGCCCGCCTGAATCGGTGCGGGGTCCAGTCCGCGGGAACTCCGCCCGAATCGTCCTGAGTCACACACATCTGAAAGCTCTTCGGTCTTGTGAAAAGCGATTGCTCGCACAAGGATCTCCGGCAGCGGTTCGGCACGGGAGGTCGTGGTGGGCAATGGTCGGTTGCGGTTCTCCCGAAGACAAGGGCTGGTGGCCGCGGGGGTCGGGATCGCGGGGGTCGGTGTGATGGCGGGTGCCACGGCGGATGCGGCGCAGAACCACGAGGAATACCCGGTGCGGGGGCTGCGGGCCCCGGTGGAGGTGATCGAGGACCGCTACGGCGTCCCGCACATCTACGCCCGAAACGAGGACGACCTGTTCTTCGCGCAGGGCTTCAACGCCGCCCGCGAGCGGCTGTTCCAGATCGACCTGTGGCGGCGGCGCGGACTCGGCAGGCTCGCCGAAGTGCTCGGCCCCACCTACGTGAAGCAGGACCGCGCGACCCGGCTGTTCCTGTACCGGGGCGACATGGACGCGGAGTGGGCGCGCTACTCGCCCGACGCGCAGCACATCGCGACCCGGTTCACCGACGGGATCAACGCCTACCTCGACTGGCTCGACGCCAATCCCGAGCACCTGCCGCCCGAGTTCGACAAGCTCGGCTACGGCCCGGCGCGCTGGGATCCGGCGGACGTGGTGCGCATCCGCAGCCACGGCCTGACCCGCAACCTGACCAGCGAGGTCGAGCGCGCCAGGGTCGCTTGCGCCGCCGGGCTGGACGCCGACGAGATCAGGCAGGGCCTGCAACCGGACCACCGGGTGGAGGTGCCCGACGGCTTCGACCCGTGCGCGGTGCCCGGCGACGTGCTCAAGGTCTTCGACCTGGCCACCCGGGGTGTGGAGTTCTCCGAGGGGTGGGTCCGCAAGTCGGCCCGCGACGCGGCCGCCGAGGGCAGCAACAACTGGGTGGTCAGCGGTGAGCGCACCGCCACCGGGCGCCCGATCCTGGCCAACGATCCGCACCGCTCCTACTCCGCGCCGTCGCTGCGCTACCTGGCGCACCTGTCCGCGCCCGGGCTGGACGTGATCGGTGCGGGGGAGCCGGCGCTGCCGGGGATCTCCATCGGGCACAACGGAACCGTCGCCTTCGGCCTGACGATCTTCCCGGTGGACCAGGAGGACCTGTACGTCTACCAGCTGGATCCGGCCGATCACCGCCGCTACCGGTACCGGGACGGCTGGGAGTCGATGACGGTGCTCAGCGAGCAGGTCGAGGTGCGCGGCGGTGCGGCGCAGACCGTCGAGCTGGTCTTCACCCGGCACGGCCCGGTGATCCACGTCGACGAGGAGCGCAACCTCGCCTACGCGGTGCGCACCGCGTGGCTCTCGCCCGGGATGTCGCCGTACTTCGGCAGCATCGCCTACATGCGGGCCCGCAACTTCGACGAGTTCACCCGGGCCATGCGCAACTGGGGTGCGCCGACGGAGAACCAGGTCTACGCCGACGTGGACGGCAACATCGGTTGGGTGCCGGGCGGTTTGGCGCCCAAGCGGGTCGGTTTCGACGGCCTGCTGCCGGTTCCCGGCGACGGCCGCTTCGAGTGGGACGGCTTCTACTCGGGCGACGACCTGCCGCGCCAGCTGAACCCGGCGGCGGGGTTCATCGCCACCGCCAACCAGTTCAACCTGCCGTCGGAGTACCAGGGGTTGGGGCTCGGCTACGAGTGGACCAACCCGTTCCGGCACCAGCGGATCACCGAGGTGCTGTCCCAGCAGCGCAGGCACACCGTCGCCGATTCGCAGGAGCTGCAGAACGACCAGCTGTCCATCCCGGCCCGCCGCCTGCTCGCGCTGCTGTCCGATGTGGACAGCGGCGAGGCCGACCTGCGCCGGGCGCTGCGGATGCTGCGCCGCTGGGACGCGGTGGAATCGGCGGATTCGGGTGCCGCGGCGTTGTTCGAGGTGTGGTTGTCCAAGCACCTCGGGCCGGGGTTCGTGGCGGCCGCGGTGCCGAAGGCGGCCAAGATCATCGACGACCCCGACACCCTGGTGCTGCTCGGCGAGCTGGAGAAACCGGGCCGGTGGTTGCCGAACGCGGCGGCTCGCGACCGCCTGCTGCTGGACACGCTGCGCTCGGCCTACGCGGAGGTGCGCGAGCTGCTGGGGAGGGCCGACCCGACGTGGGAGTGGGGGAACCTGCAGCAGAGCTACTTCCAGCACCCGGCGTCGGCGGCGTTCTGCGAGGGCGAGCGGTCCCACTACGACGTCGGCCCGCTGCCGCGGGGCGGCTCCCCGGACACGGTCAACCAGTCGGCCTACCGGTTCAGCGACTTCCGGCAGACCGCGGGCCCGTCGTTCCGGATGGTCCTGGACGTCGGCGACTGGGACTCGTCGGTGGCGGTGAACACCCCGGGCCAGTCCGGGAACCCGGGCGACCCGCACTACCGCGACCTCGCCGAAGCGTGGCAGAACGGGGAGTACTTCCCCCTCGCCTACAGCCGCGCCGCGGTGGAACGCATCGCCGAACGCCGGATGCTGCTGCTGCCCGCGTGAGCAGGCTCAACCCCAGCTGGGCCGGTCAGCGCGCTCCCGGATCGGGACGTTGATGCGGTTGAACAGGTTGAGCGTGCCGATCATCAGCAGGACGGCGGAGATCTGCTGCTCGTCGTAGTGCTCGGTCACCTCCGCCCACAGCTCGTCCGGGACCGCCTCGTCGGAGCGGTCGGCGAGCCGCGTGACGGCCTCGGCCAGCTCCAGCGCGACGCGTTCGGCGTCGGTGAAGAACGGCGCCTCCCGCCACGCGGCCAAGGTGACCAGCCGCTCGTCGGTCTCCCCGGCGTTCCGGGCCTCGCGCAGGTGGCCGACCAGGCAGGGCGCGCAGCCGTTGAGCTGGCTGACCCGCAGGCCGATCAGCTCCAGCGTCCGCTTCGGCACCCCACCGGAGTTCGTCGCCTTGAGCAGGTGCTGGATGCCGGTCATCGCATCGGGCAGGATCATCGCGGGGTTCTGCATGCGCGGCTGCACGTCGCCTCCAGGGGATTCGGGCGCCGGTGTCACACCGGCCCGGTTCCATCGGTCATGGGGGTGACCCCGGGCGACGGAGGAATGTGACCGATGGACGCGGAAATCCTGGCCGAGCAGTTCGACACCCACCGGGCGCGGCTGCGGGCCGTGGCCTACCGGATGCTCGGCTCGCTGAGCGAGGCCGACGACGCGGTGCAGGAAGCGTGGCTGCGGCTCAGCAGGTCGGGCGGTGATGGGATCGACAACCTCGGCGGCTGGTTGACCACGGTCGTCGGCAGGGTGTGCCTGAACATGCTCCGCTCCCGCGCCACCCGCCGCGAGGAGCCGCTGGACCCCCACCTGCCGGACCCGGTGGTGAGCAGCGTCGACGCCGTCGACCCCGAGCAGGAGGCGCTGCTCGCGGATTCGGTGGGCCTGGCGCTGCTGGTGGTGCTGGAAACCCTGGCCCCGGCGGAACGGCTCGCGTTCGTGCTGCACGACCTGTTCGCGCTGCCCTTCGACGAGATCGCGCCGATCGTCGGCCGCACCTCGACCGCGACCCGCCAGCTCGCCAGCCGCGCTCGCCGCCGGGTCCAGGGCGCACCGTCACCCGACCCGGATCTGGGGCGGCAGCGGGAGGTCGTGGACGCCTTCCTCGCTGCTGCGCGCGGCGGCGACCTGGAGGGGCTGCTCGCGGTCCTCGCCCCGGACGTGGTGGTGCGCAGCGACTTCGGCCCGTTGCGCCCGGGGATCGTGCGGCGCGGTCCGGAGGCGGTGGCCCAGGGCGCGACGACCTTCGCCGGCATCGCCGAGGCGGTCGAGCCGGTGCTGGTCAACGGCGCCGCCGGGGCGGTGGCGATCGTCGGCGGTCAGGTGATCTCGCTCGCGGCGTTCACGGTCGTGGGCGGCAAGGTCGTCGCGCTGGACATCCTCGCCGACCCCGACCGGCTGAACGGGTTGGACCTGTCCTTCCTCGACTGAGTCCTCAGTGGACTTCGGCGGGCTCCACGAGCTCGACGAGGACACCGCCGGCGTCCTTGGGGTGCACGAAGTTGATCCGGCTGTTCGCGGTGCCGCGGCGCGGTTCTTCGTAGAGCAGGCGCAGGCCCTTGGCGCGCAGCGCGGACATCGCGGCCTCCACATCGGTCACCCGGAACGCGAGCTGCTGCAGGCCGGGGCCGCTGCGGTCCAGGAACTTCGCGATCGCCGAGTCCTCGCGCAGCGGGGCGAGCAGCTGCAGCTGCGTCGCGCCCGTCGCGTCGCCGGGGGCGCGCAGCATCGCCTCGTGCACGCCCTGCTCCTCGTTGACCTCGGAGTGGGTGACTTCCAGGCCGAAGGTGTCCCGGTGGAAGGCGATCGCCGCCTCCAGGTCCGCAACCGCGATGCCCACGTGGTCGACCGCGGTGACCAGACCGTTGAGTTCCGCTCGCATGCCCGCAGCCTAACCGTGCCCCGATCGTGGGAAAAGCGTGGAAAACGCTAGATCGAATTGCCCCGATGGGCGGAGTCGGGTGACCTTGCTCCAGCACGAGCATGTGGCTAATTCACGTAGGAGGGGCGCACATGGCGAAGAAGCAACGTGGACCGGGCCGCAGGAGTGCAGTGCTGCTGGCGTCGATGGGACTGGTGCTGGGACTGGGCGTGCCGGCCCTGGCCGCCGGCGGCGACGGGGTTCCGAGCGGCGGTGGCGGCGAGAACCGGGCGGCCGACGACCTGCTCCGGGAGCGGGCCTGGGTCAAGGCCGGGCCGCTGAAGTTCGGGGCCGAACCCTACGACGCGGTGCACTCGGCCGCCGGCGACGCGGCGGGCAAGGCCGACTGCAGCATCAGCACGGCGGACGCCACCAACCTCGTGCTGTCCACTACCTGGCCGGAGGTCTCCGGCTCCGGGGACTCGCCGTCGCCGATGACGATGTCCCGCTACGACGACCAAACCGCCCTCGCCGACCCCGAGCAGCGCTCCGAAGGGCTGTTCTTCAACCCCGGCGTCGGTATCTGGCAGCTCGACTCGGCCGGTCTCGGCGCGGACGAAACGGCGGCGACCGCCATCGATTCGGTCACCGCGGCCGGGAAGATGGCGCCGTACATGGTCGGCAAGTACTGCTCCGCGATCAACGCGGGCTCCAGCGCAGCTCAAGCGCGCGCCACCGCGTGGCAGGACTGGCACGCCTGCGACCAGGGCGCCTGCGAGCAGATCTACGAGCGGCTGAAGGCCGACGGCGTCACCAAGGACGCCACCGTCACCCGCTACGGCGGAGCCGAGAAGCGCAGCTGCACCTTCGAAGGCACCGAGTACGACTGCCTGTACGTCGACCCGAGCGCGGCCCAGGGCGAGGACGCCTGGACCTCACCGGACTTCGGCCCCGCGCCGGTCCCGGACCCGTTCTACGTCTTCACCTACACCAAGTCCGGCAAGGACTACGAGGTCCGCTACTGGCTCAAGGGCGACTCCGGTGCGAAGACCGACGTCTCGGCCTCCCGCGAACTCGGCGTCAACGCCCGCGCGAAGCTGTACTGGGCGGCCGAATCCGGGCTCTGCGACACGACCACCGGCTCCGGCAACTGCTGAGCGTATGGCAGTCGTCACAGGCGGCACCGGGTGTCATCGCGGGTATGGTCCCCGTGGTGCTCGCCGGGCCATGATGGTGCTGGCGGCGCGACGAGGCGTGGCGAAGACCGGGAGGTAGTCGTGGGCAGTTCGGTGATCGTGGCAGGTGCGCGGACCCCGATGGGGCGACTCCTCGGGTCGCTCAAGGATTTCTCCGGTGCCCAGCTCGGCGGGTTCGCGATCAAGGCCGCGCTGGAGCGCGCCGGGGTCCGGCCCGACCAGGTCGAGTACACGATCATGGGCCAGGTGCTGACCGCAGGCGCCGGGCAGATCCCCGCGCGGCAGGCCGCGGTCGCCGCCGGGATCCCGATGGACGTGCCCGCGCTGACCATCAACAAGGTGTGCCTGTCCGGGCTGGACGCGGTCGCGCTGGCCGACCAGCTGATCCGCGCCGGTGAGTTCGACGTCGTGGTGGCCGGTGGTCAGGAGTCGATGACCCAGGCGCCGCACCTGCTCACCGGGTCGCGCGAGGGCTTCAAGTACGGCGACGTCAACATGCTCGACCACATGGCCCACGACGGCCTGTTCTGCGCGTTCGACCAGGTCGCGATGGGTGTTTCCACCGAGAAGCACAACGCCCGGCACGGTGTGACCCGCGAGGACCAGGACGCGTTCTCCGCCCGCTCGCACCAGCTGGCCGCCGCGGCCGCCGAGAAGGGGATCTTCGCCGAGGAGATCGTCCCGGTGGAGGTGCCGCGCCGGAAGGGCGACCCGGTGGTCGTCGACACCGACGAGGGCGTCCGCCCCGGCACCACCGCGGAGTCCCTGGCCAAGCTGCGCCCGGCGTTCGCCTCCGACGGCACCATCACCGCAGGCTCCGCCTCGCAGATCTCCGACGGTGCGGCCGCGGTCGTGGTGATGAGCAAGGCGAAGGCCGAGGAGCTGGGCCTGGAGTGGATCGCCGAGATCGGCGCGCACGGCGTCGTCGCCGGTCCGGACGCCAGCCTGCACGAGCAGCCGTCCAACGCGATCAAGGCCGCCTGCGCCAAGGACGGCATCGAGGCGACCGACCTGGACCTGGTGGAGATCAACGAGGCCTTCGCCGCCGTGGGCCTGGTGTCCACGCGCGCGCTGGGCATCGACGAGGACAAGGTCAACGTCAACGGCGGCGCGATCGCGCTCGGCCACCCGATCGGCATGTCCGGTGCGCGGCTCGCGCTGCACCTGGCGCTGGAGCTCAAGCGGCGCGGCGGCGGAGTCGGCGCGGCCGCGCTCTGCGGCGGTGGCGGCCAGGGCGACGCGCTGATCATCCGAGTTCCGAGCGCCTGACCCTGATTTCGCCCCGGGGCCGACCCTGAAATCGGACGATTTTCAAGATCGATTTGGTCGGCCGCGGCTACCCTGGACGGCATGAAGTGGCTTCCAGGTGGATGGGATCGCGCTGACCGGGGCAACGACCAGGAGCGGCAGACGGTGCCCGCTCGCCCGCTCGGCGAGCGGGGCACCGCCCGCTACACCTCGGAGCGCGACGTGATGCAGGAACCGGCGACGCGCATCCAGCCGGGTGGCGGGCACCGCCCCGTCGTCCTCAGCGCCGACGCGCGCGACGTCGACGTCAGCGCCAGCAGCTTCAAGGCGCTGGCCATCGGCGGCGGGATCAGCGGTCTGTGCACGGTGCTGATCGCGGCCACGCTGGTCAACAAGGGCAACAGCCTCGGCCTGTGGTTCTGGCAGCTGGTGTTCGGCGTGCTCTTCCTGTGGTTCATCTCCGCGTCCCGCGGCATGTTCAACGGCCGCGGCTTCCTGATCGACCGCAGCGGCTTCTACGCGCGCACCTCCGGCGAGGTCTGCGGCGTGGCGTGGGACGAGATCAAGGCCATCGGCATCGGCACGCTGCCGTGGGTCCAGAACCGCCGCCCGATCGCCCCCGAGCGCCGCCGCGCGCTGGAGTTCTACCCGACCGACCCGGGCTTCCCCGCACGTCACCCGGAGCTGGAGCGCTGGCGGATCACCGAGCCCGCGTCGATGCCCGGCCTGCCGGGCGAGCGCTACCGGTTCCACCTGCCGCCGTTCAGCCGCCTGCCGAAGGCGCTGGAAGGCGCGGTCCAGGACGTCGCCCCGCAGAAGTGGGTCGGCCAGTACCGCCGAGAACAGCCCAAGCCGCAGGACTGAGTTCCTGTCTGAAGCTCTCGTTTTGTGTGGCGGTGCGGGTGGCGGAACCTCAGCGCCCGCCTGGTCTCCGGGTGCCCGACTTTATGTATGCCAATACACGGCAGTCGGGCCGTCCTCGCCAGGCGAACGCTGAGAACCCGCGGCGGTGCAAGCTTCGAGGGTGGGCTATTCGCCTGGCGGCGAATCCAAGCAAAAGATCAAAAACCAGGATTAAAGGCGGGCTCGGATCACCAGCCGAGGCTGTCCAGCGGATCTGCTGCGGTGAGCTGCGGGTCGTCGATGGCGAAGGTGCGGGCCACCCCGCGCCCGGTGGCGGCGGTCTCGAATCGCACCGTGACCCGGCCGTGCCCGGCGCCCTGCACCCAGCCGTGCCCGTGCTCGGCGTGCACCAGGTCGTCGCCTGCCCGCCACTGCCGGACCTCCGGCTCCGGGGTGGGCCGGGCGACCGGTTGCGGTGCCGGTTCGGTGGGTTCGGCCTGGTCAGCGGGGTTGTCGAAGAGCGGCTCCTGCTCGGAGGTCGCCAGCCCGGAGTAGGACACCCCGACCAGCCGCACCGGCGTCCCGGGCGGGACCGCGATGGGCAGCAGCCGCCGCGCGGCGGCGGACAGCGCGCCGAAATCGCTGGTCGCCGAGGTGAAGGTCTCGGCCCGGTTGATCGTGGTGAAGTCGGAGTCGCGCACCTTGATCGTCACCGTGCGCGCCGCCCGCCCCGAGGACACCAGACGGCGGTGCGCCGACTCGGCCACCCCGAGCACTTCTGAGAGCAGCTCGGCGCGATCGGTGATGTCGACGTCGAACGTGGTCTCCGCGCTGACCTGCTTGGCCTCGGCCCGCTCGGCCACCGGGCGCTCGTCGATGCCGTGCGCGAGCCGGTGCAGCTCGGTGCCGTGCGCCTGCCCCAGCAGCGAGATCGCGTCGTTGAGGTGCAGATCGGCCAGCTCGCCGATGGTGTGCACGCCGATGCGGTGCAGCTTGGACTCGGTCACCGGCCCGATGCCCCACATCTTGCGCACCGGCAGCGCCGACAGCAGCTCCAACTGCTCCTCGGCGGGCACCACCAGCATCCCGTCCGGTTTGGCCAGGTCAGAACCGATCTTGGCGAGCTGCTTGCCAGGCCCGGCACCGATCGAGGCGGTCACCCCGACCTCGCGCTGCACCCGCGCGCGCAGCTGGGTGGCGAAGTGCTCGACGCGTTCGGTCGGCGCGCCGGCCAGCTCGCTCGGTTCCAGGAACGCCTCGTCCACCGACACCTGCTCGACGACGTCGGAGACCTCCCGCACGATGCCCAGCACCCGCTTGCTCACCGCCTGGTAGACCTGGAACCGCGGCGGCAGCACCACGGCGACGGGGCAGCGGCGGCGCGCCTCGGCCATCGGCATCGCCGAACGAGCGCCGTACTCGCGGGCCTCGTAGCTGGCCCCGGCCACGGTGCCGCGCGGTCCGGCGCCGCCGACCAGCACCGGACGGCCCTTCACGGTGGGGCGGGTCAGCTGCTCCACGGATGCGAAGAACGCATCCATGTCCATGTGCAGCACCCACCTCCGCATGACGACCATTCAACGGGATCGCCCTGACAGCGGCTGATGCAGCCTGACGCCATGTTTCTTGTCGTTGTCTTTGATGCGCCGTAGGCGCATAGCCCACCCTCGGCGCTTGCGCCGCCGCGGGTTCTCAGCGTTCGCCTGGCGAGGACGGCCCGGCTGCCGTGTATTGGCATACATAAAGTCGGGCACCCGGAGTCCAGGCGGGCGCTGAGGTTCCGCTACCCGCACCGCCACGCAAAACGAGAGCTTCAGACAGGAACTTGGTCAGCGCAGGTTGGCCCAGGCGTAGGTGATCATCGCCTCGCGCAAGTAGTCGGCCATGCCCTTGGGCTTGCGGCGCTCGATGCGGCGGCGGAACTTCGGCTGGTTCACGTACAGCTCCGCCAGCCGCAGGTAGGAGGCGCGGTCCGGGGTCCAGAAGTTGCGGATCCAGCGGCAGTGCTCGCCGACGACCTGCTGGGTGCGGGGATCGTTGCTGGGCACGCCGGTGGCGAACAGCTCGGCGATGCTGGAGCTGATCCGCTGCCAGTCCTGGCCGATCCGCCGCGCGATCTCCTGCCGCTGCTGGGGGGAGAGGGGGCCGTTGACGCCCGCGGGCGTCATGTTCCCGATCAGAGCCGTGCCGTCCTCGACGGCTTCGGCCTCCTCCAGACCGGGGCTCCCAAACACGTTGTTCGGCTGCACGGCGTCCCTTCCTCCAACTCCCCGCGCGGGTACGGCGCACTCCGATAGAGCACAGGCAGTGATCACCGCTGCACGATTTCGCTAACGATGTTCATCTGCCCGTGGCACATTAACGGAGCCTTTCGGGCACCGCGCGTGATTGGGGAGAACCGCTACCAGCCTGTGACGCCGATCAACTCCGCTGGTCGGAGTCCTCGGGATCGTCGGGTTCCGGCCGCGCGGGCGGCGCGAGGAACACCACACCCTTGTCGAGGTCCAGCGGTCCGCCGGGGTCGTGCCCCTTCGCGATGCCGGTCTCGTCGCCCTCGTGCTTCAACTTGCGCCCGGGAAGGAGTTCGCCGTAGGAGGCCATGCCCCCACGGTAGCCGCGCACCACCCGCCCCGGCCTGCGAAATCCGGGGCCGGTGGTGCGCGCGGATCAGCAGTGCGACTTGTAGAAGTGCTGCGCCTGCTGGTCCATGTCCTCGCGGGTGATGGCGATCATCTCGGTCTTGGTCTCGCGCTCGACCTGCTGGCCCTTGATCGCCGCGATCGCCCGCTTGACGCCCTCCTGGCCGATCTTGGCCGGGTCCTGGGCGATGAGCGCCTGGACGCGGCCGTTGCGCAGGTCGTCGACCTGCTTGGGGCTGGCGTCGAAGCCGACCAGCTGGACCTGGCCGGACTTGCCGGCGTTGGACAGCGCGGTCGCCGCGCCCTCACCGGTGTTGAGGTTGGTGCCGAACACGCCCACCAGGTCCGGGTTCGCGGCCAGCGTCGAGGACACGATCTGGGCGGCGGTCGCCGGTTCGTTCTCGGTGTACTGGGTGGGCAGCAGCTTCAGGTTCGGGTGCTTGGCGATCTCCTCCTCGAAGCCCTTGGCGCGCTCGTCGGTGGTGGAGGTGCCCGCCTTGGTGTTCAGCGCCAGCACCGAACCGGGCTTGTCGCCGACCAGCCGGGCCAGGGTCTGCGCGGCGAGCTGGCCGCCCGCGTAGTTGTCGGAGGACAGCGAGGTGACCGCGATGGAGCGGTCGTCGAGCGCGGTGTCGACCTCGACGACCTGGATGCCGTTGCTCTTGGCCTGCTGCAGCGGCGCGGCCAGCGCCTTGTCGTCGGTCGGGGCGATGATCACCGCACCGGGCTTGCTGCTGACGATGCCGCCCAGGATCTGCGACTGCTCGGCCTGCTCGAACTTCTCCGGGGCCTGCGTGTTGAGCCGGTAGCCGGCCTTGGTGGCTTCATCTTTGGCCGCGCACTCGATCGAGACGTAGAACGGTTCGCCGCGCATCCCGGTGATCAGCGCGAGGTTCTTGTTGTTCGGGTCGGTCTGGCCGCCGCCGGTGTCACCGATCTGGCCGGACCCGCAGCCCGCCAGCAGCAGTGCCGCACCCACCGCGAGCACCGTCTTGCACGTTCTCATCCGAAATCACCCTCCACACGCCGTTGTGCCGGTTTGGTCGGAAGAACTCCTCGATGACCGTCTTTGATTCGCCGTCAGGCGAATAGCCCACCCTCGGCGTTTGCGCCGCCGCGGGTTCTCAGCGTTCGCCTGGCGAGGACGGCCAAGCCGCCGTGTATTGGCATACATAAGGGTTGGCACCCGGAGTCCAGGCGGGCGCTGAGGTTCCGCTACCCGCACCGCTATTCAAATTGAGTTCGTCAGACAGTTTTCTCAGCGGTTGTTGCGCGCCCGCCGTCGTCGCTGGTCCAGCCAGACAGCGATGACCAGCACCGCGCCCACCGCGATGGGCTGCCAGAACGGCCGCACGCCCGCCATCACGAACCCGGCGTCGAGCACCGCCGGGATGAACACGCCGATCACGCTGCCCAGCACCGTGCCGATGCCGCCGAACAGGCTGGTGCCGCCCAGCACGACCGCCGCGATCGCGTTGAGGTTGTCGTTGCTGTGGCCGCTGATCGTGGTGGTGCCGAAGTAGGCCAGCGACATGAACCCGGCCAACCCGGCCAGCACCCCGGTCAGGGTGTAGACGGCGATGAGGTGCCGGGTGACCTTGATGCCGCTGCGCCGGGCGGCTTCGGCGTTCGAGCCGATCGCGTAGGTGTAGCGGCCGAAGGTCGTGGTGTGCAGCAGCCAGATCGCCAGCAGCGTGACCACCGCGGCAAGGATCACCAGGTTCGGCACGATCCCGAGCGAGGTGCCGGTGCCGAGCGTGCGGCGCAGCGCGTTGGGCACGGTGCGCACATCGACGCCGTTGGTGAGCAGCTGCGCGGTACCGAGTGCCGCCCCGAACGAGCCCAGCGTGACGATCAGCGCGGGCACCCGGGCCACCGCCACCAGCACGCCGTTGAGCACGCCCCACAGCGCGCCGCCGATCAGCGCCACGACCAGGCCGATGGCGATCACGCCCCAGCTCGCGCCGGTGGCGTCGCCGCCGCTGAGCCCTTCCATCGTCATCGCGGAGACGACACCGGAGAACACCAGCACCGAGCCCACCGACAGGTCGATGCCGGAGGTGATGATCACGAACGTCATGCCGACCGCGAGCATCAGCAGGGGAGCGGCCTGCACCAGCAGGTTCTGCGCGTTGAACAGGGTGGGGAACGCGTCCGGGCGCAGCGCGCTGAACAGCGCGCACAGCGCGAGCAGCACCAGACCGGTCCACAGCGTGTTGGAGGAGGCCAGCTTCGCGCCGAGGCCCTTGCCCTGCGGCGCGAGCCCGCCGTCCACTTCGGACTTCCGGGTTTCCTGCTGGGTGGCCATCAGCTCGCGTCCTCCTGCGACAGCGCGCCGGTCATCGCACCGACGAGGTCCTCCAAGGTCGCTTCGGCGGCGTCGAACCGCGCGACCCGGCTGCCGAGGCGCAGCACCTCGACCCGGTCCGCCACCGACAGCACTTCGGGCATGTTGTGGCTGATCAGCACCACTGCGATGCCGGTGTCGCGGACCCGGCGCACCACCTCCAGCACGCGTTCGCGCTGCACGACGCCCAACGCGGCGGTCGGCTCGTCCATGAACACCAGCTTGTCGGCCCACGCCACCGACCGGGCCACCGCGACGCTTTGCCGCTGACCGCCGGACAGCGACCCGATCGGCACGCTCAGGTCCGGCAGCGACACCCCGAACTTGGCGAACTGCTCGGCGGCCTGCGCCCGCATCCCCGCCTTGTCCAGCATGCCGAGCTTGCCCAGCAGCCCCGGCCGCCGCAGCTCCCGCCCCAGGAACAGGTTCGCCGCCGGATCCAGGTCCGGGGCGACCGCGAGGTCCTGGTAGGCGGTCTCGATGCCGTGCGCGCGGGCGGTGGTGGGGGAGTCCAGCACCACCGGTTCACCCGCGACCCGGATCTCCCCGGAATCCGGTTGTTCCACCCCGGAGAGGCATTTGACCAGTGTGGACTTGCCGGCCCCGTTGTCGCCGATGAGCGCGACGACTTCGCCGGGGTGGACGGTGAACGAGGCGCCGCGCAGCGCTTCCACGCCGCCGTAGCGCTTGACCAGGTCGCGGGCTTCCAGCAGTGGTTCGGTCATATCCGGCTCCCTGCGGACGGTGGGCGGCAGTGCACCGCGGTCAGATCGCCCTCGAGCTGCGCGGCCCCGGCTGCGTGCGGGACCACCGCGGTGGTGCCGCGTCGCAGTTCGAGGTCGCTCCCGTCGTCGGAGCGGAGCTTCCCGCTGCCGTCCAACACGATCAGCACCCCGAAGGAAGGTTCAAGCTCGACCGAGCCGTGCAGGCGATCAGCGCGGAAGAAGGGTTCGGCGTCCTCGGCCAGCAGCCCGACCCGTGCCGCGTCCTGGTCCGCGGTGCGCTTGATCAGCGAGGTCAGCACGGCGTCGTCGAAACCGCTGCGGTTGAGGGTCTGCAGCGCGGTCCGCTGGTCCATGCCGAGGAACGCGCTCTCGGCGTCGGACAGGAAGCCCTGCCACTCCAACGTGACGGAGAAGTCCGTCGGCTGCTGCAGCTCGACGATGAACACGCCCTCGCCGATCGCGTGCGGGGTGCCGGCGGGCACGTGCACGGTGTCGCCGGGGCGCACCGGGATCTCGTTCAGCGACCCCAGCAGAGCGGAGGAGTCCTGGGTGCTCACCCAGCGCTCGACCACCTCGGGCGCCACGTCGTCCCGGAAACCCAGGTACACCACGGGATTCGGGCCGCTGGTGCCGACCACGATCCACGCCTCGGTCTTGCCGAACCGCGAACCCAGGTGCTGCTGGGCGAACCGGTCCGACGGGTGGCAGTGCACCGGCAGCCGCTGCCCGGCGTCGAGCAGCTTGACCAGCAGCGCCGTGCTGTCGCCGAACTCGGCGACGTGCTCGGCACCCAGCCACTGCTCGGGAGCCTCGTGCACCGCGTCGCGCAGCCAACGCCCGTCGGGCAGCCGCGACAGCCCCGACTCGGACTGCCCGAACCGCGTCGTGGTGGACCCGACCCAGTCCTCCGGGCCGAACGCGCGATCGTCACCGCCGCCGCGCAGCGCCGCGATGGACGCGCCACCGCGGTAGAACTGCTGCGGTTGGTTGGCGGGCAGGACGATCGCCCGCACCGACTGGTCATCGTGGACAGAACTCAACGTGCAACCTCTCCAGAACCTCGGGCCAGCAGCCGAGTGGGGACGACGATGCGGCGTGGTGCGGTGCGGTCGCCGTCGAGCCGCGAGAACAGCAGCTCGGCGGCCGACCGGCCCAGCGCCGTCGTTTCGTGGGTGACGACCGTGATCGGCGGATCCAGCAGATCGGCCAGCTCGAAGTCGTCGAAACCCACCAGCGCCGGGCGGTCGGCCCGCCCGGCCAGGGCGCGCAGCGCTTGGATGGTGATCCGGTTGTTGCCGGTCACCAGCGCGGTCGCGCGCCGCAGGGTGGTGCTCAGCGCCTCGGCCACCGACTCGTCGGTGTGCGGGCCCATCAGCACCAGGTCGGATTCGAACGGCACCCCCGCCCGCGCGCAGCCCTCGCGGAACCCGCGCAGCCGCTCGGCGGCGGTGTGGATCTCGGGGGCATCGCCCAGGAACGCGATCTGCTGGTGCCCGTGCTCGGCGAGGTGCTGCGCGGCGAGCGCGGTGCCGCCGGAGTTGTCGATGAGCACGGCGTCGGCGTCGAGGTTGCCGGGCGGGCGGTCCACGAACACCACCGGTGTGCCCGCGTTGATCTCGTGCGCGATGTAGCCGTGCTGGTGACCGGCGGGGACGACGATCAGCCCGTCGACGCGGCGGGCGCAGAACTCCAGCACCAGCTCGCGCTCCCGCGCCGGGTCCTCGTCGGACGAACCGGTGAGCACCTGCTTGCCGCGGGTCCGGGCGACTTCCTCCACCGCGCGGGTCAGCACCGAGTAGAAGGGGTTCGCGAGGTCCTCCAGGACCAGGCCCAGCGTGCCGGTCCCGGTGCCGCGCCGGAGGTTGCGGGCGCTGAGGTTGCGCCGGAAGCCCAGCTGGTCGATCGCGGACAGCACGCGTTCCGCCGTGGCCGGGGTGACGCCGCTCTCGGCGTTGACGACCCGCGACACGGTTTTGATGCTCACGCCGGCCAGCCGCGCCACGTCGCTCATCGTGGCGCGCCGGACGTTCCCGGAGTCAGACAACGTTGTCATGGCGTGCGGCATTGCACCCCACCCCGCCGACCGATGTCAATCCCGCCGCACGCCAATGCCTCCACCCGGCCCCGCAGCGCCAGCCGATCGGCCCAACCGGCCCGTTGACAAGGTTGTCCGGATGGCGGCTGGTTACGCTGGGGGAATGGCTGATCATGTGCAGGTCGTGACCACGACCGACTCCGAGGAGTCCGCCGCCGAGCTGGCGCGCGGCGTCGTCGAGGCCGCGCTGGGCGCCTGCGTGCAGGTCGTGCCGATCCGCAGCTTCTACGTCTGGGAGGGCGCGGCGCAGGACGACCCGGAGTGGCAGCTGCAGATCAAGACCTCCGCCGCCCGGCTGCCCGCGCTCGTCGAGCACCTGAAGGCCGTGCACGGCTACGACGTCCCGGAGATCATCGCCACCCCGATCATCGGGGGGAATCCCGACTACCTGTCCTGGGTGGACGACCAGACCCGCGCTTAGCGGCACCGGCGGCCGGGTGAGGCGCGTCACCGGGCACACTCGCAGGAAGTGCCGTTCTAGACGGAAGTGGGGTCGACGTGCCGCGGACTCATGCCGGTTGGTTCCGGTTGGTGGCGATCGCCGAAGCGTTCTCGTGGGTGGGGCTGCTGGCGGCGATGGCGTTCAAGTACGGCCTGGGCATGCCGGCCGGCGTGACGGTGATGGGCTGGATCCACGGCGCGATCTTCACCGCCTACGTGGTGACCTGCCTGGTCGTCTTCAGCCCGTTCCGCTGGCGCTTCTGGGTGCTGGTCCTGGCGCTGGTCGCCTCGGTCCCGCCCCTGGCAACGGTGTGGTTCGAGCGCTGGGCCAACCGCCGAGGCCTGCTCACCGAGTCCGACTCCGAAGACCCCACCTTCTGGGGCAAGGTCCGCTACGCCTTCCGCGAGCTCAACTAGGCGTACGTACTCCGCAAGCGGCGCGAGCCGCGACCCGCTCCGTCACGCAGAACGAGGTTGGAAAACATCATCAGAAGTCGCCGGCGGCGTGGCGGACCTTGCCCAGCAGTTCGGTGAGCTGCTGGGTCTGGCGTTCGGTGATGCCGCGCAAGCCGAAGTCGATCTCGTTGACGGACTCGGTGGCCTTCTTCATCAGGTCCCGGCCGTCCTCGGTGATCTCGACCAGGGTGGTGCGCCGGTCGGTGGGGTGCGGCATCCGCCGCACCAGGCTGTCCTGCTCGAGCCGGTCGACGATGTTGGTGACGCTGGTCGGGTGCAGCTGGAGCCGGTCGCCCATGACCCGCATGGGCAGGCTGCCGCGCCGCGAGAAGGTCAGCAGCACCAGCGCCTCGTAGCGGGCGAACGTCAGGTTGTGCGGCCGGAGCGCGTTGTCGACCGCGGACTGCAGGATCTGCTGCACCCTCATCACGCTGGTGACCGCGGCCATCGTCGTCGACGGGCCTACCCGTTCGGCCCAGATCTCGGCCGCGCGGGCGATGGGGTCGAAGGGCAGCGGGCTACGGGTGCTCATGGTGTTCGACGCTAGCAGCGGTTTCCCGTCCGGTCGTGGGCTGTGGTGCCGTGGGCGGGGGAATCGGCGACAGTGGTTGCGTTGGTGGCGCATGATCACAGCGCCCGGTGGCACCGGTCGCCGGGCAGGAGAATGGAGGAGCAGACGTGCTGGTGGCGTTCAGCGTGGCCCCGAGCGGGGTCGGTGAGAGCGACAGCGTCAGCGAAGCGGTGGCGGCTGCGGTGAAGGTGGTCCGGGAGTCCGGCCTGCCGCACGAGACGACCTCGATGTTCACCACGATCGAGGGCGAGTGGGACGAGGTCATGGACGTGGTGAAGCGGGCCACCGAGGCAGCGTCGGCCGGAGCCCCGCGCACCAGCCTGGTGCTCAAGGCCGACATCCGGCCGGGCCACACCGGCCAGCTGAAGGCGAAGGTGGAGCGGGTCGAGAACCACCTGCGGGAGCAGTGACGCAGTTCTGGCATGCATAAGGGAAGACAAGGACCTGAAAAAACCGGGGCGGTGTCGGCATCGACACCGCCCCGGTCTTTTTCAGCTCGCTGGCTGCGACAACCCTCAGAGCTTCGGGTGGTCGACGACCGGCGCGTTGAGGCAGTTGTTCGCCTGCGGCGACAGGATCGGGACGACGACGCCGATGGCGGCACCAACGTTGTTGCCGCACGCCTGCACCGGAACGGCGCTGATGTTGTTGTCGTCGACGGCGTTGATGCCGTTGTTGTCGGCGCTGTCCGCGAACGCGGCGGTGCCCAGGGTCACGACGCCGAGAGCGGCGGCACCGGCGACACCGGCAACACGGGTAGCAATACGCACTGTTTCGTACCTCTCGTCGAACTACTTTCAGGAGGTCCACCAAACGGAGGCCCCGAAGGCCCGCGCGAGACCATCAGTCCTCGCGGGCTCTGCCATGTCCTTCGGTGGTGAAACCGGCGGAACTTGAGAGTTCTTGAGCGGCTTCCACTCCATAGAGGGAAGTTGTTCACTGTTTCGAGTTGATCTGCGGAGTTCACGGCGTGTCTGGCTTGGCCAGGCGGTGTCGCCACCCGTCGAACATCGACCGCCCTGCCGCCGCCCGCCTGGTGGAACGTGTCAGGATGGGGGTGTGACGAGGCCGGATCCACGCCAGAACGCAGCAGCAATGTCCGCCGCGATGGCGGGCGCAGTCGACTTGTCGGCCCTGAAGAACCGGGCCGAGGCCAACGCTCGCGCAGCCGCGCAGCCGCCCGCCGCCGCTGGCGAAGGTGGTGCCGCGCCCGCGAGCGCAGCGGTCATCGACGTCACCGAGGCCAACTTCCAGGACGAGGTCGTCGAGCGCTCCCTGCAGGTTCCGGTGGTCGTCGACCTGTGGGCGACCTGGTGCGGACCGTGCAAGCAGCTCTCCCCGGTGCTCGAGCGCCTGGCCCAGGAGGGTGGCGGCTCGTGGGTGCTGGCGAAGGTCGACGTCGACGCCAACCCGCGGATCGCGCAGCTCTTCCAGGTGCAGTCGGTGCCGATGGTCATCGCGATCGCCGGCGGGCAGCCGGTGGACGCGTTCAACGGCGCGCTCCCGGAACCGCAGATCCGCCAGTGGATCACCGAGCTGCTCAACGCCCTGCGCGACCAGATGCCCGGCATCCGCGCCGCGGAGCAGGGCGGTGCGGCCGAGCCGGTCGAGGAGCCCGAGGACCCGCGGTTCACCGCCGCTGAGGACGCGCTGGAGCGCGGCGACTACGCCGCCGCCGAGGACGCGTACCAGAAGATCCTGGACGCCGAGCCGAACAACGAGCTGGCCAAGGCCGCGCTCGCGCAGGTCCGGTTCTCCGCGCGCGCCGAGCAGGCCGACCCGACCGCGATCGAGCGGGCCGACGCCGCCCCCGAGGACATCGACGCCCAGCTGGCCGCGTCCGACGCCGAGCTGGCCATCGGCAAGGTCGAAGAGGCCTTCAGCCGGCTGATCCAGACGGTCAAGCGCACTTCGGGCGACGAGCGCGACCGCGTCCGCCGCCACCTCGTCGAGTCCTTCGAGGTCTTCCCGGAGGGCGACGAGCGGGTCAGCGCCGCCCGCCGGGCCCTGGCCAGCGCCCTGTTCTGAGCCTCCCGACAGCGGCCCGCCACCCAGCACCGGGTGGCGGGCCGCTGTCGTTCCCGCGAGGTCAGGTGAGCATGCAGTCGTGCACCGCGGGCGTGTCATCGCACAGGCCTGCCGCAGCGCACTGCTCGGCCCGGCGTTTGACCGTGGGACGCAGTCGTCGCGTTCTGGTTGCTCGGGCCTGAAAAGCAGCAGTGCCGCCCCGGTCGCGGGACGGCACTGCTCGGCTGGGGTTCAGATCACGACGCGCTGTACTTGGTGGTGCAGGGCGACATTCCTTCTTGGACGCCGACGCGGAAGGCTTCCACCCGGGCGAAGCCGACCGGGACCTGGTCGCCGTTGACGTCGGCCGCGATCAGGCCGTCCTCGCCGAGGAGCGCGGACACGCCCTCGTCGATGTCGTCGGCCACCACGCGGAGGCTGCCGACCGGGTTCCGCTTGCCGATCGGGTCCTCCACCAGCAGGCCGCTCCAGGCGCCGACCATGCACGCCGTGCGCAGGCCCGCCGCCGGGTCGTCCAGCGGGAGACCGGCCGCCTTCTGCACCGAGAGCGCGTAGCGCGAGGCGACCTGGGCGTAGGCGGCGAAGTCGCCGTAGCCGGACTCGACGTCCTTGTTCGGCGGCTTGGCGATCTTCTGCAGCGTCGGCAGGTCGAGCGAGATGGTGTTCGTCGACTCGCAGTAGGTCGCCGGGGTGGTGGGCTTGCGACCGGCGCACGCGGACTGGTCGGTGGTGATGCGCGGCGGCTCGGCGCCGGTGTCGCGGAAGACCTCCCGCAGGCTCTTCTCGACGGCTTCGAGGCCCTTCTGGTCCACTGGGAGGTCGGTGTCCTGCTCGGCCTTCCACGAGCTGAACAGCGTGGTGCGCTTGGAGACGTCGTTGAAGTCCATCTTGGCGCAGCGCTGCGGGCCCTCGTCGAAGCCGTACTGGAAGGCGGTGACCCGGTCGAAGGCGCTGCCGTGCGCGTTGCTGCCCTGGAAGTCGGACTTGCCGGGGGAGTCGCGGATGAAGCTCAGCACGCCCATGACCTCGTTGAGGCCCTGCCCGGTGGAGATCTGGAAGTACTTCGAGGACCCCTCGGCGACGTGCCGGAAGTAGGCGCCGGTGAAGCAGTCGGCCTGCTGCTCCAGCACGATCACCTGGTCGTCGCTGCGGACGGTGCGTGCCCGGTGCTGCACGGCGTGGCCCATCTCGTGGGCGAGCACGGCGACCACGGCCATCGGGCCGAAGCTGTTGTCCAGCTCGGGGAGCAGGGTGCCGCGGTCCCAGGCGATGAGGTCGTCCGGCGGGCAGTAGAACGCGTTGACCACGCCTGCGGTGTTCTCGCCGCACACCTGGGTGCCGGGGCCGCCTGCGTCGTAGGAGACCAGGCGCTTGACGGGCGCGAACTGCTGGCGGTGGAAGGCCTCCGGGAAGACCGCGGTCCAGTAGTCGTCGATGTCGGCCACGGCGTTGCGGGCGAGCTTGTCCATCGGGCCGTTGTCGGTGCCCTCGACGGGCAGCGGCGACTCCGGGGCTCCGGGCTTCGGGCCGCTGGGGCCGTTGGTCACCGGCAGTCCGGCGACCTCGGTGGTCGAGTAGCTGCCCATCGTGGTCGGGGTACCGCTGATCTGCTGGGCGCAACCGGCGACCAGCGCGATGCAGGTGAACGCGGACAGCGCGGTGCCGAGGATCCGCTTCCGCCGTCGGTTTCTCGTCGATACCCGTGCCACTGACGCGCCCCATCCTGTGCAGGTGCCGAAAGTTCTGCGCGCACCGGACGCCCCTGCGCCCTCCGGTGCTCGCCGAAGCCTATCGGGTGACGGATCATCCCCACCGCGATCTGGTCGAGGTCGCAGCGCGCGTTCAGCGGCAGGCGGTCGCGCCGCCGAGCACTCCGCTGCGGAAGGCGCTGATCCGGTCGAATCCGGTCAGCGGGCGGGCGATGTCGTCCGAGTCGAGCACGACGCTCACCGCCTCGTCCAGATCGCCTTGCGACAGCCCGGGTTGCGCCGCTGTGTATGCGCCGGTGAGGCACATCGTCTGCTCGCCGGTCGTCGGGCGGCCGAGCTCGGCGTTGGCGGCTCGCGCGTACTTCGCGGCCAGCAGGGTGGTGACGGCCTGGTCGCCGATGTCGGCGTGCACGCGGGCGAGCGCGGTGCGGTCGAGGTCGACTGCCGGTGGCGTCCACCGCGCACCGTGCTGCGCAACCAGATCGCTGAAGTACTGGGAGATCCCGTCGGTGCGGAGGGCTTGGTCCAACGGAGCGTTGGGGCCGTCGGGCGGCAGCCCGGCCATCGGCGTCTCGGTCACCTCGGTGCATCGGCGCGGGCCGTTGGCGAAGCCGTCTTGGAACGCGGTGACGCGCTCGAAGGCGGTGCCGTGCGCATCGGTGCTGTTGGTGCTCACCGGATCGCGGAACAGGGTGATCGCGCGCAGTGCCCGGTCCAGCTGCTCGGCGTCGACGCGCAGGCGCGCGGAGCGGCCGTCGACGACGGAACGCACGTAGGAGCCGGAGAAGCAGTCGGCCATCGCTTCGAGGCGCACGGGTGCCGCGTCGGCGCCGATCCCCGCGCGCTGCTGCACCGCGTGGCCGAGCTCGTGCGCGAGCACCACGACGACCGCAGCGTCCCCGTAGTGCTCGCGCAGGACCGGCAGCAGCGCAGCGCGGTCCCAGGCGATGGCGTCGACGGTCGCGCAGTAGTAGGCGTTGCCCTCCAGGTCGCGCACGTCGGCGGAGCAGGGCGGGGCGGTGCCCGAGCCGTTGGTGTCGACGGAGAAGAACCCGCCGTCGAGGTTGCGCCACGGCTTGCCGAACACCGCCGGGAACTGCGCGGCCCAGTAGTCCTGGACGTCGGTGACCGCGGTGGCGGCGAGCCGGTCGACGTCGCCCTGATCGGTGCCGTGCACGAATCCGGGGTCGACGGTGTGATCGGCCACACGCGGCGGTTCCGGGGGTGCTGCTGCGCAGGAGCTGATGAGCAGCAAGATCATCATCGTCACAGGTCCGAGCGCGCGCACACCGCCAAGCTTCCCACCCGCTGCGGCGGTCGGTACGTCCGCACGCACCGCGCCGGTCCGGTATATGGTCCGCTCCCGTGAGAGCCGTCCACCGTTTCACCGTGCGCGCCCACCTGCCCGAGCCGTTGAGCGCCCTCGGCACGTTGGCGACCAACCTCCGCTGGGCCTGGCACCCGCCGACGCAGGACCTGTTCGCGGCGGTCGACCCGCAGGTGTGGTCGGCGGTCGGCGGCGATCCGCTGCGGCTGCTCGCCGAGGTGCCCGCCGAGCGGTTGCGGCACCTGGCCGGTGACGAGGACTTCCTGGCCCGCACCCGCGCGGTTGCCGACGACCTGCGCCGCTACCGGACCGTGCCGCGCTGGTACCAGCAGCGGCAGGACGAAGGCGCCGACCTGCCCGACTCCATCGCCTACTTCTCCATGGAGTTCGGCCTCACCGAAGCGCTGCCCAACTACTCCGGCGGGCTCGGCGTGCTCGCCGGCGACCACCTCAAAGCCGCCTCCGACCTGGGCGTTCCGCTGATCGGCGTCGGGCTGCTGTACCGGTCGGGCTACTTCCGGCAGGCGCTGTCCACCGAGGGCTGGCAGGTCGAGCACTACCCGGTGCTGGACCCGCGCGGCCTGCCGCTGGAAGTGCTGACCGAGGAGTCCGGCAAGCCGGTGCGGGTGCAGGTGGCGATGCCCGCCGGGCGCACCCTGCACGCCCGGATCTGGAAGGCGCAGGTCGGCCGGGTGCCGCTGCTGCTGCTCGACAGCGACCTGCCGGAGAACGACGACGACCTGCGCAGCACCACCGACCGGCTCTACGGCGGCGACGCCGAGCACCGGATCCGCCAGGAGATCCTGGCCGGCATCGGCGGCATGCGCGCGGTCCGCGCCTACTGCGAGCTGACCGGGCACCCGCAGCCCGAGGTGTTCCACACCAACGAGGGCCACGCCGGCTTCCTCAGCTTGGAGCGGGTCCGCGAGCTCCAGGACGAGCCCGGCCTGCAGTTCGACCAGGCGGTGGCGGCGGTGCGCGCCGGGACGGTGTTCACCACGCACACCCCGGTCCCCGCGGGCATCGACCGGTTCCCGGTGGACCTGGTGCGGCACTACTTCGGCGACGGCTCCGCGCAGGCCCTGCTGCCCGGCGTGCCGACCGACCGGGTGCTGGCGCTCGGCGCCGAGGACAACCCGGGCATGTTCAACATGGCGCACATGGGGCTGCGGCTCGCGCAGCGCGCCAACGGGGTGTCGGAGCTGCACGGCGAGGTCATCCGCAAGATGTTCCGCGGTCTGTGGCCGGGGTTCGGGCTGGAGGACATCCCGATCAAGTCGGTGACCAACGGCGTGCACGGGCCGACCTGGTCCGCGCGGGAGCTGGGCAAGCTGCTCGGCGAGTCCGAAATGGACAGCGGAGCGGGCCTGCGCGGCATGGAGCCGGTCAGCGACTCGCTGCTGTGGGAGCTGCGCTGCTCGCTGCGCCAGCGGCTGGTCGACGAGGTGCGCCGCCGGTTGCGCACCGCGTGGTTGCAGCGCGGTGCGTCGGACCTGGAACTCGGTTGGTGCGACTCGGTGTTCGACCCGGACGTGCTGACCATCGGCTTCGCCCGCCGCGTGCCGACCTACAAGCGCGCGACGCTGATGCTGCGCGACACCGAACGGCTGCGGGAGCTGCTGCTCAACGCCGACCGCCCGGTGCAGATCGTGGTGGCCGGCAAGTCGCACCCGGCCGACGAGGGCGGCAAGGCGATGATCCAGCGGATCGTGCGCTTCGCCGACCAGGCCGACGTGCGGCACCGCATCGTGTTCCTGCCCGACTACGACATGTCCCTGGCGCGCTACCTGGTGTCCGGGTGCGACGTGTGGTTGAGCAACCCGGTGCGGCCGCTGGAGGCGTGCGGCACGTCGGGGATGAAGGCGGCGCTCAACGGCGGGCTGAACCTGTCGGTGCGCGACGGCTGGTGGGACGAGATGTACGACGGCCACAACGGCTGGGCGATCCCGAACGCGGACGGCGTCAGCGACCCCAACCGGCGCGACGACCTGGAGTCCGCGGCGCTCTACGAGCTGATCTCCGAGCACGTGGCGCCGATGTTCTACGAGCGAAACACCGACGGCGTGCCGGGCAAGTGGATGTCGATGGTGCGCCACACCCTGGCCACGCTCGGCCCGCGGGTGCAGGCGTCCCGGATGATCCGCGAGTACGTCGACGGCCACTACGGCCCGGCGGCCCGCTCGATGCGGGCGATGACCAGCGACGACTTCCGCGGCGCGCGCGAGCTCGCGGACTACCGGGCGCGCTTGCAGGCGGCGTGGACCTGGGTCCGGGTCAGCGACACCGAGATGTCGGTGGAGAACGGGACGCCGCTGCTCGGCGGTCAGGTGACGGTGCGGGCGCGGGTCGACCTGGCCGGCCTGGACCCGTCCGATGTGGACGTCGAGGTCGTGGTGGGCCGGGTCGACGACTCCGACGTGCTGCACGACTTCGTCGCGGAGTCCATGCGGCCGACCGCGGACGACCGCTACGAGGCGACGGTGACGCTCCCGCACGCCGGACCCGCCGGCTACACGGTCCGCGTGCTGCCCCGCCACCCGCTGCTGTCCGGCTCCGCCGAGCTCGGGAAGGTCGTCCTCGCCGGGTGACCCGTGAGTCTTTTGGGCCGCTGGGGCAGCCCAAAAGACTCACGGGTCCTGGTCAGACGGCGACGGGTGCCGGAGTGCTCGGCTGCCTGGTCCGGTGCTGCAGGTAGCCCGCCCACGCCGTGGCGAGCAGGGCCGCTGCTCCGATCGCGGCGCCGACCCAGGCCACCGAGGTGAAGCCGAGGCCTGCGTTGATGGCCAGACCGCCCAGCGCCGGTGCGACGGTGTTGCCGATGTTGAAGGCCGAGGTGTTGCCGGCGCCGACGAGCGTCGGTGCACCGGGCGCGAGCGCGAACACCCGGGACTGCAGGGCGGGGTTGGTGATGAACCCGCTCACGCCGAGGGCGAAGACGAGCGCGGTGGTGATCAGCGCGTCGTCCGCCGCGACCGCGAGCAGGGCGGAGGCCAGGACCAGGGTGCTCAGGCCGAACAGCAGGGTGCGGATCGGGTGCGCGTGCGCGGTCCGGCCGCCGATCGACATGCCGAGCAGACCGCCGACCCCGAACAGCGCCAGTTGGGCCGGTACCCACTGCTCGGGCAGTCCGGTCACGTCGGTCAGCAGCGGTGCCAGGTAGCTGAAGGAGACGATGACCGCGCCGAACGTCAGCGCCGTGATCGCGTAGGACAGCCAGAGCTGGGGCCGGTTCATCGCGCGCAACTCGGCTGAGATGCTGCGCTTTTCCCCTTGCGCACCAGCGTCTTCGCGGATCGTGAGCAGCGAGCACAGCAAGCTGCCCAGCGTCAGCGCGGCGACGGCCCAGAACACCGCGCGCCAGCCGGTGAACTGGCTGAGGGCGGTGCCCGCCGGAACACCGACGATGGTGGCTAGCGTCAGCCCGCCGGCGATGATCGCGACGGCCCGGCTCCGCGCGTTCGGCGCTACGAGCGATACGCCGGTCGCGACCGCGACGGCCCAGAAGCCGGCGTAGGACAGCGCGCTGACGATGCGGGTGGCGAACAGGACCCAGTAACCCGGGGCGAGCGCGCCCACGACGTGCGCGGCGATGAAGACGACCTGCAGCGCCGCCAGGGCGGTCCGGCGCGGCCAGCGCATCGTGGCGATGGCCAGCAGCGGGGCGCCGACGACCATGCCGATGGCGAACGCGGAGATCAGCAGGCCCGCGTCCGGGATGGAAACCCCCAGGTCGGAGGCGATGTTCGGGAGCAGTCCGGAGAGCATGAACTCCGAGGTGCCCTGGGTGAATATGCCCAGACCGAGGACGTAGATGGCGAGGGGCACGGAACCTCCAGCACGGCGGTGATCGGTGGTGCGCTCCGACGCTAGCAGTGTTTTGAAGCGATCGATTCAAAATTGTGAGGTTTTCGTCCACCCGCTCCAAAACGGTTAGGGTGGCGGTATGGCCAGGCCGCGGAAGTTCGACGAAGCCCGCGTCATCGACGCGGCGATGGACACCTTCTGGCGTCGCGGGTACGAGGCGACCTCCACCCGGGACCTCAGCGAGCGCACCGAACTCGGGCCGTCCAGCCTCTACAACGCCTTCGGCGACAAGCACCAGCTCTACCTGCGCAGCCTGCGCCAGTACCAGGAGACAGCCACCGCCGAGCAGGTCGAGGTGCTCCGCGCGCCCGGCCCGGTCGAGGACCGGCTGCGCAACCTGCTGGCCACCGCGATCGACACCGACCTCTCCGGCACCGACCGGCCGGGCTGCTTCGCCATCAACGCGGCGATCGAGCGAGCGGCGGTCGACCCCGACGCCCGGGAGCAGGTGCGGCAGAACTTCGCGGTGGTGGAGGAGGCGCTGCGCGAAGCCCTCGCGGAAGGCCAGCGCTCCGGCGAGATCGACCAGACCCGCAGTGCGGAAAGCCTGGCCCGCCAGGTGCTGAGCACGTACTACGGCCTGCGCGTGCTCGCCCGCGTCCAGCCGGACCGCTCAGCGCTCCTGGACGTGGTGGAGAACCTGCTGAAAAGCTGCGCGGCCGCTGAGGACCGCGGCTAGACGCCGGCGCGGAAGGTCCGGCGGTAGGCGAGGGGAGCGACGCCGATCTCGGCGTGGAGGTGCTGGCGCAGCGAGGCCGCCGTGGCGAAGCCGACCTGCTCGGCGATCTCGTCGATCGGCAGATCGGTGGACTCCAGCAGGTGGCGGGCCCTGGCCACGCGCTGCTGGATCAGCCACCGGCCGGGGCTGACGCCCACCTCCTCGCGGAACCGGCGGGCGAACGTGCGGCCGCTCATCCGCGCGTGCTCGGCGAGATCGGCCAGCGCCAACGGCGAGTTCAGGTTCGCGGTCGCCCAAGCCCGGGTCGCAGCCGTGCTGGAGGTCGTCGGATCGGGCATCGGGCGCTCGATGTACTGGGCTTGGCCGCCCTCCCGCCACGGCGGCACCACGCACCTGCGCGCGACCTGGTTCGCCACCTCGCTGCCGTGGTCCTTGCGCACGAGGTGCAGGCACACGTCGACGCCGGAAGCCGCGCCCGCGGAGGTCAGCACGTCGCCGTCGTCGACGTAGAGCACGTCGGGGTCCAGCTGGACCGCGGGGAACAGCCGCCGGAACAGGTCGGTGCAGCACCAGTGGGTGGTGGCCGGGCGGCCGTCGAGCATCCCAGTCGCGGCGAGTGCGAACGCCGCCGTGCAGATCGACACGATGCGGGTGCCCGGCCGGATCAGCGCGAGCGCGTCGGCCACCGGCCGCGGCAGCTCCGCAGCGAGCCGGGTCATGTCGTAAGGCGGGATCACGACGGTGTCCGCAGTGCCCAGCAGCTCGGGACCGTGCTCCGCGGTGATCAAGAAATCCGCGTCGCTGCGCACCGGACCGCCGTCGACGGTGCAGGTCAGCACCTCGTAGCGACCGTCGGCGCTGCCGAAGACCCGATTGGGGATGCCGAGCTCGAACGGGTAGACCCCGTCGAGCGCGAGGACCACGACCCGATGCATGGCACGATCCTATCGAATGTTGGCATTCTTGCCATTTCGCCGGTGGCCCGGATGCGGCAGCCTCGGGGCATGAGCGAAACGATGCGCGCGATCAGCCAGGACGAGTTCGGCGGCCCGGAGGTGCTGCGCGAAGTCGAGCTGCCGCGCCCCGAACCCGGTCCGAGCCAGGTGCTCGTCCAGGTGCACGCGGCCGGGGTCAACCCGACGGACTGGAAGCACCGCGCCCAGCAGCGGTTCCTGGGGACACCGCCGTACGTGCTCGGCTGGGACGTCTCCGGTGTGGTGGTGGCCGTCGGCACCGGCGTCACCCTGCACAAGCCGGGCGACGAGGTGTTCGGCATGCTGCCCTACCCGCACGGTGCCGGTTCGCACGCCGAGTACGTCACCGGCCCGGCCCGCGCGTTCGTCCCCAAACCGTCCGAAGTGGACCACGTGCAGGCGGGTGCGATCCCGCTCGTAGCCCTGACCGCCTGGCAAGCGCTGGTGGACACCGCGCACCTGCAGGCCGGTCAGCGGGTGCTGATCCACGCTGCCGCCGGAGGTGTCGGGCACGCGGCAGTGCAGATCGCCAAGGCACGTGGCGCTTACGTGATCGGCACGGCGAGCGCGGGCAAGCACGAGTTCCTGCGCGGCTTGGGCGCCGACGAGCTGATCGACTACCGGGAGACCGACTTCGCCGACGTGGTCAGCGAAGTCGACGTGGTGCTGGACACCATCGGCGGCGACTACCGCGGCAGGTCGCTGCGCACCCTCCGGCGCGGCGGCGTGCTGGTCTCCATCCTCCCGTACGGCCAGGAAGAGCTGGCGGCCGAAGCCGAGCAGCTGGGGATGCGGGCCGAGACGATGCTCGTCGAAGCCGATCAGGCAGGCATGCGCGCCATCGCCGCCCTCGTCAAGTCGGGGCAGCTGCGCGCCGAGATCGCCGCGACGTTCCCGCTGGCCGAGGCGGCCAAGGCGCACGAGCTGGGCGAAACCGGCCGCACCACCGGGAAAATCGTGCTGACCGTGCGCTGAGTCAGGCCACCGAGAGTCGTTGGCGGGTTTCGGCGACGCGGGGAGACCACGGCGCCAGTTCTTCGGCCCTGGCCAGGGCTTCGCGGGCCGCTGCGTTGTCGTGGCAGGCCATGTGGGCCCGGGCCAGCGTGACCAGGTCGTCGGCGAGGGAGAGCGGGGTGTGGTTGTAGTCCGCCCCCGCCCGGGCGAGGCGGACCGCTGTTTCCGGGTCGCCTTCGATCAGGGCCAGCAGCCCGTTGGTGCCGTTGAGCTCGAACTCCGGGTAGCCGAGCTTGACGGCGTCCTCCAGCGCCTTCTTCGCGGTCGGCAGCAGGGATTCCGCGGGCAGCTGGCCCGCTTCGACCGCCTTGAAGCCGAGACCCGCCAACCCGGCGAGCAGGTAGGACATCTTGCGCTGCGGGATGTCGTCGTTCTCCGAGATGTGCTTCAGCAGCGTCAGCACGCCCGGCGCGTACTCGCCGCGCGCCTCCATGACCGAAACCTGGCACGACATCGTGGCGTTCAGCCCGGGGTAGTTCTCGGTGAGCTCATCGGCGTAGGACTGCGCCTGGTCGATCTTGCCGACCTGCAGCGCTTCGTAAGCGCGGGCGGCCAGTGGTGCGGCCACGAACTCGTCGCGTTCGGTTCCTCCGAGCCGAGGCAGCGAGAAGAGCAGCCAGCCGGTCGAGGTGGTCAGCGGAACTCGTTGCGGCCACAGCTTGTAGAGCATCAGCGGGGTGGCCGCGATGGCGAACCCGCGCCAGAACGCGGAATCGGTCAGCACCCAGCTGCCCGCGACCACGGCGACACCGACCACTGCGGACAACGACCCGGCCAGCCAGCAGCGCAGGATCACCGGCGACTTCCAGGGGCCGATCTGGGCCCGCAGCGTGATCGGCAGTGCGCGCAAGGTGAACTTCACGCGCTTGGGGGTCCAGGACGCGACCTCGCGCATGGCGCCGAAGATCACGTGCCGCACGCGCAGACCGAAGACGACGGCCCCGAGGATCAACCCGAGCTGCGTCGCCATCGGAAGCAGCAGCACCCCGACTAGCGCACCGGCCCACGCCGCAGTGGTCCCGGCGACACCGGTGCCCGCGTACGCCTCCACCGCGGCAACGGCGACGGCTCCCACGAACCCGGCGATCATCCACGGGCGGAACATCAGACTCTGCGCTTGCACAAGGACGAAAGCGTACGGGACGCAGCAGTCGCCCATGTCCGCTTTCGGCGAGGACCCCGGTCCCGCGGACGACTTCCGCGATTCCAACGGAAGTCGGGTGATCTCCGTTGAAATCGCGGAAGTCCGCTGGATCAGGCGGTGGTCGTGACCGGGAGGCCCGCGGCCTTCCAGGCGCGGAAGCCACCGTCGAGGTCCGTTGCCCGGCGCAGGCCCAGGCCCTTCGCCTGGGCTGCGGCGAGGCTGGAGGCGTAGCCCTCGTTGCAGACCAGGACCACCGGGCGGTCCGGGTGCAGGCCGTCGAGGCGGTGACCGCCCGCCGGGTCCAGGCGCCACTCCAGGACGATGCGCTCGACCGTCAGAGCGCCGGGGATCTCGCCCTCGGCGAGGCGGTCGGACTGCGGTCTGATGTCGATGATCAGCCCGCCGTCCTGCTGCAGCGCGAGCGCTTCCTGCGGTGAGACCCGAGTCAGCTTCTCGCGGGCATCGGCCAGCAGGTGGTCGATGCCGAACGGGCCGGGGGTGATGTCCGCGCTTCGTTGCGCGGGGATGGTGGTCATCCGTGCTCCTTCTGCTGCTGGTGTGCGCGCTGCGGCGGGACTGGCGGGACCTCGGAGAGGTCCGAGTAGTAGTGGACCGGCAGCAGCGGCGGTGAATAGGCGTGCACGCTCGCCGAGTTCACCGAGCTGACGTTGCGGACCTGGTGGGCGCGCCCGCTGCCGAACCCGATGCTCGCTCCGACGTCGTGGTGCGAGGTGCGGATCGGGCCGGCCGGGTAGCGGTAGTCCTCCCGGAGCGCGCCGAAGAGCACGGAGAACGAGCCGGACGCTCCACCGTGGTCGTGCGGCGTGGTGCCCTGACCGGGCGCCCACGACAGCAACCACAGCTCGACACCTGAGGTCAGGCCGAGCTTGGCCCACCAGCGCTGCTCGTCGTCGACGCGAACGACGTCGAGCAGCGGTCCGGTCAGCTCGGAGGTGACCAGCCTGGTCAGCTCGCGCAGTTCGCGCGGTGTCCACAGCTGGTGGTCGGGGCGGATCAAGTCGCGCAGCAGGGGAAGGTCGAGGCCGGGGTGCAGTTCCGCCTCGCCGGGCTCGGGGACTGGTTCGGTCGGGGTGTACTCGGACAGCTGGGCGGTTCGCTGATCGGGCCGGTGCTGCTGCACAGCGCTCATGGCGTGTCTCCAGTTCGTGTCTTGCGGAAAGCACGGCACGACCCGACAGCCCCCGGGCGAGCGGGATGGCTTCGGAGTGGAGTGATTCGTCGAGCCGCGCGAAAGGACCTGGAAAGCGGTTGACCGCTTCAGCAACAGGCGGAGGTGACGACCAGGAACAGGTCGGTCACGCGATCGCGGGTGAGCAACGAATCGGACACGCCAGCGATCGTGGCACGATGACGGCGTTTCGTGCCAGCGCGACCGCAACCTTCCCGAATGCTGGGCGGCGACGTTTGCCGAGCCCTGGACGGGTGTCACCCGGCTGAGCGAGCGCTGGGTGCTCCCGCCCGCAAGCGTTCCGGCCGGGAACGGAACAATGGGGCGCGGAGCGGACCCGCCGAAGGCCTGCGGCGGTCCTGGATCGAAGACGAACCGGGGGCGCCACGCCCAGGCGCTGCGGTCAGTCACAGCGGGGAGGTAGACGTGGACGACCTGGTCATCCGGATGGATGGCGTCGGTGTTCGGCGGGGAGAGACCACGCTGTTGGCCGACGTGAACTGGTCGGTGGAACTCGACGAGCGCTGGGTGGTGCTCGGGCCCAACGGAGCGGGCAAGACGACCCTGCTGAAGATGGCCAGCACCGAGATGTACCCGAGCGAGGGCACTGTGGACGTGCTCGGCGAGCGGCTGGGCAAGACCAACGTCTTCGACCTGCGCCCCCGCATCGGTCTGTGCTCGGCGGCGCTGGCGGCCCGCGTCCCCGGCGACGAGCTGGTCCGCGACGTCGTGGTCAGCGCCGGTTACGCGGTCCTCGGCCGGTGGCGCGAGGAGTACGACGACATGGACACCGACCGCGCCGCGGAGCTGCTCGAACTGCTCGGCGTCGCGCACCTGGCCGACCGCGAGTTCGGCACGCTGTCCGAAGGGGAGCGCAAGCGCGCCACGATCGCGCGCGCCCTCATGACCGACCCCGAGATGCTGCTGCTCGACGAGCCCGCTGCCGGACTCGACCTGGGTGGTCGCGAGGACCTGGTCGCGCGCTTGTCGGCGCTGGCCATGGACCCCGATGCCCCCGCGTCCGTGCTGGTCACGCACCACGTCGAGGAGATCCCGCCCGGGTTCACCCACGGCCTGCTGCTGCGCGACGGCCACATCGTCGCCCAGGGCCTGCTCGAGGACGTGCTCACCGAGGACAACCTGTCGAAGACCTTCGACCAGGACCTCGAGCTGCAGCGCAGCGGAAACCGCTACTTCGCCCGCCGCCGCTGACGGGCCTGTTTCCAGGCTCTTTTTGCGTGACGGTGCGGGTGGCGGAACCTCAGACGCCGCCTGGCTGCGGGGATCCCCTTTTATGTATGCCGATGCACGGCAAAAGGGCTGTCCTCGCCAGGCGACGTCTGAGAATCTGCACCGCCACGCGAAACGAGAGCTTCGGACATTGTTCTGAGATCCGTGACACAGCAGTTGTCGGGGTTGGCGCGATAGCCTGCGCGGCGAGTGGCGGTTCGACGAGGAGGTTGCTGCGTGGGCGAGTTCGTCAGGCTTGAGGTGGACGGCGCGATCGGGACGATCCGGTTGGATCGGCCCAAGATGAACGCGTTGAACCGGCAGATCGAGGTCGAGCTGCGGGAAGTCGCGATCGAGGCTGCCGAGCGCGACGACATCCGCGCCGTGATCGTCTACGGCGGGGAGAAGGTCTTCGCCGCGGGCGCGGACATCAAGGAAATGGCCGACATGTCCTACGCGGACATGGCGCGCAAGGAGCAGCGCGGCCTGTCGGACGCGATGAGCCAGGTCGCCGCGATCCCGAAGCCCACCGTCGCCGCGCTCACCGGGTACGCCCTCGGCGGCGGTTTCGAGCTGGCGCTGAGCTGCGACCGGCGCATCGCCGCGGACGACGTCAAGGTCGGCCAGCCGGAGATCCTGCTGGGCGTGATCCCCGGCGCCGGTGGCACGCAGCGGCTGGCGCGGCTGATCGGGCCGAGCAAGGCCAAGGACATCATCTACACCGGCCGGTTCGTCGGCGCGCAGGAAGCGCTGTCGCTGGGCATGGTCGACGAGCTGGTGCCGGCCGCCGAGGTGTACGCGGCGGCGCGGCGCTGGGCCGAGCAGTTCTCCAACGGCGCCGCCCGCGCCCTGGCCGCGGCCAAGGCCGCTGTCGACGGCGGGCTGGACCTGGACCTGGACAACGGTCTGAAGCTGGAGACGCACCTGTTCGCGGGGACGTTCGCCACCGAGGACCAGAAGATCGGCATGCGCTCGTTCATCGAGAACGGTCCGGGCAAGGCGAAGTTCACCGGCAACTGAGCCGAGCTGTTCTCCCCCGCTCGGCGGCGGAACGAGATGCCGCCGCCGAGCCCTCCGGCCCCGCGCCGCGCGGGGTACGTCTGATCGCACCTGGTGACGCGTTCGCCGTGCGGTGTGAGGGTGGCGAAAACCAGAGGCAGAGCCGACGGCGCCTTCTCTATGCTTGTCCGGAGTATGGGTACGTCTGTGAAATCTCCGCTCGCTGGTCTGCGGGACCGCTTGCCCGCGCTGATGCTGCACGACCAGCGTCGGCTGCGCCGCCGCATCGAGGGGGCGCGCAAGATCCGCGATCCGCAGGCCCTGCAGTCGGTGGTCGACGAGATCACCGCTGATGTCGAGGCCGCGGAGCTGCGCATCGAGAACCGGCGCGCCAACGTGCCCGAGGTCCGCTACCCGGAGCACCTTCCGGTCAGCCAGCGCCGGGACGACCTGATCGCCGCGATCCGCGATCACCAGGTCGTCATCGTCGCTGGTGAGACGGGCTCCGGGAAGACGACCCAGCTGCCCAAGATGTGCCTGGAGCTCGGTCGCGGCGTGCAGGGCATGATCGGGCACACCCAGCCCCGCCGGCTCGCGGCGCGCACCGTCGCCGAGCGGGTGGCCGAGGAACTCGACACCGAGCTCGGCGATGCCATCGGCTACCAGGTGCGGTTCACCGAACGCGCGAGCGAGGACACGCTGGTCAAGCTGATGACCGACGGCATCCTGCTCGCCGAGATCCAGCACGACCGGCTGCTGCGGCGCTACGACACGCTGATCATCGACGAGGCGCACGAGCGCAGCCTCAACATCGACTTCATCCTGGGCTACCTCAAGCAGCTGCTGCCGCGCCGCCCCGACCTGAAGGTGATCATCACCTCGGCCACCATCGATCCGGAGCGCTTCTCGCGGCACTTCGACGACGCACCGGTGGTCGAGGTCTCCGGCCGCACCTACCCGGTCGAGGTCCGCTACCGGCCGCTGGTGGACGACTCGGACGAGTCCGAGGACGTGGTGCGCGACCAGACCCAGGCGATCTGCGAGGCGGTGGACGAGCTCTGCGCCGAGGGCCCAGGCGACATCCTGGTCTTCCTCAGCGGCGAGCGGGAGATCCGGGACGCCGAGGACGCGCTGAAGCAGCAGAAGCTGCCCGGCACCGAGATCGTCCCGCTGTACGCGCGGTTGTCGGCCGCCGAGCAGCACCGCGTGTTCCAGCCGCACTCCGGGCGCCGGATCGTGCTGTCCACCAACGTGGCCGAGACGTCGCTGACGGTGCCGGGCATCAAGTACGTCATCGACCCGGGCACCGCGCGCATCTCCCGGTACAGCTTCCGCACGAAGGTGCAGCGGCTGCCGATCGAACCGGTCTCGCAGGCCTCGGCGAACCAGCGCAAGGGGCGTTGCGGCCGGGTCTCCGAGGGCATCTGCGTCCGGCTCTACTCCGAAGAGGACTTCCTGTCCCGTCCGGAGTTCACCGACCCGGAGATCCTGCGCACCCACCTGGCCTCGGTCATCCTGCAGATGACCTCGCTGGGGCTCGGCGAGATCGAGTCCTTCCCGTTCGTGGAACCGCCGGACCGCAGGCAGATCACCGATGGGATCAACCTGCTGCTGGAACTGGGCGCGCTGGACAACTCGAAGTCCGAGCTGGCCAAGCGGCTCACCCCGGTCGGCCGCAAGCTCGCGCAGCTGCCGATCGACCCGCGGCTGGCCCGGATGGTCGTCGAAGCCGATCGCAACGGCTGCCTGCGCGAGGTGCTGGTCATCGCCGCGGCACTGTCCATTCAGGACCCGCGCGAGCGGCCCACGGACAAGCAGCAGGCGGCCGACCAGAAGCACGCGCGCTTCGTGGACAAGGACGCCGAGTCCGACTTCCTCACCTACCTCAGCATGTGGCGCTACCTGCGGACGCAGCAGAAGGAGCTGTCGTCCAACCAGTTCCGCAAGCTGTGCCGCACGGACTTCCTCAACTACCTGCGCGTGCGCGAGTGGCAGGACCTCTTCGGCCAGCTGCGCCAGATGGTCCGGTCGATGGGCCTGACGCTCAACGACCAGGAGGCCGACCCGGCGCGGATCCACCAGTCGGTGCTCGCCGGCCTGCTCTCGCACATCGGCCTCAAGGACGTCGACAAGAAGTCCGGGCAGGACAAGAAGGGCCCGCCGGGGCGCGGCAGCAACGAGTACCAGGGCGCCCGCAACGCCAAGTTCGCGGTGTTCCCCGGATCCTCGCTGTTCAAGAAGCCACCGCGCTGGATGATGGCGGCCGAGCTGGTGGAGACCTCCCGGCTGTGGGCGCGCATCGTGGCGAAGGTCGAGCCGGACTGGGTGGAGCAGCTCGCGCAGCACCTGGTCAAGCGCACCTACAGCGAACCGCACTGGGAGAAGGACCGTGCGGCCGTGGTCGCCGCCGAGCGGGTCACCCTCTACGGCGTTCCGCTGGTGGTCGGGCGCAAGGTCAACTACGGGCGCATCGACCCGGAGCTCAGCCGCGAGCTGTTCATCCGGCACGCGCTGGTCGAAGGCGACTGGGACACCCGGCACCAGTTCTTCCACGAGAACCGGGCGCTGCTGGACGAGGTCGAGGACCTGGAGGAGCGCGCGCGGCGGCGCGACATCCTGGTCGACGACGAGACCCTGTTCGAGTTCTACGACCAGCGCGTCGGCGAGGAAGTCGTCTCCGGACGGCACTTCGACTCGTGGTGGAAGAAGATGCGCCGCGAGCAGCCCGACCTGCTCAACTTCGAGAAGTCGATGCTGATCAACCAGCAGTCGGCGGCGGTCAGTGACCAGGACTACCCGGACCTCTGGCCGCAGGGCGGGCTCCGGTTGGCGCTGTCCTACCAGTTCGAACCGGGTGCCGATGCGGACGGCGTGACCGCGCACATCCCGCTCCCGGTGCTCAACCAGGTCGACCCGAGCGGGTTCGACTGGCAGATCCCGGGACTGCGCGAGGAACTCGTCACCGCGCTGCTGAAGTCGCTGCCGAAGACCTTGCGCCGGAACTTCGTGCCGGCCCCCGACTTCGCCAAGGCGGTGCTGTCCCGGATCGAGCCGTTCGCCGCTCCGCTGCTGGAGAGCCTGCAGCAGGGCCTCAAGCAGATGACCGGCATCGCGGTGCCGGGCACCGAGTGGGACCTGGACAAGGTGCCGGACCACCTGAAGATGACCTTCCGCGTGGTGGACGGCAAGGGCCGCAAGCTCGCCGAGTCCAAGGACCTGGAGGCCCTGAAGCGGAAGCTGAAGCCCAAGCTGCGCGCGGAGATCTCCGCTGCCGCGGCCGCCGACGACATCGAGCAGCGAGGACTGCGCTCCTGGAGCTTCGGCAACCTGCCGCGCACCTTCGAGCAGCAGCGCTCCGGTCACCCGGTGAAGGCCTACCCGGCGCTCGTCGACGACGGCGACAGCGTCGCGGTGCGCATGTTCGACACCGAGGAGGAGCAGCGCCGGGCGCTGTGGGACGGCACCCGCCGCCTCCTGCTGCTGAACATCCCCTCGCCGGTGAAGTCCATCCAGCGCGGCATGAGCGGCACCACCCGCCTGGTGCTCGGCGGCAGCCGGCACGGCGACCTGAACACCGTGCTGGACGACTGCCTGCGCTGCGCCGTCGACAAGCTGATGGCGGACAACGGCGGCCCGGTCTGGGACGAGGCGGCGTTCAGCGCGCTGCAGGACAAGGTACGGGCGCAGCTGGGTGCGGTCACCGTCGACGCGATGTCCAAAGTGGAACAGGTGCTGGTCACCGCGCAGCGGGTCGAGTCCGCACTCGCGGACCGGGCCAAGGTGCTGCCGGGCGAGTCCTACGCCGACATCCGGGACCAGCTGGACGCGCTGCTGCGGCCCGGCTTCGTGACCACAACCGGGTACGCGCGGCTGTCCGACCTCGTGCGCTACCTGCACGCGATCGAGCAGCGGCTGGACAAGCTGCAGTACCACCCGCAGCGCGACCGGGACTGGATGTACCAGGTCGACGAGGTCGAGCAGCGCTATCGGGATCTGCTGGCCGGGGTGCCGCAGGGCCGCTATCCGAGCGAAGCCCTGCTGCACGTCGGTTGGATGATCGAGGAGCTGCGGGTCAGCCTGTTCGCGCAGTCGCTCGGCACGGCGTTCCCGGTGTCGGTGAAGCGAATCCACCGCGCGATGGACAAGCTGGAGCGCTGATCCGACGAGCGGGAACAGCACGGTGCTCGAAGACATGGGGTTCCTCCGGAATCGGTTTCGGGTGGGCGGGCGCAGCGCGGGAGTGGGTTTCGTGCGTTTCGCGCTGCCCCGAAATCGAGTATCCGGAGTCGAACAGCCGTTTGCATCACTCGACGGAGTGGAAGCCGGGAACTAGTTTGCTGAAAACCGTTCGGGATTAACGGGTTCTGCGTTTCGCAGGCTGGTTTGGTGTGTGGTTAGAACGGTTTTCGCGTCTTCTCATGAAGAGCCTCCGCAGCTTGGGGTTCGGGCGTCCCGAGTCTCCAAGCTGCGGAGGCGGAAGAGCTATCAGACGGGGGAGACGGTCACGCCGAGCGCGCCCGGTCCGGCGTGGGCGCCGAGGATCGCACTGGTCTCCGCCACGGTGGCGCGCTGGATCTGGGGCAGCTTCGAGCGCAGCCCGTCGAGCACCTGGTTGGCGCGGTCGGCGAACTCGAAGTGCTCGACGCCGATGTCGACCGGGGCGTTGCCCGCTCGCTCGACGGCGGTGGTCACCGCCTTCTTCAGCGCGCGATCGATGCCGATCCCCTTGGCGTGCTGGTCGATGATGCCCTCCTTGAGGGCCAGCACCGGCTTGATCGACAGCGTCTGGCCGAGCCACGCTTGCGCCCGGCCGATCCGGCCGCCGCGCTGCAGGTATTCCAGCGTGTCCACGTAGAGCAGCTGCATCGTGCTGCGCAGGCGCCGGTCCAGCACGCCCATGACGCCCTGCGGCGTCGCACCGCCGGCCGCGGCCTCGGCTGCGGCGATCACCGAGTACCCGAGACTGAGGCCGACCAGCCGGGAGTCGACCACGTAGACCGGGATGCCGATCTCGGCCGCCGCGATGCGGGCCGATTCGCAAGTGCGGGACAGGCCTTCGGAGATGTGCACCGAGATGATCGCCTCGGCGCCGGAGGCCACGGCGTCGCTGTAGTTCCAGTAGAAGGCGGGCGGCGGCGGTTCGGCGGTGGCCACCGGGGTGCCCGCGGCCATCGCCTGGGCCAGCTGGGCGTGCGGTACGCGGCGCTCGTCGTTCTGCTCCTCGCCGACCTTCAGCTCCAGCTGGACGACCGAGATGCCGAGCTGGTCGGCGACGTCGAGCGGGATGGAAGCCGTCGAGTCGGTCACGATGGCGACGCGTTGCCTCATGCGGCCAGGCTACTAAGAGGTAAACATTCTTCATATCTGCCCCGTGGAGACGTTCGCGCCACTCCGCTTCCATCGAGGTCGGGAAAGGTGAGTACCGTCACGTGCGGGGCCTGGTGTGCAGCCGTGCTACCGATGAGTAACATAGCCGGTGGTTGGCATCACTGTGCTTTTCAACCAGGGGCATGGCAAGGTCAACCTACCCGGACCGCACAGCGCCGGGTCCGCAAGCAAAGCCGCTGGAGGGCCAGCGAGCGTCGTCAGTCCGCAGGAGGTCGAAGAGGGCCCATGAACATCGTCGTCCTGGTCAAGCAGGTGCCCGACACGTATTCCGAGCGGAAGCTCACGGATGCGGATCACACGTTGGACCGCGAATCGGCCGATGCGGTTTTGGATGAGATCAACGAGCGCGCCG